>NZ_DATCSY010000313.1:0-8876 GCF_036568245.1 Rheinheimera sp. | reverse complement strand
GGGGGTGTCAATTTTAGTCAGAAAAGGAGGCAGATCCTGTGATAAGAGGCTTGCTGCTGACTGCAGTACTTTTGTTAACAGCATGCGGCGGGTCCGATACCGCTGCTCCTACAAGTGCGGCACCACCTCCGGTGTCACCTGCTCCTGTTGAGCCGGCGCCAGCGGGGCCGGTAGACCCTGTCCAACCACCACCGGAAACGCCGCCGGATCCTGTTGAGCCGCCACCTGAAACACCGCCACCGGTTTCGCAACCGCCGTTGCCAGCTGGTGCTATGTCAGAGCAGCAAGCCGCGCGATTACTGCAGCAGGCTACGTTTGGTCCAACAATGGCAGATATTAATTACGCAACAGGGCTGACCGTCCAGCAGTGGATAGATAAGCAGCTGGCGCTACCAGCCACATTACATATGCCAAATGTGCCGGACGTGATAGACAAGAGCCATCCGTCACACTATACGCGGGTTGAAGCCTGGTTGCAGATTGCACTGGATGGGCCTGATCAGCTGCGCCAACGCGTTGCCTTTGCGCTCAGCGAAATCCTGGTGACATCCATGCACCATCCGAACCTCGATACGGAGCCGCTGGAGCTGGCCAATTATTACGACATTCTGGTGCGTAATGCTTTTGGTAACTACCGTGAACTGCTTGAAGAAGTGGCAAAATCGCCGGTGATGGGGGTCTACCTTAGCCATATGAGCAATGAAAAGCCTGATCCGGCGCGCAATATCCGTTCTGATGAGAATTTCGCCCGTGAAGTACTGCAATTATTCACTATTGGTCTGGTACAGCTAAATGAGGATGGTACAGAAATACTGGATAAGCAGGGGCAGGCAATTCCCAGCTATGATCAGAATACCATTGAAGCCTTCGCCCGAGTATTTACCGGCTGGAGCAGCCCAGGTGAGTACTGGAACCGCAAGAAAAAAGACTTACTCAACCCGATGCAGGCGTTTGAAGAGTACCACGACACAGCGCCGAAAAAATTGCTTAATAATGTAGTGTTACCGGCTAACCAGACGGCACAGCAGGACCTGAGCGCTGCCCTGGATAATATTTTTCAGCATCAGAATGTCGCACCTTTTATCAGTAAACAGCTGATCCAGAGGCTGGTGACGTCAAACCCGTCAAGCGCATATGTCGCGCGGGTCAGCCGGGTATTTAATGACAATGGCCAAGGAGTAAAAGGGGATATGGCCGCTGTGGTGAGCGCAATTTTACTGGATGATGAAGCCCGCTACAGCCGGGCCTATCAGTCAGCGCATTTTGGTAAATTGCGTGAGCCGCTGTTAAAAACAACACATCTATGGCGTGCGCTCGCTGCAGACTCCAGTAGTGGCCGCATCCGTACAGTGACGGTTGAAGATTCGCATGGCCAGGCACCACAACAGGCGCCGTCAGTATTTAACTTCTTCCGGCCGGATTACTCACCTAATGGTGATTTGCAACAACAGGGGCTTGCTGTCCCGGAAGCTCAGTTGCTGACCGATGATCTGTTGCTGGAAACGCAGAACCTGTTTCATTCGGCTATTAACCTCAGTATTAAAGAGCAGGTAAGCGAGCCGGATGAACGTCATATGCTGCTGGCTTTCAGCGACCTGGCGCAGTTACTGATAACGCAGGGCACAGGTGTACTGCTGGATCGTTACAGCCTGTTGTTCTTTGCCGGCGACATGCCGGCACAGCTGCGTGCTTTACTGGCAGACTCTGATGCTCAGCTACGAGAGCTCAGCGCAGAGCAGCGCGCGGCTGCTTTATTGTATCTGGTGTTTATTTCACCAGACTACGCAGTACAGCTTTAGAGGAGATGTAGTATGACATTAAACACCCGACGTCAGTTTCTCTCCCTGTGTTTACGCGGCTGCCTGGGCGCAGCCACATTGTCAGCATTACAAATGCGTTTTATGCAATCTGTGCTGGCAGCTGAGCAGCAGCCTTTTACCGACTATAAAGCACTGGTATGTGTCTTTCTGGTTGGCGGGAATGACTCGCTGAATATGCTGATCCCAATGGCGGGAGAGAGTTTGCAGTTTTATCAGCAGGCCCGGCAGGATTTGGCCGTCACAGATGCGCTGCCACTTAAACCGCTGCGAGAAGTGGAAGATGGTATTGGTTTGCATCCGTCGATGGCTGCGCTGCTACCTTACTTTGAGCAACGTAAACTTGCTCTGGTATCTGCAGTAGGCACTTTAGTGCAGCCGACCACCAAAGCCGAGTATCTGTCTGGCAGCATTATCAAGCCGCAGCATTTGTTTTCGCATAATGACCAGCAGGATACCTGGATGCGCGGCCGTGAGCCGCAGATTATCAGCCGGGGCTGGGGGGCGCAAATGCTGGAGTTATTGTATCAGCAGCCGGATTTTGCCAGTTGTATCAGCCTGGCGGGCAGTAACCTGTGGCAAAGCGGAGAGCTGATCAATCCGTTTGGGCTGACGCACGGCGGGGTACCGGATTTGCAGGCTACGCGTCGCAGCGATGTGCGCTCAAGTGTGTTGCGCCAGGCTACACAAGCGCTGCTGGCAGGACAGTCACATCCTATCGGGGCGCACTATGCGCAGCTGAACAATAATGCCATTGAGCGCAGTGCCATTATGCGCCAGGCATTGAAGCTGGCACCGGATTTCAGCGATGTATTCCCATCTGGTAATACGCTGGCCGCACAGTTGCGGAAAGTAGCACAGATTATCAGTGCCAGGGACAGTCTGAATGTTGGCCGGCAGGTGTTCTTTGTTCGTCTGGGCGGCTTTGATACCCATGGCGATCAACAACGTTTGCATCCGATTCTACTAGGGCGGGTGGCAGAAGCGATGGCGGCGTTTCAGCAGGCGATGGATGACAGTGGCAACAGCAATAACGTCACCAGCTTTACGATGTCCGATTTTGGCCGGACCTTGAGTACTAATGGTGATGGGACCGATCATGGTTGGGCCGGGCATCAGCTGGTGATGGGAGGAGCTGTTAAAGGTGGTGATATTTTCGGTGCAGTACCGCAGCAGAGGCTAGGTGGTGAGCGTGATGTCGGCGCCGGACGGATTATTCCGGAGTTTGCCAACGAGCAGTATTTTGCCACACTGGCGCAGTGGTTTGGTTTGTCAGCAGCACAATGTTTGCAACTGTTTCCTAATCTGAAGAACTTTAATCAGACAAATCTGCAATTTGTCTGATCAGTCTACTGCAGCATGAAATCTTCCAGCGACTGGCCGGTAAGCTTACCTATCTGACGGAACATATAGATAATAGCGCCAAATAGCATCACCATACTGGGCAGGACTATGACCGGATAACTTAACCAGGTCATTCTGCCCAGCTCTTCCGCGTACGCCGTGGTGCCCGGCGGGCTGATAACGATAGCTTTCGCCAGAATATAATTCAGTACAGATGACAGGAAAAATGATGCGGCAACAATGTAGCCAGCGCGGGCCATCCGCTGTTCAAAGGCTACACTGTTATTTCTGTCTTCCAATACCTGGTACAGCTTATCGGTATCAAGTAATTCGGGGTTTATCAGCAGCTTTTTGACAAACGGAAAGGGCGTGTACTGACTTACCAGTACTACGAGGCCAATCAGGCCGGGAATTAAGGCTTCTTTGATAGCAATATAGGCCGGATCCAGCTGCAACAGGCTGATACCACCAGTCAGCAATACACTGATAATACCCAGTATGGAAAAAAAGTTTACTTTACCTGATTGCCGAAGTTCCCACAGACCAAACAACAGCGGGAACGCCAGCGCTACGACAACGGCCCACACCGGCCCCAGTGCATCCGGGCCACTGAGCCGGCTTAGAATAACGGCAGGGATCACAACGTTTATCAGCAGGTTACTGATGAAACCTGACTTTTTGGGCTTTGGTGCTGTGCTTACCTGCTGCTGTGTCATACCGTTTCTACCTCTGAATTGAAGCTGGCAGTATATCAAACATATCCGCTATTGCGCTGTATTGTCAGGCGAGATGACCAAACAGGTCGGCCAGTGCCGCGCGGTTTCGCCGCGACATTGTCAGCACGGTGCCACACTTGAGGATTACCTCTGCATCGCCTTTGTCGCCGGGTCTTAGCTCAACGATATCACTTTTACGCACTATGCTGGAACGGTGAATGCGGGCAAACAATGCCGGGTCCAGTTTTTTCTCAACTGCCGCCATAGTATCTCTTAGCAAGTAACTTTTACGCTGTGAATAAACATGGATATCAATATAGTTGCCGGCGCTTTCAATCCAGCTGATGTCATTAACTTCAACAATTCGCAACCGGCCCGGATCGCGAATGGTCAATCGGTCAATATAGCCTGGTGTTTCTGCTGGCTTGCTTGAGCCGCGGTTAAGCTTGTCAATAATTTTGCCACAGGCTTTAAATAAGGCCTGCTGAAACCGCTCTGCACTAAAAGGTTTTAACAGGTAATCGACCGCGCTGAGTTCAAAGGCTGCAACAGCATGTTCTGCATAAGCGCTGCAAAAAATCACCGCAGGTTTGTTTGCCAGCTGTTTAAACACATTCAGACCATCAAGGCCAGGCATTTGGATATCAAGAAAGATAATGTCAGGCTGATGCAGTTCTGCCAGACGCAGTGCATCGGTGCCGTTATCGGCTTCTGCCGCAATTTCAAACTGGTTTTGCTGGTTCAGCAAATGTCTAATGCCAGCCCTGGCTAAAGGTTCGTCGTCCACTATTAAACAGCTTAGTTTCATATCCGACTCTAAAAACGATGCAGAGCAACTCTGACTTCAAAGGATGCATTTAGGTTCCCGTAGCAGCCTAAGCCGCGTCGGGGCGCGCATTCTAGCAAAGTCAAACGAAAGCCGTTAGCTTTTTGCCCGGATTCTTGCATCGCTTAACAAATTAGTACAGTTAGTACGCTGGCAGTGTAAATCCCCCGCTTTGTCACAGTAAAGGTCTATCTGGCGTATTTGGACTGGATTTGGCAACACAACAGCAGTAGCGTCAGCGCCGGAAAAACCACCACTATAACAACGGCGGCCGTAAACAAAGGCTTCCAGGGGGAATAACATGCAAAACTCTTTCGTAAGCAAAGCGGTACGCTTTGCACTGCTGGCGGCGCCAGTTTCTGTCGCTGGTTTTAGTTCTGCCGCAATGGCGCAGGAAGAAGCCGCTAAAGTAGAGCGCATTGAAGTAACTGGCTCACGCATTCAACGCCAGGATATGGAAACGGCTTCTCCGGTCACGGTGATCGATGCTGCTGCCATCCGTGTTGAAGGCTTCACGTCAGTTGACCAGCTACTGCAAGCGCAAACTTCTATGGCTGGCGCTGCGGTTGGTTCAACAACAAACAACGGTGCAGACGGTGTTGCGCAGGTTGATTTGCGTGGTATGGGCGCACAGCGCACTCTGGTGCTGTTAAATGGCCGTCGTATGGTGAACTCAGGTTCAGGTGCTGACAGCGCGGTAGACTTAAATGCTATCCCTGTAGCGATGATTGCCCGTGTAGAGATCCTGAAAGACGGTGCATCTGCAGTATACGGTTCAGATGCGATTGCCGGTGTAGTAAACATTATTACCAAGAAAGATTTCGAAGGTGTGCAGCTGGATTTAAATGGCAGCAGCACCGATAAAGGCGACGGCGAAACCGGTGAATTAAGTGCCCTGTATGGTTTTAGCACTGACCGTGGTAACTATACGTTTGGTGCATCATTTTCTAAGCGTGAAGGTGTAATTCAGGCTGATCGTGACTGGACAGAGCCAGGCAGCAGCTCGTTTATCCCTACCGGCTCTTTAGGTGGCAAAGTACAAAATGCTCAAGATCAGTGGGTTGACCGTTCTACCGGTTACGATTTCACCAAAGACAGCTGGTATCAAACGCCAAGTAAGCGTTACAGCCTGTTCGCTAATGCTACTCAAGAATTTGCTGACGAGCTGATTTTCACCGCCGATGTACTTTATACCAAGCGTAAATCAGACCAGCAGCTTGCTGCACAGCCTGGCGATATTATGCTGGACGTTTGCGGCGCACCGGGTGCTGATCTGCTGAACTGTATTACGTTAACACCTGGCATGATTGCTGGTGGTATCGAGGCTGACGACACCGGTCGTGTGAACTACCGTCGTCGTACCAACGATGTCGGCCCGCGTATTTATGCACAAGATACTGATACGTTACGTTTATCTGCTGGTTTAGCCGGCACGTTGGACGTACACACCGGCATGAGCTGGGATCTGTCTTACACTTTTGGTAAGAATGAAGCTGATACGTCAGTGGCAAACTCTATCAATGCCGTGAAGATGGAAAATTCTGTTTATGCTAATCAGGCAGCCTGGTTCAGCGGTGCGCCACTGACGCAAGCGATCATTGATGATGTTGGTTACTTTGAACAAGCCACAGGTGGTAACAAGCAGCATATCGTTGCCGGTGTATTAAGTGGCGACCTGTTTGATTTAGAAGCCGGTGCAGTTGGCTTTGCTATTGGTGCAGAGTACCGCCGTGACAGTGGTTACTATAACCCGGATCCGGTCATTGTTGCCGGCGAAGGCACTGCAGCGCAGCAAGACCCAACCAATGGTAGCTATGATGTTGTGTCGTTCTATCAGGAAGTCAGCGTACCGTTCAGTGAGAAACTGACCGGTGAATTTGCCCTGCGTTTTGATGACTACTCAACCTTCGGTAAAGCCAGCACCTGGAAAATTGGTTTAACCTACGAAGCAACTGACGAGCTGATGTTACGGGCTGTAGCAGCAACCGGTTTCCGTGCGCCAAACGTTAGCGAATTATACGGTGGTAACACAGGTTCTTACGATTACCTGGACGACCCGTGGGGCAATGAGCAAGACCCGCAAATTCTGGTGAATTACACGTCAGATTCAAATATTCAACCGGAAGAATCAGAGTCTTTCACTGCCGGTTTTGTATTATCACCATCACAGATCGAAGGTCTGTCGATGACGGTTGATTACTGGCGTTTCAAAGTATCTAACGCTATTACGCGTTTAGATGCGCAAGCTGGTTTAAACAACTGTTTCGCCGGTGACGTTACATCTTGTGAAACTTTCAGCATCACCTTAGATGGTGACTTATCAAACTTCACTAACCCGCTGACTAACGTGGGTAATCAGGATACCAGTGGTATTGATGGTAACATCAGCTACCGTTTTGATGGTTTGGGTTTAACCTGGAAAATCAACAACGATATTACCTGGTTACTGAAGTTCAAGCAGGACGGTATCGAGTATACCAACATTATCGATGGTAACTTTGGCGGCTATGCTGAACTGCGTAACAACTTCAGCATTCAAGCGGGTATGGACGACTGGAATGTAACCTATTTCAATCGTTACATCGGCGAAAGTGAATATCTGGCTGATGGTTCTAAAATTGACTCAGTGCTGTATCACAATATCTCTGCCAGCTACTTCATTACCGACGGTTTAAGCGTATCGCTGGGTGTGAAAAACCTGACTGACGAAGAGCCTTCACGCGTTGCAAACGGCAGCGACGGCGGCACTGTACCGGAAGTGTTCGACACTATCGGTCGCCAGTTCTTCGGTGGTATCAGCTACAAGTTCTAATCTGTTTGTCGTTCCCTGAAAAACCCGCCTTTATGGCGGGTTTTTTGTCTCATTTCTGGTTATTTGGTCTTACCAATTTCGTTGCCCATTTTGTAATCAATCAGTGTTGAGTACTAACAGATAACGCGCTAGGGTGGTGCAAAATCCAGCAAACGAGGCAACGGACATGGATCATTATGCAGCATTAAAAGCAAATGTTGGCTTATTGGGTACTAAGTTGGGTGACACTATCCGTAACCAGTTAGGGGATGCGGTGCTGGAGCGGGTAGAGCAAATCCGGCTGCTGTCCAAAGCAGCGCGGCAGGGCGAAGAATTACAGGCCGATAAATTAAAACAGGTCCTGCGTAGCCTGAGTGACGATGAACTGTTACCGGTAGCGCGGGCATTCGCTCAGTTCCTTAATCTGGCTAACCTGGCCGAGCAGCACCACACCATCAGCCGTATTGGTCATGCCAGCATTGAAAAGCCGGAGCCACTGCTGGAGTTGTTTAGTTTGCTCGACAATAAAAAGCTTGATGCTGCCAAAGTGGATCAGGCCGTGGCAATTTTATCCATTGAGTTGGTGCTAACGGCACACCCGACAGAAGTGTCCCGCCGTACTTTGATCCATAAGCTGACCGAAATCGCAGCCTGCTTAACTGAACTGGAATATGAACTTAGCCCCGCCCGACAACAGGCAGTTGAGCTGCGCTTAAGTGAACTGATTGCCCAGGCCTGGTACACGAATGAAATCCGTGAGCAGCGGCCGACGCCGGTAGATGAGGCGAAGTCAGGTTTCGCAGTAATTGAAAGCTCGTTGTGGCAGGCGGTGCCAGACTTCCTGCGTGAACTGGACGCCAAACTGTTAAACGCGACTGGTAAAGGCCTGGCGCTGGATGCTGCACCGGTGAAGTTTGCGTCCTGGATGGGGGGAGATCGCGATGGTAACCCTTTTGTTACATCGAAAGTGACCCGTCAGGTACTGTTGCTCAGTCGCTGGAAAGCGGCAGATCTGTTCGCACAGGATCTGGATTTACTCAGCAGCGAATTATCGATGTTTCAGGCCAGCCCGGCATTGCGTGACATTGCAGGCGACAGCAGTGAGCCGTACCGGCAGGTGCTGAATACCCTGCGTAGCGGTTTACTGCGCACCCGCGACTGGCTGACTGAAGCATTAAAGCATGACCGGCTGCAGCGGCCACAGGATTTGATCTGGCATAACGCTCAGTTACTGGAGCCTTTGCTACTGTGCTACCAGTCGCTGCTTGACTGCGGTATGGCAGTAATTGCCAATGGTAAGCTGCTTGATACGCTGCGCCGCGCCTATGCTTTTGGCTTAACGCTGTTGAAACTGGATATCCGCCAGGATGCCGGCCGGCATG
>NZ_DATCSY010000312.1:0-2108 GCF_036568245.1 Rheinheimera sp. | reverse complement strand
CTGACCAGCACATCTGCTACCAAAATGGCGCCGGCGTTAATCACCGGGTTGCGCGGTATACCTTTTTCCCATTCCAACTGCACAATTGAATTAAACGGCTGGCCGGAAGGTTCCATATTTACCCGCTGCCATAACTCATCGCCCAGCCGGTTCATCGCCATCACCAGACCAAATATTTTAGAGATGCTCTGCAGCGAGAAATTCTGCTCAGCCGCGCCAGCACTGAATACCTGACCATCCAATGTTGCCACCGCCACCGCCGCCTGCCGGCCATCTACCTGTGCCAGTGCAGGAATATAATCTGCCACCTTGCCCTGCGTGTATAGCGGCTGGCACTGCGCCAGCATCTGTTGCAGTGTGGTAGTTAAATCAATACTGGGTGTCATTGGCAAATGTCTCCGGCTTAGGCTGTGCTGGCGGTTAACGCGGCGCAGTATGGCATAAAAATAACACTTAACTTCAATTTGGTTGCAATCAGTTACACTTCGGCGCTAGCTGCGACGTTAAGCTTTCTGCAGTACCCGCAATGAAGGAAACCTGCAGCATGAACATACCGGCGCTAGCGCTGCTGACCAGCAGCCTGCTATTACTAAGTGGTTGTGAATTAGATACCGGCACTTCACCGGCCCACTACTACGATTTTCGCCAGGGCAACCAGCAGTGGCAGGCAGGCTTTTCAGATTACCCTACCGACAACGCCACTATTTATGAGCTGCAAAGCGGCGTGCGCAACCTGCCAACCGGCTTTACCGGCCAGGGCTTTTACCTGCAGGGCATGAACCGCAGCGATGATTTGTTTATGTATATCAAACGCAAAATTACCGGGCTGGAACCGGCAACCCGTTATCAGTTGTCGGTATCCGTACGGTTTCTGACCGACGCCGCCTCCGATTGCATGGGCGTCGGTGGTGCCCCGGGCGAGTCAGTCTATCTGAAATTCGGCTATGCCAGCCAGGAGCCGCAACAGTCGGGTTACTACCTGAATGTGGACAAAGGCAATCAAAGCCAGGATGGCAGTAATGCCCGTGTCATAGGTAACATTGCCTCTGGCGAAATCAGCTGTGATGGCGATAAGTTTGCCAGCAAAATTGTCAGCGGCTCCGGCAATACCCCGTTGCAATTTACCAGCAACGCCGATGGCAGCATCTGGGTATTTCTCGGCACCGATTCAGGCTTTGAAGGCTTAACCCGGTTGTATTACCGCGAACTGGAGCTGCGCTTTACGCCGCTCTGACAGCTATAGCCATTTTTTTACCAACTAATGGTTAAAAACACTAACATCTTGGCGCCGGCACACAAACCGGCGCCAGAGTAAAGCGCAAGATATTGATTTAATGTAATAAAAAATCTGGCATAACATTTGATGGTTTTAAGCAAACGCACAGGGCGTAGCTTAAAAGGAACCCGTTATGAACAGAACCGTCGCCATCATCTTAGTTATTGCTTTAGGCCTTTACTGCTTTCCCAGCTTGATTGGTGCCGTTGCCACAGCGTTTGGCGTGGCCATCGGTATTGCCGCTACCTTGTTTGGCGTTGGCGTATCGCTGGTATTTAGCCTGCTGCCTTACATTATTCTGGCGTATCTGGTCTGGTGGCTGGTACGTGATAACCGTCGCAGCCACCACGGTTAAGCGTTAAACCTCTGATCACGCCACCGGCTGCGGCAATTTGCCACTTTACAGCGGTGGCGTTTTTCTGTTTTGATAGCCCATCCGCCATCTGCTGAAAAACATTGCATGTTAAAACTGTGCCGTACCCTGCATAACTGGCTGGGGCTTATTCTGGTAGTACAAATTACGCTGTGGTTTCTAAGTGGCCTGGTAATGGCCATTTTACCGATTGAACAGGTGCGCGGCGAACACCTGCGCCAAACGGCAGCAGTGCAATGGCAGCAGGCGGTTGTCAGCCCGCAACAGATACTGCAGCAACACAGTACAGACGCCCGCCTCAGTTTAAGCCAGCGCCTGGCCTGGCAAAACAAGCAATTACAGGCGACACCGGTTTATCTGGTGGATGATGGCAGCAGCCTGACGCGTTACAGTGCGCTGGATGGTAAGGCGCTTGAAAGTTTATCAGAGCAGGAGATCCGCCAGCTGGCCCTGGCGCAG
>NZ_DATCSY010000311.1:0-10362 GCF_036568245.1 Rheinheimera sp. | reverse complement strand
CGGGTAATAGCGCCTGTCAGCTTGCGGTTGGCCTCTTCCGGCCAGGGGCTGTAGATATTGCCGGTGCGTAAACCCGCTTCAACATGGCCAACGGCAATTTTCTCGTAGTAACACGCTAGTGCCGCGGCAAAAGTGGTGCTGGTATCGCCGTGCACCAGCACAACATCGGGTTTAAAGTCACGCAGCACAGCTTTGATATTTAACAATATGCTGGTAGTAACATCATACAAATCCTGCCCGGCTTTCATAATAGCCAAGTCATACTCGGGCTCAATGTCAAATAACTGCAATACCTGATCCAGCATTTCCCGGTGCTGACCGGTGACACATACCCGGCTATCGATATCTGCCTGCTGTTTCAGCAGGTTTACCAGCGGCGCCATTTTTATCGCCTCTGGCCGGGTGCCAAATACACTAAGAACTTTAATCATCACAGATCCTTGTTGCAGCAATGGCGTAAAGCTTACCAAAAGCGCTTTTAAAGCGATAGAGAGAACCGCTAAACTAGCCGCTGCAAAATAAGGACCCGTTTATGTTATATCTGAACAGCAGAAATATTCCCGAACTGTCCGGCCTGAGCTTTTCCCAGCGCATGGCCGTTATCCGCAAAGCCGCTGACAATTTGCCGGTGCCAACCAAAATCTCTCTCAATTTGCTGAAATTACTGATCCTGGTACCGTTGTTTTTGTTAATAGCGCGTGCTGATGGCTGGTTAATCGCAGGTTATGCATTACTGCTGCTGGTGGTATATCCGCTGCTGACCAGGCCGGTGACTTTTGCTCTGTGCCGCAAAGATTTTAGCCGGATCCGCTCTCAGCTTTACCCGGAAGAAGCACTAAAACAGCGGTAAAACCGCGTTTTTTACCCTTTTTGTCCCATCGCTTTCGTACTGGTGATGACAACACAGACGAACATCTGCATAATCCGGTCAGCTTCCTGTATATAAACGAAGCCGATAATTCTAATAAAACTGGGGATTCCATGACTGATTCAAGCACTGTTGCGGCGGCTCCGGCCAATCAGCCGCAATTTCTCGGCCATCCGGTCGGGCTTTATGTGTGCTTTCTCACCGAAATGTGGGAGCGCTTTTCGTTCTACGGCATGAAGTATCTGCTGTTACTGTATTTAACAAAGTATCACCTGTTCAGCGATGCCGGTGGCCTGGATGTACTGGGTAGCTATGCCGGCTTAGTGTATGCCATGCCCGTAATAGGCGGCATGCTGGCTGACCGCTACCTGGGTATGCGCAAAGCCGTAACCTTCGGCGCTATCCTGCTCTGTATGGGGCACCTGGGCCTGGCTTATGAAGGTTTTCAGGCATACGTCGAAAACGGTGTGGTGGTGCAGGATACCGGTGCTATTCAGGTATTTTACTTCTCGCTGGCACTGATCATTATGGGTGTAGGCTTTTTAAAGCCTAATATTTCCACCATAGTGGGTCAGTTATACGGCAAAGAAGATGCCCGTCGCGACTCTGGTTTTACCATTTTCTATATGGGCATAAACCTGGGCTCTTTTATAGCGACTTTATCGGTAACCTATCTGGGCGAAACATACGGCTGGGGTTATGGCTTTGGTTTAGCCGGTATTGGTATGGTGCTGGGCTTAATCGTATTTTTAACTGGTCAGAAATACCTGTTTGGCTATGCAGAACCGGCGAACCCGGCGCTGTTAAAAGAAAAAGTCTTCGCCGGTATCAATAAAGAATGGTTAATTTATCTGGCGACTATACCAGCACTGGTTGTCATGTGGCAGCTGGTACAATACAACCCTGTAGTACACAGTACTCTGCTTGGTATGTCATTTATCGTTCTGGTTGGCATTATCTGGTTTATTACCACTCAATGTAATAAAGAAGAACGCGACCGGATGATCGTGCTGATTATTTTGACCATGTCTACAGTGGTGTTCTGGGCATTGTTTGAGCAATCAGCATCGTCAATGACGCTGTACGCAGACCGGGTTTTAGATCGCACCGTGTTTGGCTATGAAGCCACTGCTGGTCAGTTTGGTTCATTAAATGCGTTCTTTATTATTACGTTGGCGCCATTATTTGCCTGGTTATGGATTGCGTTAGCCAAACGCAAACTCGAGCCAAGCACGCCGGTTAAATTTGCGCTGGGTATTATTCAGGCCGGTTTAGGTTTTGGCGCGCTGGTCTATGGCGCGACGCACCCGAATGAAGCCGGTTATGTTGCTGCCTGGTGGTTAATTCTGGCTTATGCGCTGCACACTATGGGCGAGCTGTGCTTATCACCGGTTGGCTTATCAGCGGTGACCAAACTGGCAGTGCCAAAAGTAGTGGGCGTAATGATGGGTAGCTGGTTCCTGGCCACTGCTTACTCAGAACTGCTGGCAACACAACTTGCTAAACTGGCCGCTATTGATACGCACGCTGGTGAAGTAACGAATGTCAGCGAAGCACTTGCAGCTTATACTGAGCTGTTCAGCTTCCTGTTCTATGTTGGTGTGGGTGTCGGTGTATTTATGTTGCTTATCAGCCCCTGGCTGAAAAAGCGTATGCATGGCGTGCACTAAACGTTAATACTGAAAAAGGTCTGCATTGCAGACCTTTTTTTATTCCCTTTTATTGCCCACGCCACACTTTACTATTGACCGCGCCATTGGGCATGACACAGTGACTCATACTTTTCCCGGCTTAACAGAATGCGTGCCAGCACGATATCTGCATCACCATTTTCACCGGTCAGGCCTATTTGTGCTTCATAGTGCAGCTCAGGCTCTAAGTCTTGCATCATCATCTCAACCCAGTCTTCACCAGGTATTGCCAGGTCAACGTAACCGCGGCTTTCATAATGCTGCTGATACAAGGTGTAATCTTCGGCAGACAGATTTTCTGCTGCCAGTTCTTCGAAAATATCAAACGCGTGGTCACATAACTCGTCCAGCGTCCACAACTCTAATTCCTGCATTAAGGCTCCGATTCAAACTAAGCGTAATCGCAGGCCTTGCGTTACAACGCTGTTGTGCTCGCCAAAGCAACTCGCTCACGCTTACGCGTTCACTCAGACACTCTTTGGCTGTGCGCAACAGGTTCTAACCGGCCTGCTAACCTGCGTCAGCATTACTGAAAAATTTGCGATGCCGCCAGTATAGCAAGCCTTTGCC
This sequence comes from Rheinheimera sp., assembly GCF_036568245.1. Taxonomy (GTDB): domain Bacteria; phylum Pseudomonadota; class Gammaproteobacteria; order Enterobacterales; family Alteromonadaceae; genus Alishewanella. Next base: position 7,233 of record NZ_DATCSY010000311.1, on the reverse strand, counting down.
GAAAACACTGCTGTGCTGCTACACTGTCGGCCTTTTTTCTGGCCGGATTTTTCTATGTACCTGTGCCCATTGTGCCAGCAGCCGTTACATCTGAGTGTTAAGCAATATCAGTGTGCTAACCGCCACAGTTTTGATGTTGCCCGAGAAGGCTACGTTAATCTGTTACCTGTGCAGCATAAAAACTCCAAAGACCCTGGCGATAATAAAGAAATGATGCAAGCCAGGCGGGCTTTTTTACAGGCTGGCTGGTATGCGCCACTGGCACAGGCAGTCTCAGATACCATTGCAAAACTAGCGCCGGACACGCTGCTTGATTTAGGTTGCGGTGAGGGCTATTACACAGCGCAGTTAAAGCGTGCTTTACCCGACACGCTAATCTTTGGGGTGGATATTTCCAAAGCAGCGGTGAAATTTGCCGCCAAAGCTAACAGCGATATTCAGTTCAGTGTCGCCAGCGCGTATCAGCTGCCCTTTGCCGATAACAGCTTTGCTGCAATAGTGCGCATTTATGCGCCCTCTAAACCGGAAGAACTGCAGCGGCTACTAAAACCGCAGGGGTACTTAATTACCGTAAGCCCGGGCCCGCAGCACCTGCTGGAAATTAAACAGGCTGTATATGATGAAGTTCAGCTACACAGTGATGCGATAGCAGAAATACCAATGCTGACTCACCTGACCCGCCAGCGCCTGCAGTTTACACTGCGCTTTGAAAAAGCCGACGATGTGTCGGCCCTGATACAAATGGTGCCGCTGGCCTGGAAATTCAGCGCCGAGCAGAAGCAGCAGTTTGCGGCTACTCTGCCCGACATCAGCGTAGACTTTTTGCTCGATGTGTATCAAAAAGCCTGAGGTTGCACATAAATACGGTAATCCCACGCGGCCAGTTTTAATGTACTGCCCTCTGTAAATTGTACCGTTTCACCGCTTAGATAGTCTGTGTAACTGCCATGGTGCAGATGCTGTTTAAAGCAGACATGTTGCGGTGTGTCGCTGAAATTAAATACGGCGAACACTTTATCTTTAGTGTTTTGCCGCACGAAGCTTAAGATCTGCGCTGGTTGATTGTTATGCACCGGCAACATTCTGGCGCCCCAATCAGCATTCCACAGCGCCGTATTATCACGCTTCAGTGCCAGTAACTTCTTATATAGCTTACCATTTTCATGTTCTCGCCAAATGATAGGGTCACGCTCAAAAAACGCCAGCCGCCTGTCGTTACCTGCCTCCTGGCCGTTATAGATCATCGGCATGCCCTCACCTACCACAGACAGCGCCATAGCGGCGTGCAATGCGTCACCAAACATCTCAAACTCTGTGCCTTCCCAGGCATTTTGATCATGGTTACTGACGCCAAGCATACGCATGATGTTTTGCGGATAATATTTTTCGTTCCACGAGTAATACACCCGTAGCTTGTTTACATCAGCATGGCCAATGACGATATCATGCAAGGCTTGGTGCCACGTCCAGCCATATGTCATATCAAAAGCTTTGGCATGAAAATCCCGGCCTTCAAATTCGGCCAGCATAAACACCGGTTTTATGCTAACAAGCTCTTTTCTGGCTTGTTCCCAAAAATCCAGCGGCACAAAACCTGCCACGTCACAGCGAAAACCATCAACACCAAACTCCTGTACCCAGTATTTCATTGCACCGGTCATGTAACGGCGTAAATCACTATTACTGTAATCCAGTTCAATAATGTCGTCCCAGTCCCACCAGGGCGTTGGCCGAAAGTCGCCCTTCCAGTCACGCAGGTACCATTCCGGATGCTGCTTAACCAGCACATTATCCCAGGCTGTGTGGTTAGCCACCCAGTCTAGAATCACGTACAGACCAAGCTGATGCGCTTTAGCAATAAAAGCTTTCAGATCATCTGCAGTACCAAACTCGCTGTTCACGCCGTAGTAGTCCCTGACTGAATACGGGCTACCTAAAGTCCCTTTACGGTTGAGCTCGCCAATGGGCTGCACCGGCATCAGCCAGAGTATTTTAACGCCCAGATCTTTTAGCCGGTTCAGCTGCTCTGCTGCTGCCGAAAACGTACCCTGCGCAGTAAACTGACGAATATTGATCTGATAAACAGCGGCGTTTTTGCTCCACTCGGGATGGGACAACTGCACATAAGGTTGTGGTTGGTAAGGGTTAATATTGTTTGCTGTGACTGATGGCTTAGGGCTGCTGCAGGCGTTGAGCGATAACATACCTGCGACAAACAACGCCGGGTAAAACCAGCGCTTGAGATTGAAGTGAAATTGCATATCAGGTACCCGTCGGTTTGCTGTTCTTATTGGTATACGCTACCAATAATAGCCTGCTTTAAACCTTCAGGGACTAAGCTGCATTCGTATTCACTGAGCCTGCGCTATGGCTTTTTGCTCCCGGCGTTGCTGGTGGATAGCGGTTAATACACCAGACCAGAAATAAGTACCCAGCTCATTAATCAAATTAGATTCAGCATTCATCAGCATAACCAGGCCAAGCTGATGCTCGCGCGAGTAAGCAATTTCTGCACGAAATCCCTGCACCCAACCACCATGGTAAATCAGCTCATCCTGCCCGAACTGATAAACCCGCCATCCCATCGCATAGTGGGCATCCGTTAAGTAGCGCCGCCACTCTTTACGGCGTAAATCACGCCGGGTTTTAACCTGTTTTGCAGTAATACTGGCCAGTAACTCGTCAGACAATACGGCCGGGTTATGCCCAAGCTGAGCAATTAACCAATAACCTAAATCTATCGCACTGGCATTAACGCCTGCCGCCGGGCTGAAATGATAATAACTTTCGGCCACTCTCGTCGGGTACCATCGTCCTCTGGCCCGTACATGCGGCATAGCACGGTTTTCAGTACTGAAAAAGCCATCCAGACCAACCGATGCTGTTGGTAACTGCAGTGGGGTAATGATGCGTTCCTGCAACTGTTCAGCATAGGTTTTACCAGTGGACTTCTGGATCACCTGATCAATCAGGCTAAACAGTACATTTTGATAGCCATAACACTGGCCCGGCGGACATAAAGGGTCTATTTTGCTGAACTGCGGTAAAATCCGTTCTAACGGTACATCGGCTTCGATAAGGTTATCATACGCATTAGGCATAACACCGGTGCTTTGTGATAACAAATGCTTCAGTTTCAGCTGGCTATTATATTTTTTGCTTTTAAATGAGAAACTGGGGATGTAATCAACCAGTTTGTCGTCCCAGTTAAAATGGCCCTCTGCCGCCAGAATACTGGTTAACCCACCGGCAAAAGTTTTTGATACGGATGCGATGCGAAAAACGGTATAGGGATCAACCGGCTCGGTGTGTCCTTGCTGACGAACACCAAACCCAGCGGTGGCAATAATTTTATTGCCTTGAACAATAGCATAAGCGCCCCCCGGAATATTATGCTCTTTCAGTTTGGCGCCATAGTATTGATCAAAATCTGCAACCAAAGCTCCCAGCGTATCATTGCCCTGTGGCAGGATATCTGTCTCTGCGTATGTTACAGCGCTGAGTAAACAGCCGAATACTGCAATGAAAAACGGTTTCACTCGTTATTATTATCCGTTGTTAGTGCCAGCACCTATTGCCCAGCTCACTGGCATTGTATGAACTTTATTCCCTGATGCCAAGCTGGCGCCAGCAAAACAATATCAGCATCCGGCAAGCGCAATAGCAGCCTTAACTGTGCGGACAAATCAGTGCTTCTGATGCAGGCCTGATAGCAACCAGCTGCCCCTGATGATTGCGGATAAACTCTACCCATTGTGGTTGCTCAAGCCGGGTTTGCATTTGCCTTGGTATATCAAGTTGTGCCATTAACTGTGGTGCTATTGTTAAAAACAAATCATTGCACACAGTAATACTCCACTGCTTCGGCTCCTGGCGTAACAAACCTATCTGGCGATGAAGCGCCTCGCTATGCTGGTTTGAGGCAAGATACTGCTGATAACGTTCAGCTTTGCTGTCTATTGCAAATTATCAATGGCAGATTGCTGTATTAATAACATTTGGTTTCCCCATTTTTTTTGCTGTTCCTTCTTTTGACGCCGGAACTTAGAACAAGGGGTTATATTTTTATTTTTTTATCTGTATAGACTTTAGTCGGCCCTTCTTAAACAGTGATTGACAGTACAAGCCAAAGTACCAACACTGAAAAACACGCTACAGTTATCACTAATTTGTATTGCCAAGAGATACTTATGCTAAATAATAAACTTAAACCAGCGTTGTTTGTGTTACTGCTTGCACTTGTACAGTTTGCGGTATTTAGCGTTAGCAGCTCCGCTTTAATCTCCGTTCTGACTACTGCGCTACTACTGCTCATCTACTTGTACTGGCCAGCCAAACCTGAGCAGCAGCCAACGAATGACAAAGGCGAAGCCCTGGCCAAAACGGCTGACAATATCACCGAAGCTACCTCAAACATGGCAATAGGTGCTGCTGAAGTGTCGTTTTACATTGACAGTCTGATTAAAGATATCCGGCAAAGCAGCACAGACAGTGACAATATCGCCGCTGTCAGCAACCGCCTGGCCAGTAGCGGTACCGACCTGACAACCTCACTACAAAGTATTGGTAAAACCTTACAAAACACTGCAACGGCTTCACAACAGGCGGATCTGTTACTGGCAAACGGCGTCACGAACATTGCTGCACTGGTTACAGACGTCCGGGATGCCGCAGAGCAGCTGGCACGTTTGCGTAGCAGCAGCGATGACATTCAGCGTATTACGGAAGTGATTAATACCGTGGCGGAGCAAACCAACCTGCTGGCGCTGAACGCGGCGATAGAGGCTGCCAGGGCTGGCGAGCAAGGCCGTGGATTTGCCGTTGTGGCAGAGGAGGTACGGGCGCTAGCAGGCAAAACTGCGGCGGCAACCAAGGATATCGCGGCTATGCTGGCCAATATCCGTCAGCAAAGCCAGCAAACTGCTGGCCAGATGGGCCAGCTACAGCAAGCTGGCGAGCAGGTGCAACATGAGTTACAGCAGGTTGCCGCAGGCTTTACCGACATTAATAATCAGATAGGAGCTTCTTCACGCTCGCTGGGCCACATCGAACAAGTCAGCGCTGACTTACAACACACCAGTGAAGAATTGGCCGGGTCTGTTGTTAGTATCAGCAAAGCACTGCAGAATATCGGTGCTAAGGGTCAGTCTGTTGCGCAGCAGGCTATTGAACTGTCTGAAGAAACCGAAAGTGTCTACCGTGAACTGAGCACACTGAGCAGCCACAGCTTCTTTAGCCCGATCCTGGCGGAGGCAATGCAGGCTGCAGAGCAAATCGGCGCCCTGTTTGCCAGCGCTATCACCAGCGGTCAGCTAAGCGGCGATGCCGTATTTGCTGAAAAATATCAGCCAATAGATGGGACTAATCCAACCAAATATCATACAGGGTATGACAGTTTTACCGACAAACATCTGCCCGATATTCAGGAGCCGATATTAGCCCGTCATACCAATATTCTGTATGCCGGCGCGGTTGACCGTAAGGGCTACTTCCCTACCCATAACAGAAAATTCAGCCAGCCACTTAGCGGCAACTACGAAAAAGACTTGCTGCAAAACCGCACCAAACGCATTTTTAATGACCGTACCGGCAGCCGCTGCGGCAATCATACCCAGAGCATGTTGCTACAGACCTATAAGCGCGACACCGGCGAGATCCTGCATGATTTATCGGTGCCCATTTATGTCAATGGCCGGCATTGGGGCGGTTTCAGGATAGGCTTTAAACGTTAAACCGGGCTTGGTCTAATGCCGGCCAGTTTACGTTTCAGCTGCCATCGGTTTGCCCACACCAACACGTCGTAAACCCATCCATGGGGCCTCCTCTCAGCCCTTCCGGGGCTGAGACGGTTGGCTTAGGGCAAACCGATTCTGCTTAAATGATTAGGGTTAGCGCCTGACCCGGTTTGCGAATTTACTCTAAGTCGTCCAGCAGATCGTCCAAAGCGGCTTCATCCACTTCCGGCTCTGGCGCTTTTGGCGGGTTGCCATCGTATATTTTGAACTGCTGACGCTGGAAATATGATTCTTTGACAAACGCATAAGGATCCAGTGATTCTTCCAGTAAATTTTCCATCGACATGAGTTGTTCACGTGCATCGAGTGCACCTATCGCTGCGCGGGTTAACGTCAGTGGCGTATTAAGCAATGCTAAAGGAAAATACAGATTATCAACTACTCCGCCTGTAGTGTCGCGTACTGTGCTCGGCCCCAGTGCAGGCAACATCAGAAAAGCGCCATCGCCTACGCCCCAGACAGCCAGCGTCTGGCTGAAGTCTTCTTCACGCTGCACCAGCCCAATCTTGGTTGCGACATCAAACAAACCAAACAAGCCTAAAGTGCTGTTAACCAGAAACCGCCCGGCACTGATTGCGGCACTATCAGGTTTTGCCTGTAAAGTACCGTTTATAAAACTGGCTGGTTCACTAAGGTTATTCGCGGCATTAACCAAACCTTTGCGGGCCGGTTTGGGTACCACTGTCATATAGCCTACAGTGGCGGGGCGCAGCAAATATTTATCAAGAATATCGTAGTTAAAATCCCACAACGGCCGGTTAATCGTTTCCAGCGGATCCCGGCTGTCTGTATATTGTGCGTTGGTACTGTCGGTCGCACCCGCTTGTGTCGTTGCCGGCTTGGCCGCGCAACCTGCCAGCAACATGGCAGCCAGAAGCAAAGATGATTTTAACGGAACAGAAGACATATCATGGCTCCAGGGTTAAGGAAATGGTTAAGCCGGGCTCGGTGAAGCTTAATACATCCGACACAGCCTGAATATCTCCCGGACGTTGCTCAACTGTACCTGATAAAGACATACGCGCAACCACTTCAATCTGATCAGCATTAGCCAGACTCCAGCCTGGTTGCATTGCCATTTGCTCAGTCAGTTGCAGTTCGATGTTCCCTTCAGGCAGCGGGATGCGCTGCACAGCTAAAGGCAAGGCAGCGCCTTGCGTTGCGCGGGCAAACAAAAATAAACTGGCGTCGGGGTTGGCCTGTTTCAATTCTGGTGCAACATACAATTGCACAGTGATATGCCGGCCGGCAACCTGAACATCGGCACCAAGTTCCTGCAACCTCTGTTGCACAGCCTCATATCTCGGGTCGTCTTGCGGCAGTTGCTTCAGTAATAACTGCCAGGCTGTTGTGGCTTCTTTAAAATCGCCTTTCTCATACGCAATCAACGCCATCATCGACAATGCATCGCTGTTTTGTGGCTCTTTGCTCAGCACCC
>NZ_DATCSY010000310.1:0-6465 GCF_036568245.1 Rheinheimera sp. | reverse complement strand
TTCTGTACCTTATTTACACCGGCTGCCGGAGAATAAGCAGTACTGGCAAAATGACCTGCCGGTACAACGCTTATTTAACTCGGTTGAACCGGGACGCGATATCTTTGTGATTGCCTCAGGGCCATCGCTGGAGCTGCAGTGCCAGTATCTGTACCAGCGCCAGCAGCAAAGCCATGCACCGCTGCTTATTGCTGTCGATACAGCGGTAAAAGCGTTGTTGGCACAGCAGGTGGTGCCTGACATCGTTGTGACTATGGATCATAAGATTGGCCCAGGACATTTGCCTTGTGCCAAGCTGCCGCCAACGACCGCTTTAGTCTATTTCCCGCTGGCGAACCCGGATCTGCTGGCGCAGTTTAACGGCAAACGTTATGTGGCAATGAACCAAAGCAAGCTGTTCGACAGTATCCGCGCTGAGCTGCCTGCTGATTCGCTGTTTATTCATGGCAGTGTTATTCACCCGGCTGTGGCTTTAGCGGTGAAAATGGGCGCCAGGCAACTGGTGCTGTTCGGTGCAGATTTTGCGTTCAGCGCTAATAAAACCCATGCCGGCTGGCAAGACAAACAGTTAGGGCTGGGCTATGCCAGTGCGACTGACTGGGTAGAGAACGTGCAGGGCGAAAAAGTACCGACTCTGCGTAATTTACTGACCTACCGCCTCGGACTGGAGCGGTTTATCCGCGCGCATCCGGCGGTGCAGTTTTTTAACGCCTCTACCGTCGGGGCCGTCATTGCCGGTACCAGGCCTTTTCGACAGTAATGCCCTCGTACGATACGGAGCGAGCAGATAAATGAGTTCAGCAATAGCTTCGATAGCACAGTATCAATGTCAGGCCACTGAACTGGCGTTGCAGTTTCGCTCTGACAGTCATACCCAGGCAGCGCTTGATCTTGCCACTATGGTGGCGCAACTGGTGCAGACATTTTCAACGCAGCCAGCGCAATATGCTGCAGAGCTGCAGAATATTCTGCAGGCGGTGCTGAACTGCCAGGCGCAGCGTGACTGGCTGGGGTTGGCTGATTATCTGGAATACGAACTGCAGGACCTGCTGCATCTGTGCAGCTAACCGGAATTTGTTCAGCAGGCATAAATTTTTGAAAATTTTTTTTAGTTTTAGCAGTACAGCGCCGCTTTATATCTGTGAGCATCATTCACAGGAGATTCCAAGATGGCTTTATCAATTCAATCAAATATGGCGTCAAAATCTATCCAGAACCAACTGGGTCGTACTAACAACGATTTATCAGTTGCGCTGGAGCGTTTAGGTTCAGGTTTACGTATTAACTCTGCTAAAGATGACGCGGCGGGTCTGCAAATTGCTAACCGCTTAAACGCTCAGGTACGTGGCCAGGAAGCGGCAATTTATAATGCCAACAATGCTATGTCTATGCTGCAAACTGCAGAAGGCGCGTTTGAAGAGATGACTAACATCGCTTTTCGGATGAAAGAGCTGGCCACACAAGGTGCCAACGGTACTAATAACTCTTCAGAATATACTGCGATAAATGCTGAGTTCACTGCTCTTACAGAAGAAATGACCAGTATTATGGAGAACACCTCTTTCGGTGCTGGCACTAAATTACTCGACGGCGGCAAGTTTGATGGTGCTAACGTAACATTTCAAATTGGCTCATCAAACGATGAGACTTTAGAGGTAAATATTCAGGCCGAAGTAACTGCAGTCAAGGGTGCTTATGCTGCAGGTACCAACATCACCAATGGTTTCAATGGTGCTACTGCAGCTGCAAACCAGGCCTTAGCAGCTAATATTATTACCGATGTTGATAGCTTAATCTCTGATATCGGCGCAGCCCGTGCTGAGCTGGGTGCCAGCATGAACCGTCTGGATCACACTATCAATAACGTGACCAATATGAAAGAAAACACTGAAGCGGCTGCTGGCCAGCTGATGGATGCTGATTTCGCCAAAGAAACGTCAAACATGACGAAACAGCAGTTACTGATGAACTCAGGTATTTCTGTACTGAGCGCATCTAACAGTACCTCTCAGATGATTGGTTCTCTGCTGCGTTAAGTTAAACGGCAGAGCATTGCTCTGTCTGGCACCCTGTTGGCGCTGCGCTGGCAGGGTGTTTCTGTTCCGTTTTTACCAGGGTATAGGTTATGGCATCGTCATTTTTAAGCATAGATCCGCAATATCTGGCCAGTCAGTACACGCAAATTGAACGCGCCGGCAAAGATCAGCTATTGGCAGGTAGATCCAAACAGTTTACCGCCCAGTTAGATGCCATAAAAAAACTGCAAACGTCATTAAGCGGTTTCCTTACCCAGATTAAAGATTTCCGCAGTGCTGACAAAAGCATACTGGCCAATACCGCGACCAGTAGCAGCGAGTCGACACTGAGTATTAACGCCGGCGGCAACGCTGTAGCCGGTAATTATGAGATTTTTGTTGAGCAACTGGCGCAAAACCATCAGCTGGCGCTGTCGTTTGACCCAACGGCAACACTGGCGTCAGATGGTGAGTTCAGTATCGACTTAGCCGGCAACAGTTTTTCTGTTGATTTAGCCGGTTTACCCGCAAACGCCAAACTCAGTGATCTTGCCGCTGCGATTAATAACCATGTCGACAATGACGGCGTTAGCGCCACACTGGTACGCAGCGGTACTGAAACCTTTCTGGTGATTTCCAGCGATGAAAGCGGCGCTGCCAATCAGTTGAGCCTGAGCTTCACGCCCGGAGCCGACCCTGCAGGTGCCGATATCACGGCGGCATTGGCCGGACAAAAAGAATTAAAAGCGGCACAGGACGCCATAGTGCGCCTCGGCAGCGACACTGCTATCAGTGTCACCAGCAGCAGCAATACGCTAACCGATGTCATTGAAGGCGTCACGCTGGATTTATTAAAAGCGCAAACCGCAGGTGACAGTCCGGTGTCCATTAAAGTGGGCCAGGATCAAGAGGCGATAAAGAAAAACCTGCAAAGCTTTATTGATGGTTATAACAACATTGTCGGCAGTATCAGCAAAGACACTAACCTGAAAAACGACAGCATGGCGCGCAGTGTACAAAACCAGTTCCGCGCCATTTTTCAGGGCACCTTTGAAGGCAGTACTCTGTACAGTGTCGGCATTGAGTTCGACCGTAACGGTAAACTGAACATTGATACCGAACGTTTTGACGCTGCGCTGCAGAAAGATCCGGCCAAGCTTGAAACCATGTTAAGTGGCGACAATGGCATGCTGGCGAAACTTGAAACCACAATAGAGCCGTACAGTAAAAGCTTTGGTTTGCTCGGTGACAAACAAAAAACCATTCAGGCCAGCCTGGATTTAATCACCGAAAAGCAAAAGCGGCACGATTATTCCATGGAGTTAACCTATAAGCGTTACCTGAGTCAGTTTACGCAGATGCAGGTAACCATAGCGCAGCTGGAAAGCTCGATGGGACAATTTTAATTAGCGGGACATACCTATGTTAGATTTTGCCAATGGCTATCAGGCCTATCAGAACACCTCGGTTGAAGGTAAAGCGGCCGGCGCAGATATTCATAAACTGGTACTGATGTTATTTGACGGCTTCTTGGATGAACTGGCCAGGGTCGAGGGCCATATTCAGGCCAAGCGCTTTGATAAAAAAGCCAGCGGTACAGAGCGGATGCTGAAGATCCTCGGTGGGCTGGAAGCGTCGCTGGATCAGCAAAATGGCGGTGAAGTGGCCGCCAATATGCAGCGGCTTTATCAGCACTGTGGCCAGGCAGTGCTAGCGGCCAGCCTGAAGAACGATTTAAGCCAGCTTGATACTGTACGCGTTATTATGACTAACCTGCAGGAAGGCTGGCAGGGGCTGGCGCAAAACGCCGCCTGAGTTTAGCAGTACCTTTTCTTCCACTGTTACATGTGTACCTGATGTAACCTTTCACCGCTGCTCTGGCAGCGGTTTTTTTCACTCTGCACCAGCTGTTGTTATTTTACCCCGGGTTGCGGCAATGCCGTTGTGTCCTTACTTCCGTCAGGCGGAAGTAATACTTCCGCTCTTAATGCTGAATTTCAATAATTTCATTTTGAATCAATAAGATAAAATATGGCCTGACAGTTGCTATCTCCATTCGGAAGAACCGTTTTACTGAGGTCGTGTGTGTCGCTAAGCCATTTAAACAGCACTGATATCGCCAGAGCACTTACGCAGTTACAGCATGAGCTGCTGCTTGCTGCACGCGCGCATGACTGGCAGCGCCTGCGGGCGATGGACCGTCAGCTACTGGCGCTGGTACAGCGTATAACGCAGGCCGGTGCTAAAGACCAGTTCAGCGCCCAGCTGAGTGCGCTGCAACAGAACTATCAGCATGTGCTGCAACTGGCAAAGAATGAGCTGCAACGCACCGAACTGCAGATGACACAGTTTCATAAAAACCGACCCGGCGTTGTGGCCTACCAGCAAACGACAGAAGGGAAGACACCATGATACCCGTGCTGCGACAGCTGGTAAATCAGCCCGCCGATACGACAGAAAATAGCATTGGCGCCAACCTGAGCGATGACGGTGTAGCGGAATTACCGTACCAGCAGCTACTGGCTCAGCTGGCACAATTCAGTGCAGATCATCCGGCGGCGGAAGTGGCGGACCTGCCCGACAATGATGCAGAGCAGGCTGTAGACAGCAGCCTGCTATCGCCGCTGCCGCAAATCGCTGTGCCAGAACAGAGTATGGTGCCGCAGCCGCTGGCTGAACCGGTGGTTATTCCGGCGTCGTGGACATTGTTTAGTCACCAGTATGCAACCACAGCAGTGCCAGCAGAGAATACAGCACTATCTGCAGCTCAGATCGATACTGCGCAGATGGGCAATATGGTTACGCCTGCAGCAGCGGTCAGTCTGGTCATGCCAACTGTTGCCGCGGCGGATATTGCGGCTGCGTCTGCAGTTGTACCTGTGGCAACAGTTGCTGTTAGCGTGACTTCGCGCAGTGACACCGCGCAGACAAATGCAGCTGTTGCTCTGCCGCTATTAGCCGAACCTGGCCAGCAGAGCAGTTCACTACCCGTATCAGAACAGCCGTTGCTGCCACAGGGCATCAGCGGCGGAGCGACATTACAGCAATTTATCCGCCAGGTACATTCGCAGCGTCAAACTACCGATACGACGGCGGTTACCGCAGCAATGGGTACTGCCAGTACCGGCACTCAAAGCAGTGAAGCGCTGTTTAGCTGGAAAGCCGAGTTGACCGGCCAAAGCAGCGGCGCGCACAGCAACCAGTGGAGCCAGAAACTGGTTCATCTGCTATCTGACAAAATTAACCTGCAGCTGGGTCAGCAGATCCAGCGTGCGCAAATCAGGCTTGACCCACCCCAGCTTGGCGTCATTGAACTCAGTGTCAGTCTGGATGGTGAGCGCACCAGTGTGCAGCTGTATGCCGCTAATACACAGCTGCGTGAGGCGATGCAGCAAAACCTGGATCAGCTGCGCCAGCAATTGGCACAGCGCCTGGGTAACGAGCAAACGTTGAATATTGATGTGCGCCAGCAATCGCAGCAGCAATCTGGCCAGCACAACAGCGCACAGCAACAGATTGTTGCAGCACATTTTAATGACGTACCTGACGATGCTGCCGACGCTGCAGCCGCGTCTACAGCAAACGCGACAAACTGGCTGAACCGGCTGGTATAGGAGAGCAGTAACAGATGAAAGCATTAGTGTTAGTGATTGCAGCCGTGTTGCTGCTGGCTGCAGGTGGTGGTGCCGCGTACTTCTGGCTGGATGCGCAGCAAAGTAAAAGCAGCGTAGTGCAGAATAAACCGCTGTTTTATCCGCTGGAACGCTTTGTGATCAGTGTCGACTCGGCGCAGCATTCACGGTATCTGGTACTGGAGCTGACACTTACCAGCCACAGCGCTGATGTGATGGCAGCACTGCCGGATGCATCACCACTGCTGCGCAATGCGCTGGTAGAGCACTTTAGCAATATCAGCCACGCCGATGTGAAAACCGGCTTTAAAGACATTCCGGCGATTCAGACACAGTTGCTGGAAAAATTTAATCAAACCCTGAACCAGAATGCGTTCAGTTACCAGATTGAGCAGGTTCTGGTGACCAACGTGTTTATTCAGTAAGGCCATTTTATGCTGGCAACCACTCAATGGCCTGAACCGGAGCAGACTGGCAATTTCAGTTTCAGCCCGGCGCAGGAAAGTGCGCTGTTAAACCGCTACAGCTATATCGTCAAACGTGCCGCAGGTCACTTACGCAGCCTGGTTGGCAGCATGGTCGATAAAGACGATTTACAGCAGATAGGCCTGATGGGGTTGCTAAGCGCCTTACGCCGTTATGGCCGTGATGTTGACGAGCAATTTGAATCTTATGCATTTAAACGGGTACGCGGCGCCATGCTGGATGAGTTTCGCCGCATCGACTGGCGGCCCCGGCAGTTGCGGCAGCAGTCGCATCAACTGAGAGATAAAAGCCGCGAATTAACCCGGCAGCTGGGTCGCATTCCGAATGATGAC
>NZ_DATCSY010000309.1:0-5931 GCF_036568245.1 Rheinheimera sp. | reverse complement strand
CCACACCCTTAACGTGTAATCTCCTGAGGGGATGTTGTCCAGCACGGCCAGCCCCTGGTTGTTCACGTGGCTGTAGTAGGGCGTGTCCAGCACCACTACCCAGGCAATCATATGGTCATGAATATTGCAGCCCAGCGCGGCGACGCCACTTTGGTCAAACACCACCGGCTTGGTCGGGGTGCCTACATATAGCTTAATTTCAAACGGTTTAATGGCCGAAAACGAATACACATGGTGGCGCACGGTATCTTCATTCGGGAAGGTTACCGCGGTGCCGCGCGGGATCACCAGTATCTCGGGTACGAATGTTTTGTCGCGTTGCACTATGTTGGCAAGAGGTGCCGGCTGAACGGCTGCCGCCGCGGCGGCAGATTCAAGAAACACCACGGCACCCGAAGCGGCATTGCCCTGGTTGTCCCGCACCTGCACTTTTAGCTGTGCAGCCAGCACCATCGATGGCAGCAACATCGCGGCCATCGTTATGACGCTATGCAGCAGATTATGGCTCAATCGCAATACCACGCAGCGCTTTGCCATCAGACAGCTTGCCGAGTTTAGTTGTTTTGCCAGTGGTTAAATCAACCTGATATAAGCTGCTGTCTGGCTCTGCCACGGTGCTGACCGCGATCAGCGCGATGTTTTTCAGATCAGAAATATCAAACGACACTTGCTGTAACTCTGCCAGCCCCAGGCTACCCACGGTATATAACTGGCCGGTGTTAGGGGATACCGCCGGGCTGCTGCCTTCTACCGTGCCCTGGGTCAGCAGATTAGCGCTGGTTTTATCGATGGCGTAGTTGGTGGTCAGCTTACTGTCCTGCTGGTTATAGGTATAGGCAGCCGCGATTACCGCTGGCTGTTGGCCAAAATGGGCATCGCCCGGCGCATACTGCAGATCAGGATCGGTTGAGGCGATTTCGCCGGTGACCGGGTGCAGGCGCAGGTTCTGGCCATGCTCGTTCACTACGCGAATACGGTCTGCTGCCGGGTTAAAATCAAAACCGGATTGGCCGCTTTTCAGCGTGCCTGCCGCTAACGGTGTGCCGACTGCAGTTAAGGCGCCGCTTGCTGTATCCACAGTGTATAACTGGCCTTTACTGGAAAAGGCAAACAGCACGCCATAGGCAACGCGGTAATCGATACCAAGCAGTTCTTCACCGGCGCTAAGCCCGGTTACAGCTTTTTGTTCAAGCACTTTGTCAGGTGCAGATGGGTTTACTTTGATCAACTGGTTGGCGTCACTCAGCAGCCACAGGGTTTCGTTACCTTTAAGCTGTGGCATGGTGGCGGCGCTGATACCGGCTGAAAAAACCGCCGCAGACATTAAACTGCCGGCGGCAATACGCATGGCTGTACTAACAGTGGGGCGGCGCTTGAACATAGAGTGCATAGGTGGGTCCTTTTCGGCTGTGACGCTGTTTAAGGTACTGATACTGCATCGTTAATGCTGCAACAGTGTAGCAAGAACAGTTTGCAGTCAAGTGACGGTTGTCGAGTTATCATAAAACTGCTCTGTAGTTACGGTTGCTAAGCCGATACAGTTCAGCCTGATGATTGCAGCATGGTGAAGCCGCGCGCGCTAGGCAGGGTTTCAGCCGGGTTTCGCCAGTTGCTGCAAAATATGGCAATGTGGGCTGCCATCGCCCCGGCAGCTGTCGGCCAACGCCGTCAGCACCTGCTGCATATGCTGCAGCTCGGCAATTTTGCCGGCAATTTCATCCAGGTGTTGCTGAGCCAGCTGTTTTACCGCCCGGCTTTCACGCTGTGGGTCTTGCCATAATGCCAGCAGCGACTGGATATCGTGTAACGAAAACCCCAGGTTGCGTGCCTGACGAATAAAACGTAGCTGGTTAATTTGCTCAGTGTTGTAAAGCCGGTAACCGGCATCGGTGCGTGGCGATTTTTTCAGCAAACCGGATTGCTCATAGTGCCGGATCATTTTAGCGCTTAAGCCACTCGCTTTTGCCGCATCACCAATGGTCAGTAAGGTCGCCATATGTCGCTCCTTATTAAAAAGACATGCGTTGCAAACGCAGGGCATTGGTTACCACCAGTACACTGCTACAGGCCATCGCTGCGCCGGCAATCACCGGGTTTAAAAAGCCCAGCGCCGCCAGCGGTATACCGATAGTATTAAAGGCAAAGGCCCAGAACAGATTTTGCTGAATATTACGGTAGGTTGCACTGGCGAGCAGCAGTGCTGTCGCAACCAGTTCCGGATCGCCACGCATCAGCGTAAATGCCGACGCACTTACAGCAACATCGGTACCGGTTGCCATCGCTATACCTAAATCGGCCTGCGCCAAAGCGGGGGCATCATTAATGCCATCACCCACCATCGCCACTTTGTAACCCTGCTGCTGATAGGCCGCTACGGCTTCAGCTTTACCCTGCGGCAGCACTTCGGCGTCAAAATTGTCCAGTCCCAGCTCTTTGGCGACATACTCGGCGCTGGCTAAAGAGTCACCGGTTAACATGGATACCCGAATACCGGCAGCTTGTAATTTATGTACCGCATTTTTTGCCTGGGCTTTGGCTTTATCAGCAAAGCACAGCAAACCGAGTAATGTCGTGCCCTGAGCAGTTTTCTCTGCCAGCCAGGATACCGAGGCGCCCGGTACAGCGATAAGATCTTGCGGTAGCGTCAGCCCCATCTCGCGCATCCAGCTACCCGAGCCCAGCATCACCGCACGGCCTTTGACGTTAGCTTTCACGCCTTTCCCGGCCACCACAGCAAAATCCGATACCGGCAATAAGTCTACATTGTGGCTATTGGCGTAGCTGACAATCGCCTTGGCCAACGGATGCTCGCTGTACTGTGACAACGCATAGGCCAGTGCTGCCAGCTCAGTTTCATTGTTAAGCGCGTTTAGCTGCGTTAATACGGGTTTGCCCTCGGTGAGGGTGCCGGTTTTATCAAACACGACATAATCAATTTTTGTCGCCTGCTCCAGCGCGACAGCATCTTTCACCAAAATGCCCTGGCGCGCCGCCGTGCCGGTGCCAGCCATAATGGCCGCTGGAGTGGCCAGACCCAAAGCACAGGGACAGGCAATAACCAATACCGCAACCGCATTAAGAATACCTTGTTGCCAATCGGCAAAGCCTATGCCCCAAATCAGCACTGTGGCTAAGGCGACCAGTAATACTACCGGTACAAAGATACTGCTTATTTTATCCACCAGAGCTTGCACCGGTGCTTTCGCCCCCTGGGCCTGCTCTACCAGGCGGATAATTTTTGACAAGGTTGATTCTGCACCCAGGGCACTGGCCTCAAACTCCAGCCGGCCATCGAGATTAACCGAGCCGCCCGTCACTTTATCGCCAGTGGTTTTATGCAGCGGCACACTCTCTCCGCTGATAAGCGCTTCATCCACATGGCTGCTGCCCTCTGTCACTATGCCGTCGGCCGGTATACGTTCACCCGGCAGCACCTGAATGCGATCACCTTTAACCAGCTCAGCGGCTGCAATACTGTGCCAGCCATTATTGCGCCAGACACTGGCTGATGTCGGTTTTAAGTTTTCCAGCGCTTGCAGCGCATCGGTGGTACGCCGCTTGGCGCGTTTCTCCAGCAACTTACCCAGCAACACCAGGGTTAATACCGCCGCGCCACTTTCAAAGTACAGGTGCGGTGCGCCATGATGCCCATCAAAGCTGTACCACAGATAAAGCGATAAGCCATAAGCCGCACTGGTACCAATTGATACCAGTAAGTCCATATTGCCGGTGCCCGCTTTAAGTGCATGCCAGCCGGCTTTGTAAAAACGGGCGCCAAAGTAAAATTGTACCGGTGTTGCTAACAGCCATTGCCACAACGCGGGCAACATCCAGTCGGCGCCAAACAACATGCCTACCATTGGTAAAACTAATGGCAATGTCAGCAGGGCTGCACCGATCACCGGCCAGCTGTCTCGCTGATAAAACCGCGGTGGTGTGGCTGGAGTATTTTCTGCCTCAGGCGAAGCCTGGCTGAGGATCAGCTCATAACCGGCATCGGCAATGGCCTGTTTCAGGGCGCTGTCTTCTGTATCCGGTAACAGGGTCAGGCTAACCTGCTCTGTGGCCAGGTTTACCGAGGCACTTATCACGCCAGGCACCTTTAACAGGCTTTTTTCAACCCGGCCGGCACAAGACGCGCAGGTCATGCCTTTTACCGCATATTGCCGGTTAGCGGTTTCCAGTTCATAGCCGGCACTGGTTACCGCCGCACTAAGCTCGTCAAAGCGGGCATCGCCTGCTACCGTTGCCATGTCCGTCGCCAGGTTGACGTTGGCTGATGTCACACCGGCCACAGCGCGCAGTGCATTTTCAATCCGTTTCGCGCAGGACGCACAGGTCATGCCCTTTATTGCAAGTTGTATTGTTGCTGCCATATCAGTTACTCCGGGTTGCAGAATGTTATCAGGCATAACAAGGCTAAACCTTACCATTATGGCAAGGTCAAACAACTTTCAAAGAAATTTAAAATAGCCGCTTGACTGTACCACAGTGGCAAGCTTTAGCTTGTGTCATGAACGCACTACAGGAGAGAAACACCATGAAATTCCATATCGCTGACATGACATGTGGCCATTGCGTGAGCATGGTTACCAAAGCCATCCTTGCCGCCGACACTGATGCTAAAGTTGAGGTCAATTTAACCGACAAAACGCTGCAGCTAAGCAGTGACCTTAGCCCTGCAGAGGTTATAGACGTCTTAACCGCAGCGGGCTATCCGGCGACGGAAGTCAAAGCCAACTGCTGCAATCCAGCTAACACCTGCCACAGCGCCTAACGAAAAAGCCACCTCAGGGTGGCTTTTTAACTTACCCGCTGGTTGAACCACATAGCGTCAATACCGCTATTGCTGCCCGGGCGGTAAAGCATCAGAATAGCAGCCCTCAGCAGTAGAGGTGTTTATGGTTAATCTGGCGTTGATGGGTGCGTTTATTCCTACCTTTTTGTTTGTTTCAGTCACGCCTGGCATGTGCATGACGCTGGCGATGACACTGGGTATGAACCAGGGCGTGCGCCGTACCCTATGGATGATGTGGGGCGAAATGCTTGGCGTGGCGCTGGTGGCAATACTGGCGGTATGTGGCGTGGCAGCGATAATGCTGCAGTTTCCGGCGGTATTTCAGTGGTTTAAAATTGCCGGGGCTTGTTACCTTGGCTACATAGGGCTGCAGATGTGGCGGGCGAAGGGCAAACTGGCTTTGCCACAGCCGGGTGAGTTGCCGGCGTTGCTGCCAAGGCGCACGCTGTTTAGCCAGGGCTTTATTACCGCGGTATCTAACCCTAAAGGCTGGGCGTTTCATATGGCCCTGTTGCCACCCTTTATCGATAGCGAATTGGCGTTCTGGCCGCAATTGCTGGTGCTGGTGGCGATTATTATTCTGCTGGAATTTGGCTCTATGCTGCTGTACGCCAGCGGTGGTAAAGCCTTAGCGCTGTTTTTTGGCAAAGCCAACCGGGTGCAGTACTTAAACCGCATCGGCGCCAGCCTGATGTTTGGCGTGGCGCTTTGGATGCTAGCGTGATGTGCTTAATTAACGCTGGATAATAAAATCGGCTTTGCTGCGGCGAACCTTTTTCAGGTTTACCAGCCAGTCGCCTTCAACCTCGCGGTAACCCAGCGGCAATAGCAAGACTGACTTCAGGCCAAGTTCTGCCAGGTTCAGGATCTGGTCGACTTTCTCCGGTTCAAAACCTTCCATCGGCGTCGCATCAATGCCTTGCTCAGCCGCTGCCAGCAGGGCAGAACCTAAGCCGATATACGCCTGACGGGCGGCATGTTCAAAGTTTTGTTGTGCAGGGCGCTGTGGATAGTGGTTTAGCAGCTGCTGCCGGTACGCTTCCCAACCTTCGTTTTTAAAACCGCGCTGCTCATTCACCAGATCGAACATGCTGTTAATCCGCTCTGGCGTGTAGTTATCCCAGGCGGCAAAC
>NZ_DATCSY010000308.1:0-2102 GCF_036568245.1 Rheinheimera sp. | reverse complement strand
GTAATATTGCCGGTGTTGCTGCCGCTATCGGTTTTGGTGGCCCGGGGGCGATATTCTGGATGTGGGTAGTGGCATTTTTAGGTGCCAGTACCGCCTATGCAGAATCGACGCTGGGACAAATATACAAAGTGGAAGAGAACGGTCAGTACCGTGGCGGCCCGGCTTACTACTTTGAACGCTGCCTTGGCTGGCGTTGGCTCGGCATCGTGTTTGCGTTATCTGCGATCATCGGCTGTGGTATTTTCTTACCCGGCGTACAGGCAAATGCTGTCGGTAATGCTGTCACGCAAATTTTCGGCGACGGTAATATGGTTGTGACCAGCTTTGGTGAGGTCGGGACCTACAAGCTGATTGCACTGGCGGTTATATTAATTGTGCTGGCGTTTATCATTTTCGGTGGTATCAAACGTATTGCCCACTTCACCCAGATAGTGGTGCCATTTATGGCGCTTGGCTATATTGTTATGGCACTTATCGTCGTGTTTCTGAATCTGGATAAAGTGCCCGGAGTGTTCAATCTTATTCTCAGTGATGCATTCAGTGCGCAGGCAGGTTTTGGTGCCGCTATCGGCTGGGGCGTTAAGCGCGGTATTTATTCCAACGAAGCCGGGCAGGGCACAGGCCCGCACGCAGCCGCCGCTGCAGAAGTTGAGCACCCTGCCCAGCAAGGTCTGGTGCAGGCGTTTTCGGTGTATGTTGATACTTTGTTTGTCTGTACAGCAACAGCACTGATGATTTTAATTACAAAGCAATATAACGTCGCCGGTGAGTTACCCGCCGGACAGTTTATTGTGCAAAACGTCGATGCCGCGACTGAAATTGGCTCTGCCGCTTTTACCCAGATGGCATTGCTGAGTGTGTTCGGTAATTTTGGTCAGGTGTTTGTTGGTCTGGCACTGTTTTTCTTCGCTTTTACCACTATTCTGGCTTACTACTACATCACTGAAACCAACGTGGCCTATTTAAACCGGGTATTCAACAACAAATTGCCGGTAGTGCTGTTTAAACTTCTGCTTATGTTTATGGTGGCCTATGGCACGGTCAACAGTGCTGGTTATATCTGGAATATCGGTGATATTGGCGTTGGCTTAATGGCCTGGGTAAACGTTGTTGGTATCCTGGCGATATTTTTTATGTATAAACCTACCATGCGCTGCTTACGGGATTACGAAGAGCAGAAGAAAAATGGTGGGCCAATCAGCTTCGATCCGGTAAGGCTCGGCATTAAAAATGCTGCTTTCTGGGAAAATAAGTTAGCTAAACAGCAAGCAGAACTGCAACAAAAAGATAAGCAGTAGTTTATCGCCGAAAATAAAAAGCCCGGTTAACACCGGGCTTTTTATTTTTCTGTTACCGGAAAAGCTTATTTCACCTGCACGATCTTACAGGTGTTAGACGCGCCAATGGTTTCCATCACATCACCATGCGTCATAATAACCAAATCACCACTTTTCAAACCGGCTTTGGCTTTTATCGCCTCAATGGCTGCGTCGGCCAGTGATTGACCATCCAGTGCCGTACTGTCAAAAAATGCCGGGTAGACACCGCGGTACAACGCCATCTTGTTCAGTGTCTTAGTATGACGTGACAGCGCAAAAATCGGTTGCGGTGACGTGATACGTGACATCAGCTTAGCCGTGTAACCAGACTCAGTCAGCGTAATAATTGCTTTGATACCTTCAAGGTGGTTCGCGGCATACATTGCTGACAATGCGATGGTTTCACTGATCTCAGTAAACGTCACATCCATCCGGTGCTTAGAGATTTGCACGCTGGGGTGTTTTTCCGCGCCATCACATACCCGCGCCATGGCCCTTACAGTCTCAGTAGGATACTTACCGGCAGCAGTTTCTGCCGACAGCATCACCGCATCAGTGCCGTCGAGCACTGCGTTGGCCACGTCCATCACCTCGGCACGGGTTGGCATCGGGCTTTCAATCATGCTTTCCATCATCTGGGTGGCGGTAATGACAACACGGTTTAGCTGGCGTGAACGGGCAATGATACGCTTTTGCTGGCCAACAAGCTCAGCATCACCGATTTCAACCCCTAAATCACCGCGCGCGACCATCACTGCATCTGATGCACGGATAATGTCATCC
>NZ_DATCSY010000307.1:0-7866 GCF_036568245.1 Rheinheimera sp. | reverse complement strand
CATTGGCACCGTAAACTTCCGCCACTGCGCGCAGCTCGGCATGCGAGCCAAACATCAGGTCAACCGGCGTGGCGGTATATTTCAGCTTGCCGCTTTTACGATCCAGCCCTTGATACAGCCCTGGCTGTTTGTCAGATTTGCGCCACTGCGTCGACATATCCAGCAGGTTAACAAAGAAATCGTTAGTTAAGCTGCCAGGCTTGTCAGTAAAGACACCATGTTTGCTGCCGCCGCTGTTGGCATTCAATACCCGCAAGCCGCCAACCAGCGCCGTCATTTGCGGTACGCTCAGGTTCAGCATATTAGCCCGGTCAATCAGCGCTTCGGCTGGCGATAAAGTGGCGTCGTTGCTGTAATAGTTACGGAAACCATCTGCTTTTAATTCCAGTACCGCAAAGGACGCTGCATCCGTTTGCTGCTGGCTGGCATCAGTGCGGCCCGGAGTAAACGGCACACTTATCGTGTAACCGGCATCTTTTGCCGCTTTTTCTACCGCGGCACCACCTGCCAGTACAATCACATCAGCCAGTGACACTTTCTTGCCACCTTTGAGCGACTTGTTAAAATCGCCTTGTACTTTCTCAAGCGTTTTTAGTACCTTGGCCAGCTCTTTCGGGTCGTTTACCGCCCAGTCTTTCTGTGGGTCCAACCGCAAACGGGCACCGTTAGCCCCGCCGCGCATATCGGTACCACGGAAGCTGCTGGCAGCCGCCCAGGCAGTGCGCACCAACTGAGGCACAGTTAAGCCAGACGCCAGAATTTTACTTTTTAAGCTGGCAATATCACTGGCATCAATCAGTGGGTGATCAACGGCAGGTACCGGGTCTTGCCAAATCAGTGCTTCGGTAGGAACCAGTTTACCCAGGTAGCGTGCCTGCGGCCCCATATCGCGGTGGGTCAGCTTAAACCAGGCTTTGGCAAACGCCAGTTCAAACGCTTTCGGGTCATTTTTAAAACGCAGCGCAATAGCGCGGTACGCCGGGTCTTCTTTTAGCGCCAAATCCGAGGTGAACATAATAGGTGCATGACGTTTACCTTCGACATGCGCGTCTGGTACCAGGTTAGCGCCTTTGCCATCGGCCGGGATCCACTGAATATGGCCGGCCGGGCTCTTGGTTTGTACCCAGTCAAAGCCAAACAGATTATCCAGATACTGCGATGTCCAGGCGATAGGGTTGACCGACCAGGCACCTTCTAAGCCGCTGGTAATGGTGTCTTCAGAATGGCCTTTACCGCATTTGTTTTTCCAGCCAAAACCCTGCTCTTCCACACCGGCAGCGTCCGGGTCTTTATCGACACATTTTTTCGGATCATGCGCGCCATGTGCTTTACCAAAGGTGTGCCCGCCGGCAATCAGCGCCACAGTTTCTTCGTCATTCATTGCCATACGGCCGAAGGTATCGCGGATTTCTTTGGCTGACGCCAGTGGGTCTGGTACGCCATTCGGGCCTTCCGGGTTGACGTAAATCAGGCCCATTTGTACTGCTGCTAACGGTTTGGCCAACTCGCCCTTTTCGTTACGGCGCTTGTTATCCAGCCACTGTTTTTCCGAGCCCCAGTTCACCACTTCGGCTTCCCAGTCGTCAGTGCGGCCACCGGCAAAACCAAAGGTTTTAAAGCCCATGGATTCCAGCGCAACATTACCGGTTAACACCATTAAATCGGCCCATGAAATGCTGCTGCCGTACTTTTGCTTAATCGGCCATAACAGGCGGCGGGCTTTATCCAGGCTGACGTTATCCGGCCAGCTGTTCAGCGGTTCAAACCGTTGCTGGCCACCATTGGCACCGCCACGGCCATCAAAAATGCGGTATACACCGGCGCTATGCCACGCCATACGAATGAAGAAAGGCCCATAGTGGCCATAGTCTGCCGGCCACCAATCCTGCGATTGGGTCATCACTGCTTTGATATCGGCTTTTAACGCATCTAAATCCAGCGCATTAAATTTCTGCACATAGTCGTAGTCGGCGCCATAAGGGTTAGATTTAACCGCATTTTGTCTAAGTGGCGTTAAATCCAGTTTATCCGGCCACCAGAAACTGTTAGTGGTAGTAGTACCGGTATCGGCTGCACTGACACTGATTGAAATTGCCAGTGCCAGCACTGAAATCATAGGAACGGTTTTCTTTATCATGGTTTTATACCTGTCCGAAAGGGTGCCATCGTATTACTGCACCCGGTTATTCTCGCACTGCCACAGCTCTGGCGGCAGCATCCGTAAGGAGGATGAAAAAAGAACGACACCGGCACCGGTAATCCACCCGGCACCACAGCATCAATCCGCCTGATAAATTAAAGCTGAACCCTGATTAATTGCAGTGATATAAACAGATTGAGGTAATCGGAAAAGTTGATTCAACAGTACCTGGCGCTACCATGTTTTGCCAGCATGGGGATACGTAAAACATTGTAAGCTAAACGCTGCATACCTAAGATAGCCAGCTAAACCGATGCATAAGAGCCCGCCAATGAAATACCTGCTAATAGCACTGCCGTTACTACTAATAGCCTGCACCAGCCAGCTTCCCCACCGGGCAGACGCGGCTGAAACAGCCACCTTAGATGCCGAAGGCATCATCAGTACAGACGCTTTGCTTAAGCAGTATCCGCCATTTTCTGCCGAATACGCCCGTTATCAGCCCGATGCCGCTGAGGTTCAGCAAATGCAGCGCTTGCAAGGCCTGCAGCTGGTGGTGTTGTTCGGCACCTGGTGCCATGACAGCGAGCGCGAAGTACCAAGGCTGCTAAAGCTGCTGCAACAAGCCAATATCGCCACAGACAACCTGCAGCTACAGGCCGTAAACCGGCAAAAGCAGCACCCACAGCAACTGCATAGCTACTACAACCTGAAGTACACGCCGACAATCATAGTGCAGCAAAATGGCAAAGAGCTTGGCCGCATTATCGAGCGGCCACAGCAGTCACTGGCGGAAGATTTGGCAAAGATAGCAACTAAGTAGCAATAACTAAATAACGCTAAATTTCTTTTCACAGCGTCTGATATATAAGACACAAGACTGTCTTATCAATGATAATTGTGCCCTATATCAGACAAAAAATGTCTCTTTTGGCTTTTTTGTGCGCTATATTAGACATAAATAGCAATGTGAAGGACATTTATGCAGCTTACACTGCAAGCCTTTAATGACGGCCTCTGGCAAGATGCTTTTGTTATCACTCTGGCTAACCCTGATGCAGGCAAGCTTGGCAGAGTGGCACTACAAGCGCTAACTCCCTATGCAGCAGCCTATTTTGATGAATCAGGTTCGCACAGTTTTTCTGCTAATTATCCGGTTAACCCAATGGATGTTTACAGCTTTAACAGCTGGCCTGCAGTGTTTGAAGATATTATGCCAATGGGCTATGCCCGTACCCTATGGCTAGAAATGCTGGGCCTGCAGCAACAACCCGTTGCGGTGCAGGACTTAACCTTATTGCAAGCCGGCACTATTGCACCTGTAGGGAACTTGCGCTTGAAAGAGTCTGTTGAAATGGCGGCAGAGCATCAGGGAACTGCACTGGAACAGATGCGCTTTGACCAGCTTCAGGTTATAGAACGCAACCATGACTTTTTAAACTATGCCAGACAACGAGGGGCATTATCAGGCGGCGCGACCGGCGCTGGCGGCGCCGCCCCCAAACTGCTGGTCAGGCTAACCGAGCAGCGCGAGGTATGGATAGACACCCTGCAAAATGATAATAGTGCTGACGCACATTATCTGGTGAAATTTCCTCGCGGTAACACTTTAATAGATCAGGACATTCTGCGGGCAGAGTACCATTACTACTGTGAATTAGCAGAGCTGGGGTTCGCCAGTATGGACATCGCCAAATTGCGGCTACACGAAGGCAGTAAACAGCCATCACTGTGGTTGCCACGCTTTGATAGAAAATTTTGTTCTGGCGCCGTGCAACGTTACGGTGTGGAATCTGTATTCTCGCTGTTAAATAAACCAGCAGGCAGCCATTTGAAACACGAAGAGGTATTAAAGGCACTAATACAGGTGGTTAATAACCAAACTGCAGCAGAGCTAACCACAGAATA
The DNA here is from genome assembly GCF_036568245.1 of Rheinheimera sp. Taxonomy (GTDB): domain Bacteria; phylum Pseudomonadota; class Gammaproteobacteria; order Enterobacterales; family Alteromonadaceae; genus Alishewanella. Next base: position 3,818 of record NZ_DATCSY010000307.1, on the reverse strand, counting down.
TCTGAAACGTGATTTACTGAACGTAGTGTTTGGTAATTCTGACAACCATGGCAGAAACCAGGCGGTACTAAAACATGCGACAGAGGTTTCACTGGCGCCTATTTATGATTTTGCACCAATGAAAGCAGACCCGGAAGTCGTCATGCGTACAACCTATTGGAGCAATGAATTTGAGCGCGGCGGTGATATTGACTGGCTGTCCTTATGCGACAATCTGAGTTGTTATGGAGAACCTGAATTGTTTAAAACCGAATTGCGCCAATTGGCCGCCAAACTACAAAATTTGCCTAAACGTCTAACAGAGCGAGGCGTCCCTGCCAGTATTATGCAAATGCCGGTAATGGGTTTTGCCTATCTGGAAACCAGGCTGCAGAAGTGGGGGTTATTACCATGACAAAAGCGAACACAATTACCACCGCAGACCGCTTTGCGTTAAAGCAGCGTCTGGTGCAACAAATGTTGGCGGGTAACACCACGCTGGGCCAAATTAGTAAAGTATTGCGTAGCGAAGGCTTGCAAATGTCGCAAACTGAAGTATGCAAACTTACCGGCTTAAGCCGCCAGGTTGTAAGCGATATAGAAAATGACAGTGGCAATCCGCGGTTAGATAGCTTACGCAGTTATTTTAAATTGCTCGGGCTAGAGCTGGCGGTGTTACCGCGCCAGCGCAGTGAGCTGGAAAGCCTGCTTAAACCGCCGGCAGAGCTTTAACCACAAACTCTCTGGCACCCAAACTCATTAGCAGCTATTTAACCGTTTTAAGGTGTTTTCGCTTATGCGCCTTATCAATAGCAATATCTTCGGCGATGGTTTTTTCAGGCATTAAATCTTCCCAATCAAGCGGGCCGGCAATGATACCGCTATCAACGTCGGCCAGATCTGCCGGAATTTCTGTATTAAACAGCTTATCTGCCCGTTCTTTTGCCCTGTCAAGCAACCACTGTTCAAATTCAGGTGAATCTGGAGACGGTCTTTTGCTTTTGGTCATGTCCAATAGCTCCTACAGGTTTCGCCATAAATGAGTCGGTATATTACTGCTTTTGCCGCCAAAGTAGGTAAAACCATGCTTTTCATAATAACGGATAACTTCAGCGCTAACAGGTCGCATAATTCTGATTTGCTCTGCGCCGATACTATCGGCATAAGCCTCTGCAGCAGCAATAGTAAGTTCGACTACTTTACCTTTAAGCAGATGCTTACCTGGCGCACCTTCAATAAAGTCTAAGCGCAATTTCGAGCCGGAGTATGTCGGCTTACCAAGACTTAAGCCACATAGCTGTGCTTTAGCAAACCATATCGCTAGTTCAAACCGCTTCGGATGCTGCTTGGCATAAGAGCCAAAGCCTTTGCGCCAAGACCAAACGGCATCATCATGCCGCTGCTGGCAAGGTTGCTTCTGCAATTCGTAAACTACTTTCTCTTAAACTCTGATATTTTCCCTCTGCTAACTGGTGCGCTGCATTCATTTCTAACCTCCTGCTAAATTGCAAAAATGATAACGAAATGCTGCAAATGCAAGAAGTACTATTTCGCCGGATACCACATCAATTGCGACCCGGCGAAAAAGGAGTTAAATGACAAAACTATCGAAGCTATGATGTTTAACTTGATAAAGGCAGAAAATGAGCAGCATGCAACAGCCGGACAAGCAGGAAACGGAAAACTGGCTTAGCAGTAAAGAGGCGAAAAAGGTGTTGAAGGTATCACTGAATTTCTGTTACGTCTTGCGGTGCAATTACCGCTTTTAACCTTGCAAAGGTGCGCATAGTGTCATTGGCTGCTAAGTCGCCATAATCCGGGTTATTTGCTTTAAGCAAGTAAACACCAGGCCCCTGCTTTTTCACTACCCTTAGCAAATATTCAGCATCTCCGACATCGTCCAGGCGCTCAATGGCCATAACATTATTCGAGATTGAACCTGCATTTACCGGTGTAACCCATTCCAGTAGCAACAAATCGCCATCGGCTATAGGCTGCTTTCCACCGTTCATGGAGTTACCTTTTGCTGGCGCAATAAAATGTTGCATGGGGTTTAAATGGCCATAATGCTCTGGCAGTTCCAGCATTTTTACATCATCCGGCATACCCCTACCGAAATGACCACAGGCAATTTTAAGCGCCGGATAAAACGGCAAAACATTGGTCACGTTCTGTTGTTGACGATCCAATTCGTTCGAGACTTCCGCAGGAGCTGGCGTGCGCAAGGTATATTGAAGCAAGCGCAAATCAATTAGCTCATGGCTTAACTCTGTCAGTAAGGCAACATCATCTGGATTAACTTTAAAGTTGGCACTAAACCGCTCTTCGCTCAGCACAAACCAGGCTTTTGCCGCATGCTTATCTTGTTTGGCGTAAAAATTAATAGGGTTCTTACACCAATATTGGTGCCATTTTAAGCCTCCTGCTTTTTGGTTTTGTAGCTCTGCAGGTACGTCCTTTTCAACCAGATCTGGCCTGCGCTGAATAATTTGCCAACTCAATGCTGACAACTCTGCAGTATTAACCGCTGTATTAAAACCATCTAACTGCAGATAAGCTCGCAGCAACACCATTTTGAAACACTTAGCCATAGCCGTAGTTTCAATGCCGTCGAGCAACCAATCACCATAACGTTGCACTAAACCGGCCAAGTCTTGATCCTGCGTTTGCTCTGCTACCAACTGAAACCAGCTGCCATGTTGCTTACGCACTTTAAGCAGATCATAACCGGCTAAAGCAAACTCGGCAGCGGTTGGGCGGCGACCAATTTCAGCTGTCAGCTGGGCAAAATCTTCTGCTGCTGTGTTTTTAACTCTGCGTACCAGTTGCTGCCAAAACTCAACAATTTGCGGCGCAAAATTTATGTAGCAGCCCGGTGCTATTATCGGTTTCTCTGTAATGTTACGGCTGATATTTTTAATGCCACTGGTATTAAACAATGCAGCGGGTTTGTTTAAAAACGATTGATGATTACCGATAAAATCAACAACCACCAGATGATGCTTATCCAGCCCATCTGCACGGCGCAAGCCCCTACCTAATTGCTGCAAGAATAGGATTTTTGACTCGGTTGGTCTAAGCATTAACACCGTGTCTATTGAGGGTAAATCTGTTCCTTCATTGAATAAGTCGACAGAAAACAATACCTGAATGACTGCGTTATCCAATTGCTCAAGGGCTTCATTACGACGCAAAGTACTCCCCTGATAAACCGCAGCCGCTTTCACCCCTTGCTGGGTAAAATAGTCTGCCATGTAATCGGCATGTTTACGTGACACGCAAAACGCCAATGTCCGGTGTTGTCTGTGCTTATTCCAGTGTTCAAAAATATGCTTTGCCCGCTGGCGGGTGGCAAAAGCGGCATCCAGTGCTGTGGCATCAAATTTACCGCTACGCCAGGGAATTTCCTGATAATCGACAAACTGATCGTAAACACCAAAGTAATGAAACGGCACCAAAATGCCACTTTCAATACCATGCACCAGGTTACGCTCGAACACTAAGTTGTTATCACACAGCGCCAGAATATCCGCCTGATCGCTGCGTTCAGGTGTAGCCGTTAAGCCCAGTAAAAAGTTCGGTTTAAAGTGGTTTAACACCTGATGATAGCTGGGGCTGCCAGCATGATGAAATTCATCAATTACTATGTAATCAAAGTGATCTGTAGCGAATAACTGTAAATGCTCTTTTTTACTTAATGTTTGAATGGACGCAAAAATCATATCTGCAGTTGCGGCTTTTTCGCCGCTGAAATATAAGCCGCTACTCTTTTGCGGGTTTAGGCGGGCAAAACTTTGCTGCGCCTGCAGCAATATCTCTTCGCGGTGAGCAACAAAAAG
>NZ_DATCSY010000306.1:0-5379 GCF_036568245.1 Rheinheimera sp. | reverse complement strand
GCGCTCAGGTGCCTTAGTAGAACAACGTGAATTAGCGCAGTGGTTTATCCGTATTACCGCCTATGCCGAAGAGTTACTGCAGGATCTGGATCAGCTGGAAGGCTGGCCTGAGCAGGTTAAAACCATGCAGAAAAACTGGATTGGCCGCTCAGAAGGCGTAGAAATCCGCTTTGATATCGCCGGCAGCAGCGACAGCCTGAGTGTTTACACCACGCGTCCGGATACCTTGTATGGTGTTACTTATGTCGCAGTAGCCGCGCAGCATCCGCTGGCACAGCAAGCCGCACAATCTAACCCGGCATTGGCAGCCTTTATTGAAGACTGCAAAGGCGGCAAGATGGCCGAAGCAGAGCTGGCCACTATGGAGAAAAAAGGCTGCGCGACCGGTATTTATGCGGTACACCCGCTGACCGGTGAACAGGTGCCGGTGTGGGTCGCTAACTTTGTGCTGATGGACTACGGTTCAGGTGCGGTGATGGCCGTACCCGGCCACGACCAGCGTGATTACGAATTTGCCAGCAAATACCAGCTAGCAATAAAGCAGGTAGTGCGTCCGGCTGCTGGCTCGCAGCAGGAATGTGATTTAACCAAAGCCGCCTTCACTGAAAAAGGTGTACTGATTAACTCTGGTGAGTTTGATGGTGCGGATTTTGATGCCGCGTTCAATGCCATCGCAGCCAAACTTGCCGCGATGGGCCGTGGCGAAGTTAAGGTAAACTACCGTCTGCGCGACTGGGGCGTATCGCGTCAGCGTTACTGGGGCGCGCCCATTCCGATGCTGAACCTGGCGGATGGCAGCCAGGTACCGGTGCCGGAAGACCAGTTACCGGTACGGTTACCGGAAGATGTGGTGATGGATGGCGTAACATCGCCAATCAAAGCTGACCCCGAGTGGGCCAAAACCACCTATAACGGCAGCGATGCCTTTCATGAAACCGACACCTTCGACACCTTTATGGAGTCGAGCTGGTACTACGCCCGCTACTGTAGCCCAGACCATGATAAAGCGATGCTGGACCCGGCCAAAGCCAACTACTGGCTGCCGGTAGACCAATATATTGGTGGCATTGAACACGCAATTTTGCACCTGCTGTACAGCCGTTTCTTCCATAAACTGTTACGCGATGTCGGCCTGGTGCAATCAGACGAACCGTTTAAACGCCTGTTATGTCAGGGCATGGTACTGGCGGAAACCTTTTACCGTGAAACGGAAAACGGCGGCAAGCAATGGTTCTCACCACAGGATGTCAGCGTAGAGCGCGACGAAAAAGGCCGGGTTGTCAACGCCATATTAAACACTGACGGCCAGCCAGTGGTTGCATCTGGCATGAGCAAGATGTCGAAATCGAAAAACAATGGTATCGACCCGCAAAAAGTTATCGACCTTTACGGTGCTGATACCGTGCGCCTGTTTATGATGTTTACCGCACCGCCGGAGCAAACACTGGAGTGGTCAGACTCTGCAGTTGAAGGTGCGCATCGTTTTATTAAGCGTATCTATACTCTGGTCAGCGATTTCACCGCTGCCGGTGCCGTTGGTAAACTGGATATTGCAGCACTTAATAACGAGCAAAAGACGCTGCGCCGTGAGCTGCACAAAACCATCGCTAAAGTATCCGACGACATTGGCCGCCGCTACACCTTTAATACAGCGATCGCGGCCATTATGGAGCTGAGCAATAAGCTGCAAAAAGCCAGCCTGACGACAGAGCTTGACCGCGCTGTGATGCACGAAGCTGTGCTGGCTCTGCTGCAAATGCTGAACCCGATTACGCCACATGTGGCGCAGTATTTATGGACGCAGCTGGGCCAGCAAACCGGTATTGAGCAAACCCCCTGGCCGGTGGCAGACGATGCCGCTATGGTTGAAGATGAAAAACTGGTGGTAGTGCAGGTGAATGGCAAAGTCCGCGGCAAGGTAACCGTTGCTGCTGACGCTGATCAGGATACAGTACTGAGTACTGCTCAGGCTGATGAAAACGTCAACCGTCACCTTGAAGGCGTCAGTATCCGTAAAGTAATTTACGTACCTGGTAAGCTGCTTAATCTGGTGGTGGGCTAAGATGGCCCGCCTCAGCGTCGTCCTGGCCCTGCTTGGCAGCCTGCTGCTAAGCAGCTGCGGCTTTCACTTGCGTGGCGACTTACCGCTGAGCCATTTCCCGGCCATGTATATCCAGAGCGAACGTCATTCTGAACTGGCAGCACTGGTAGCCGAGCGGTTAGAGCGTAACAAAGTAGAATTGCTACAAAGTTACCAGCAAACTGCACCGATGCTGCAACTGATTGACGATACGCTGGAGCGGCGCACGTTGTCGCTGTTTCCCAACGGTCAGGTAGCCGAGTACGAGCTGATTTATAAAGTGCGTTACGCGTTGACGATGCCCGATGGCGAGCCGCAGCAATACCAGTTCGAACTGTTCCGCGACTATCAGGATGACCCGAATCAGGCTTTAGCGAAAACCAAAGAGCTGGAACTGATGCTGGCGGAGCTGCGCCAACAAGCGGCCAACCGCATTATGCGTCAATTGGCCAGGCTGCACTGATGCAGCCGTCACGCTAATGCAGAAGCTATACGCCAACCAATTACCGCAACACCTTACTGGTACACTGGCGCCCTGCTATCTGCTGTTTGGCGATGAGCCGCTGCAGAAACTTGAAGCAATAGATGCGATTCGCGCAGCTGCACGCAACCAAGGCTATTCAGAACGCATCAGTTTAACCGCTGATGCCCAGTTTGACTGGAACCTGCTTAGCAACGAACTGCAAGCCATGTCGCTGTTCTCAGAACGGCGCTTGATTGAACTGGAACTGTCTCAGCAAAAATTATCTGCCGCGGCCAACGATGCCCTCAAAGCGCTACCGCAGCAACTGCATAGCGATATTATTCTGCTGATCCACGGTGAACGTAGCCACAGTGAAGTTAGTAAACTGGCCTGGTTTAAACAGCTGCAGAATCAGGCTGTTCAGATCCCTGTTTATGCACTGGATGAGCGGCAGAGTCAGCAATGGCTGCGTGAGCGTGCCCGTCAGTTAAACCTGCAACTGAGCAGTGAAGCCCTGGTATTACTGCAGCAACACTGTGCCGGTAACTTGCTGGCCGCCCGGCAAGAGCTGGAAAAACTGACACTGGCTGATTTGCCGCAGCCACTGGATGCCAGTGTGCTGGCACAGTTTCTGGCGGATCATTCCAGCTTTACCGTATTTCAACTGGTCGATGCCATTTTACAGGGACAGGCTGATGACGCGCTGCACCGCTTACAACGCCTGTGTCAGCAGGATACAGAGCCGGTTATTATTGCCTGGCAGCTGCAAAAAGAAGTGCTGCAGCTGCGCCAACTGCAGCAGGCCGGGCAATGGCAACAGAATATCAACGAGCTGTATAAAAGCCTCGCCATCTGGCCCAAGCGCCAGCCACTGTACCAAAATGCGCTGAAGCGCTTGTCGCTGTCCTGGCTGGACTATTTGCTGCAAGAGTTAGCGGCATTTGACCGCTTATATAAAGCGGGCCAGCTTGGTCACCCTGATGTTGCTCTGGCACATCTGGTGACACTGTTTGTCAAACCGGTACCGAAAGCTTTTTCGCTGCAACAGCAGGCGGCTTATGACTAAACACATCGGTATTCTGGGTGGCACCTTTGACCCGGTACACAACGGCCATATTGCCTGTGCCGATTATGTTCAGCGTAAATGCGGCCTCGATACCGTAAGACTAATGCCATGTCATCTGCCTCCCCACCGTGCCACACCGGGTGTCAGTGCAGAGCAACGCGCGGCTATGGTGCAGCTGGCGATCGCCGGTTACCCCAAGCTGGTGCTTGAACGGCTTGAACTGGATAAACAAAGCCCGTCGTACACCGTTGACAGCCTGCAGTTGTTGCACCAGCGTGAACCTGACAGCCGCTTTTACTTTATTATCGGCATGGACTCACTGTGTTATTTCCGGCAGTGGAAAAACTGGCAGCGTGTATTACAACTCGCTCATCTGCTGGTCTGCGAACGCCCGGGGTATCAGGCAACGGAAGGTGATGCGCCGTTTTTACTGCAGCAGTATGGTGTGGCTGATATAGCCGTGCTGCAACAATCGACTGCGGGGGGCATTTTGCTGCTGGATAATCCTCTGTTTGCTATCAGCGCGACAGATATCCGCCGCCAGTTGCAGCAACATAGCACAGCTGGCAGCGCTTTAGATCCTGACGTATTGAACTATATTCAGTTACAACAACTCTATCAGGCGTAAGAGCTATCACCACGCCCAAACTATGCTAAAATAGCGCCTTTTTAATGCGCAGAGGAATCAGGGTGCAGACAACCGAGCTGGTAAGTTTTATTCAGGACAAAATCGACGATATGAAAGGCCGTGATATCGTGGCTATAGACGTACGTGGAAAATCAAGTGTCACTGAATTTATGATAGTGTGCTCAGGCACATCTAACCGCCATACCAAATCTATCGCCGACTACGTCGCCGCCGAAGTGAAAAAAGCCGGTATTGTAACACTCGGTATCGAAGGCCAGAGCTCAGGCGAGTGGGTATTACTGGATCTGGACGATGTGGTAGTACATGTGATGCTGGAAGAGAGCCGCAGTTTCTATCAGTTGGAAAAGCTCTGGAGTGCCTAAGCCGGTATGAAGTTAACACTGATTGCTGTTGGCAGTAAAATGCCTGCCTGGGTGCAAACTGGCTATGAAGAATATGCCCGCCGCTTTCCCAGAGATTTAGCGCTGGAGCTGATTGAGATCCCGGCAGGTAAACGCGGCAAAAATGCTGATATCAAGCGCATTCTGGAACAGGAAGGTGAAAAAATGCTCGCCGCCGTTCCCCGTGGCAGCAGAATAGTGACACTGGAAGTAACGGGTGACAATTGGAGTAGCCCGCAACTGGCAACACGTCTGACACAGTGGCAACTTGATAGCCGTGATGTCTGCTTACTGGTTGGCGGCCCCGAAGGGCTGGCACCGGCCTGTATCGCTGCCAGTGAAGAAAAGTGGTCGTTGTCGGCACTGACACTTCCCCACCCCCTGGTACGTGTTGTATTGGCTGAAAGCCTGTACCGTGCTTGGAGTATCTGTACTAATCATCCCTATCATCGCGAGTAAAGATGTTAAAAAAGCGCGTTGCCATTCAGGATTTTGCTGCTGAGGCCCGACTGTTTAACAGCAGGGCAGTGGTGGCAATGCTGATAGTGGTGGTGTTGTTTTGTATCATCATCTTCAATCAATACCAGCTGCAGGTTGTATCATATCAGGATTACCAGACCCGCTCGGAAGGTAACCGCATCAAAGTCGTGCCAATGGCGCCTAACCGCGGCCTGATTTACGACCGCAGCGGCATTTTGCTGGCCGAGAATAAACCGGTATTTTCATTAGAATTGGTACCGG
>NZ_DATCSY010000305.1:0-4367 GCF_036568245.1 Rheinheimera sp. | reverse complement strand
TATTAATGCAGAAACCCGACAGTTTCTTCCGGGCTATTGCCGAAGAGAACGGCTGGAACCTGGCGAAGAAGTACGGCGTCGGCATGATTTTCTTCAGCCAGGATCCGGTAAAAGCGGCGCTGGCAAAAAAAATTATCGAGCAGGAAATTGCCCGCGAAACCTTAACGCTGGTGGCCTGGCGTACAGTGCCAATCGACAGCAGTGTGCTTGGCCCATTGGCGCTTAGCTCTATGCCGGCGATTTCACAGGTTATTGTCAACGCGCCACACGGCTGGGGCGATCATGACTTAGAGCGCCGTCTGTATATGGTGCGCCGCCGCATTGAAAAGCAATTAACTGACGATGCCGACTTTTACATTCCCAGCTTCTCGTCACTGGTTACCGTATTTAAAGGCCTGATGATGCCGGCTGATTTGCCGCGCTACTATCTCGATTTAGCTGACATCCGCATGGAAACTGCTATTTGCGTGTTCCACCAGCGCTTTTCTACCAACACCATGCCGCGCTGGCAGTTGGCACAGCCATTTCGCTTTTTAGCCCATAACGGTGAAATTAATACCATTACCGGTAACCGGCAGTGGGCTCGTGCGCGCCAGTATAAGTTTGCCTCGCCCCTGCTGAGCGATTTACAGGACGCCGCACCTTTTGTCAGCCAAAGCGGCTCCGATTCCAGCTCGCTGGACAACATGCTGGAACTGCTACTGGCCGGCGGTATGGACTTGTTCCGCGCCATGCGTTTATTAGTGCCGCCAGCCTGGCAGGGCAACCGCGTGATGGACGACAACCTAAAAGCCTTCTACGAATTTAACTCCATGCATATGGAGCCGTGGGACGGCCCGGCCGGTATCGTGATGACCAACGGTCAGCATGTGGCCTGTAACCTCGACCGTAACGGCCTGCGCCCGGCGCGTTTTGTTATTACCCGCGATAAATTAATCACGCTGGCCTCAGAAGTGGGGATCTGGGATTACACGCCGGATGAAGTGGTGGAAAAAGGCCGCGTTGGCCCGGGTGAAATGCTGGCAGTGGATACCACCAGCGGTGAAATCTGGCGCTCAGATAAAATCGATGCTGATTTAATGGCACGCCACCCCTACCGCGACTGGCTGAACAACAATGTGCAGCGCCTGGTACCGTACGAACAATACGAAACTGACCTTATCGGTAAGCGCGTGTTTACTGACGACGAAATGCTGACCTACCACAAGCTGTTTAACTACAGCTATGAAGAAATTGATCAGGTAATGACAGTACTGGCCAAAGATGGTCAGGAAGCGGTCGGCTCTATGGGTGATGACACGCCAATGGCCGTGCTGTCACGCAAGCCACGCACTATGTATGATTATTTCCGCCAGCAGTTTGCCCAGGTGACTAACCCACCGATTGACCCTTTGCGCGAAGCACATGTTATGTCGCTGGCCACCAGTATTGGCCGCGAGCATAACGTGTTTAAAGAAACTGCCGGTTACGCCCGCCGTATTCAGTTTGAATCGCCGGTGATGATGTATTCCGACTTAAAACAGTTAAAACAAGCCGATGAGAAGTACTACAAACACCAGATTTTCTCACTGAATTTTGACCCGGCCAGTTTCAGCCTGGAACAAGCGGTCAGTAAATTATGCGAAGATGTTATCAGCGCCGTACGCGACAACAACGTCGTGCTGGTGATGCTAACCGACCGGCGTATTGAACAGGGCAAACTGCCGATACCTGCAGCAATGGCCGTGGGTGCTGTACAGCATGCGCTGGTGAATGCCCAGCTGCGCTGCGATTCAAACATTATTGTCGAAACGGCCACTGCGCGCGATCCGCACCATTTCGCCGTGCTGATTGGCCTTGGCGCCACCGGTATTTACCCGTTCCTGGCCTATGAAACAGTCGAGCAACTGGTAGAAAAAGGCGTTATTACCTTAAGTGCGCGCCAGGCTGTACTGAATTACCGCAAAGGCATTAACAAAGGCCTGTACAAAATCATGTCGAAAATGGGCATTTCAACAGTGGCCAGCTACCGCTGCTCTAACCTGTTTGAAGCCGTCGGCATCGACAAAGCCGTGATGCGCCAGTGCTTTGCCGATATTCCATCGCGCCTCGGTGGTGCCGGTTTTGCTGATTTCGAGCAGGACGTACAGCAACTGGCGAAAGTGGCCTGGCTTAAACGCAAGCCGCTTAATCACGGTGGCTTGCTTAAATACGTGCACGATGGCGAGTACCATGCCTATAACCCGGATGTGGTGCAAACACTGCAAAAAGCCGTGCGTTCAGGCAAATACGAGGATTACCAGCAGTACAGTAATATTGTTAACCAGCGCCCGGTAGCACACCTGCGCGACTTGTTTAAGTTAAACCCTGCCGCAGCTATACCGCTGGAGCAGGTTGAAAGCGAAGATAAGCTGTACCCGCGCTTTGACAGTGCGGCTATGTCGATAGGTGCACTTAGCCCGGAAGCGCATGAAGCCTTAGCCATTGCAATGAACCGCTTAGGCGGGCGTTCTAACTCGGGTGAAGGCGGCGAAGACCCGCGCCGCTTTGGCACCGAGAAAAACTCCAAGATTAAGCAGGTCGCCTCCGGCCGCTTTGGGGTGACGCCGCATTATTTGGTTAACGCTGAAGTTATCCAAATCAAAGTGGCGCAAGGCGCCAAGCCTGGCGAAGGTGGCCAGCTGCCAGGTGAAAAAGTTACCGCGGAAATTGCCCGCCTGCGCTACTCCGTGCCAGGCGTGACGCTGATATCCCCGCCGCCGCACCATGATATTTACTCAATTGAAGATTTAGCCCAGCTGATTTTCGATTTAAAACAGGTTAACCCGCAGGCGCTGATCTCGGTAAAACTGGTGTCAGAGCCGGGTATCGGCACCATCGCCACCGGTGTGGCCAAAGCTTATGCCGATCTGATTACCGTCTCCGGTTACGACGGTGGTACCGGCGCCAGCCCACTGACCTCAGTGAAATACGCCGGCAGCCCGTGGGAGTTAGGCCTTGCCGAAGTGCATCAGGCGTTGGTAGAAAACGGCCTGCGCGATCGCGTGCGCTTACAGGTAGACGGTGGTTTAAAAACCGGCCTTGATGTGATTAAAGCCGCGATTTTAGGTGCTGAAAGCTTCGGCTTTGGTACCGGCCCTATGGTGGCGCTGGGTTGTAAGTTTTTGCGTATCTGCCACTTAAACAACTGCGCTACCGGTGTGGCAACCCAGGATGCAACACTACGGCGCGATCACTTTAACGGCCTGCCAGAAATGGTAATGAACTACTTTAAGTTCTTAGCCTTTGAAGTGCGCGAATTAATGGCGCAGCTTGGCGTAACTGAGCTGACCCAGCTTATCGGTCGCACCGATTTATTAAGTGTTAAAGACAGTGAAACGCAAAAGCAGGCCAAGCTGGATCTAACACCGATCCTGCAGGCCAGCGGTGTGCAGTCAGACAAAGCGCTGTACTGCGTGCAAAACAACACGCCGTTTGATGAAGGTGCATTAAATCAGCAGCTGTTAGCGCGCTGCGAGCAGATGGTACTAAACAAAAGCGGTGGCCAGTTAAGTGTCAATATCCGCAATACCGACCGCTCTGTCGGTGCTGCCCTGTCAGGCTTTATTGCCCGTCAGCATGGTAACCAGGGCATGGCAACCGACCCTATCCGTATCCGCTTAAACGGCACCGCCGGCCAAAGCTTTGGCGTATGGAACGCCGGCGGCCTGCATATGTCACTGCAGGGCGATGCCAACGACTACGTCGGTAAAGGCATGACTGGCGGTATGCTGGCCATTTACCCGGCCAAGGGCGCTACTTTTGCCAAAAACGGTTTTACCATTGCCGGTAATACCTGTTTATACGGCGCCACCGGCGGCAGGCTTTATGCGGCCGGTAAAGTTGGCGAGCGCTTTGCGGTACGAAACTCCGGCGCGCTGGCGGTGGTTGAAGGCACCGGCGATAACTGCTGCGAATATATGACCGGCGGCGTGGTCGTGGTGCTGGGCTGCACCGGTGTGAACTTTGGTGCCGGTATGACCGGTGGCTTTGCTTACCTGTTAGATGAGCAGGACGATTTAGCCCTGCGCCTGAACCCCGAGCTGGTCGAAGCGCTGGATGTCAGCACGCCTATTCTGCAGGAGCACCTGCGCAGTTTGCTACACCAGCACCTGGAAGAAACCGGCAGCGAAAAAGCGCAAAAGATCTTAAACGACTTTGGCAGCTATTTAAGCAAATTCAAGCTGGTAAAACCGAAAACCAGCGATGTAAACACCTTGCTGGGTCACCGCGCACGCTCGTCTGCCGAGCTGCGGGTGCAGGCGATGTAGGGAGACGTTATGGCACAGAATGTATACCAGTTTATTGACGTAAAACGGATTGATCCGCCAAAACGCTCACACAGCGAA
>NZ_DATCSY010000304.1:0-12571 GCF_036568245.1 Rheinheimera sp. | reverse complement strand
TTGAGTGAAGCCGTAGAGCACCGTTCTGTTGAAACCGGTAACCATGTAAAACGCGTGGCGTTTATCTGTTACGAGCTGGCTAAAGCCTATGGTTTATCGGAAGAAGATGCCGAAAGGCTGATGTTTGCCGCACCTTTACATGATGTTGGTAAGGTGGGTATTCCGGATGGCATTTTGAACAAGCCATCCAAATTGCAAGGCCAGGAATGGGAAGTGATGAAAACTCATGCCAGTATAGGTTATGAGATCCTCAAAGACTCTAAACGACCGATTATTCAGGCTGGTGCTGTGATTGCGCAGGACCATCATGAAAAATGGGACGGAACAGGCTACCCGGCCGGGAAAAAAGCGGAAGATATCCACATCTACGGCCGTATAGCGGCACTGGCAGATGTGTATGATGCTCTGCGTCACCGGCGCTGCTATAAATCGGCCTGGCCGCTGGAGCAGGTCATGGCACTGATAGAGGCCGAGTCCGGTAAGCAGTTCGACCCAAAACTGGTAGAAATATTTAAAAGCCGGGTCGACAAACTGGAGGCAATACTGCAAAAATACCCGGACAGCGATGAATAACCGCAGCCAGCTTATGCTGGCTGTTTTTTTGAGATGGAAGGATCAGCGTTTATGTATATGGCTTATAAGCATTTTCACCTGTTAATGGTGGCATTAAGTATCAGTTTTTTCCTGCTGCGCTATGCAATGAGTTTGAAACCGGCAGCGCTGCTGCAGCGTAAGTTTTTCAAAATTGCGCCGCATGTAATTGATACTCTGTTATTAATCAGTGCCGTGATGCTGATGCTGACGTTACAGCAGTATCCGTTTGTGCATACCTGGCTGACAGAAAAGCTGATTGCTGTACTGGCTTATATTGCACTGGGCGTGATGGCCTTTAAAGGCCGTACCGCCGCTATCCGCTGGATCTGCTTTTTAGGGGCTTTGGGTTGGCTGGGGCTGGCTGCGCGGGTAGCTATTACCAAACAAGCGGTATTTTTAACCGCTTTATAAAACTTTGCAGGCGATTTGCCTGCCATTTAACTGAGATACATTATGACTGCGCAAATTATTCAGGTTGGCACCACGCAGGTGGCTAACCATCTGCCCTTTGTGTTGTTTGGCGGCATGAATGTGCTGGAATCGCGTGATTTAGCCATGCGTATTGCCGAGCACTACAAAGAAGTGACAACCAGGCTCGGCATCCCTTATGTGTTCAAAGCATCGTTTGATAAAGCTAACCGCTCGTCGGTGCATTCCTACCGTGGGCCGGGTATGGAAGAAGGCCTGAAGATTTTTCAGGAAATTAAGCAGACCTTCGACGTACCGCTTATTACGGATGTGCATGAACCTTATCAGGCTGCACCGGTTGCTGAAGTGGTTGATGTGATCCAGTTGCCGGCGTTTTTGGCACGCCAGACTGATTTGGTTGTCGCCATGGCCAAAACCGGCGCGGTGATCAATGTGAAAAAACCACAGTTTCTGGCACCGCATGAGATGCGGCATATTATTACCAAGTTTAAAGAAGCCGGTAACGATAAGGTTATCCTGTGTGAGCGCGGCAGCTGCTTCGGCTATAACAATCTGGTTGTTGATATGCTGGGCATGGATGAAATGAAACAATATGGCCCGGTGATCTTCGATGCTACCCATGCGCTGCAAAAACCGGGTGGCCGGGAGAGCTCTGCTGATGGCCGCCGTGCCCAGGCCGCGCAGCTGGCCCGTTCGGGGATGGCGCTCGGGTTGGCAGGGTTGTTTATCGAAGCGCATCCGGATCCTAATCAGGCCAAATGTGATGGCCCCTGTGCGTTGCCACTGGCCAAGCTGGAAGATTATTTGCTGCAGATGAAGGCAGTAGATGATTTAGTCAAAAGCTTTGCGCCGCTTGATACCGCTGCGAACTGAATGTTAAGGCGGGACAGCATATCGCTGCTGTCCCCTTTACCGTGTTAGTTAGCCGCAGATGCAGCTACATCCTGAATAGTCACCTTACCTTTGATACGGTCTTCATAAGGCTGAAGCATAGCGGTAACTTTTACCGCCTGGTTGGCGCGGGCAAAGTCTGTCAGAGTCTGGCCGTTGCAAACCACTTTTTCTACCGCTGCCTGTTTACTGATACGGTAAGATTTCAGCGTTTTATTCAACCCCAGGCGGTCGTCTTCAGCCGTCTCGCTACAAACCTGTACCAGGGCTTTGTAGATATAACCACCTTTCTGATAATCGCCGGCACTTGCCGGTACTGCCACACTGGCGCTGGCCAGAGATACTGCGAATAAAATTGCGGTTTTCATTGTGCTGTCCTCTGCTGTGGGAAATATGGCGTTTGCCATAGCGATATTCTGGCAGCGACTGGCGGCAGTTACCGCAACGTTGGGGTAAGTGGTGGCGCCGATGTTACTAAGTGATAAGGCGGCGCCGGGCAGGGATAACCGGTGTGTTCAGCTTTGCGGCAGTGCGCTGAGCAACTGTGTCCAGTTCGTTTTGTAGCGTCTTGAGGCACTGACCAGCTTGCCGTTGGTCAGAATAAACTGATAATCGTTGTTGTGTGGCTGGACTTTATGCACATGGTGCAGATTAAGTAGAGTAGAGCGGTGTACCTGAACAAACTGCTCCGGCAGACGTTGCAGCAGCTCCTTCATTGTTTCGCGGATCACCACCGTTTCGTTTAGCGTATGAATACACATGTAATTGCCTGCCGCTTCAATCAATAAAATCTCAACGTCATCCAGCAGTAAGGTCGAAGCGCCGGTTTTAAAGGTTAGCTTGTGGCTGGGTGTGGCAGTGACAGGCTGTTTGTCCAGCGCTGTTCTGGCATCGAGCAGCGTTTGTGCCAGACGCTGGCGCGATACCGGCTTGAGCAGATAATCAAAAGCGAAGTGCTCAAAGGCTGAGAACGCAAACTGCTCATAAGCTGTCACCAGAATAAACAGTGGCGGTGTCATCGCCGAGGCTTTACCTGCCTGTTTTAAAATTTCAATCCCCTTAATACCTGGCATCTGAATATCGAGAAACACCAAGTCGATATCTGTTGCTGTTTGCAAAAACGCCAGGGTGTCATCGCCGTTGTCAAAACTGGCGACGATCTCCAGGTTGGGGTATGCCGCCAGCTTCGCCTTTAAATTGCTGATAGCCAAAGGTTCGTCGTCGGCGATAATTACATTAAGCGCTGCCATCCAGGGCCTCCGTCGGTAAACTGATCTGGCTGTAAAAGCCGTTTTCACTCTGGCTTAGCAGTAAGTGCGCTTTGTCACCAAACAATAGCTGCAAGCGCTCGGCCAGATTAAGTAGGTTTGTCGGTTGCTGAGTATCAGGCCAGCCGCCCTGTGCTGTAGCACCGTCCTGAGCGATCGTAATCTGCAACTTGTTAGCTGAAACGCTGACATCAATATGCAGCAGCACCTCACCAGCCACTTCTGCCACGCTATATTGAATAGCATTCTCTGCCAGCGGTTGCAGCAACAGCGGCGGGAAATTCAGTGCCGGTACTTTGGTTGGCAACTGCCAGTTTAATTTCAGCCGCTGGCCAAAGCGAATTTGCTGAATAGCCATGTAAGCCGATAACGCATCCAGTTCCTGCTGCAGTGGAATAAGGTTGTCATGCTGGTTCTTCAGGGAATGGCGCAGGTAAGTTGATAAGTACTCAATCAGTTGCTCAGCCGCCAGACCACTGCGCTGTACAATAAGCGCGTTCAGTGCATTTAAGGTGTTAAACATAAAATGTGGATTAAGCTGATAGCGCAGCACTTTCAGCCGGGCTTGCCTTGCCTGCCGTGCCAGTTCCTGCTGCTTTAAAAAGCCGCTGTAATATAGCTGGTTACTTTTTATCAGCATAAATACCGCCAGCCAGCCGGCAAGCGGCAGCAGGATCAACGAAAATGCCAACAGGTATTTAAACGGGGAACTGACATCCGCCGCTGCATCTGATGCATAAGCCATAATCAGACTTTGCCGCAGCACAACCATCAGTATCCATAATGGTAATAGCACAGCCAGTAAGCGGCGCAGCTGTTGCCGAAACGGCCGCGGCTGCTGCAATTCATGCTGACCAAGCACACCGGTCACGGTAAAATGTATCAGCGTCACCAGGCTGTAAATCCACAAATAAGGCCAGGCTGCCTCATTTTGCAGCGGCACCAGCACCGCCAGATGAATAAATTTCACCAGCAGATAGCTGAGCCAGAACAAGGTGTGCCAGTACCAGAAGTTACTTAGCCGGCTGGCAGATTTGGCTGGAGAAGAACAGGCTGCTGTCATCAGGCACTCTGCCAGGGTAAGCTGATATCTACGGTAAAGCCATGTGGTGTAGCCCCAACATCCAGCCGGGCGCTGGCGCCAAAGTGCTGCAACAGGCGGTTGCGGATATTGTCCAGGCCAACACCTGAGCTTTGCGCCGGTGCTGTAAGCGCTGAACCCGGGCCATCGTCAGAGACCTGCAGGTGCAGGCTGTTTTGCCGGCGTGTACCGCCGATAGTAATAGTGGCACCTTGCTGGCGGGTGGCGACGGCGTATTTAATCGCATTTTCCACCAGAGGCTGCAGCAGCAGTGCAGGGATCCGCTGCTGTTTTAATGACTCGTCAATCTGCCAGTTTACTTTCAGTTTGTCGCCAAAGCGGGTTTTCTGCAGCTGCAGGTAAGCATTGATGGCTGATAGTTCATCGGCCAGTTGCACCAGGCTATCCGGTGATTTACTCAGCGAGTATCGCAAAAAGGTGGCCAGTTGTTCTGACATGGTTTCGGCATCATCGTAGCGCTCTGCTTCCAGTAGTGCACAGACTGAATTTAACGCATTAAAGGTAAAGTGCGGGTTCAACTGATGGCTTAAGGCCTGTAACTCAAGCTGCTGGATCTTCTGGCTCAACTGGCTGGTTTCTGCCTCGCGGGCCAGCTGTTGCTGATTAATCAGTACCGTTAGGTAACAGGCGGCCCAGACAAAAAACGCCAGCACTGAGGTATCCAGGTTGCCGATCAGCATACGCATATCAATAATGTCTTTATCCCACAGTACCATCCAGAAGGCGTTTTCAGCCGGGATATAAATCAGCGCAACCAGCGCCACACCGGCAAGCAGTTGCCAGTTCGCAAAAAACTGCTGTTGGATACGCCGGTAAGACCATACCACGACCATTGCAGTGAGTAGCATTGCCACCATCTCGCTGGCCAGCATGGTCGGCAGGTAGCGCCATTCGAATTCTTTGACATGTATCAGTGCGTTCTGCCAGGAACTGAGTAAACCCAGGCCGAAAATAGCGCACCAGTAATACAAATTGAAACGCAATAATTTACTCAGGCTGATAAACGGCATAACAGGCACCGGTGGATAAACTGAGGTTCAGTATAAGCGATAGCGGTGTTTTTGCGCTAAGCGCTGGATAACCGGATGAAAATCCGGGGCAAAGCCGTTTTAATCTTCATAAAACTGCCATTTTTGTGCCGGGCGCGTCGGGTATGCTGTCATATAAACTTCATTACCGGGGGCACAACTGTTGTATAGCGAAACTGACACTATGCTGCCAGAGTTGTTGCAGTTGCAGCAGATGATTGCACAGGCGCCGGCGCAGTTGCACACACAGGTGCTGACGAAGGTGCCGCACATGACAGAGAAGCTACCGGTGTATGCGCTGACATTGGGTAAGCAGGATAAAACGCTACCCGCGGTGGTGCTGGTCGGTGGGGTGCACGGTCTGGAACGTATTGGCACTCAGGTGGTGCTGGCTTATCTGCAAACCTTGCTGAATCGCTTGCCGTGGGATTTATGTCTGCAGCATACGTTAGAACATTGCTGTATTTACTTTATCCCGCTGCTAAACCCTGCCGGCATGGCCAATGGCTGGCGTGCCAACGGCAACAGCGTCGATTTAATGCGCAATGCCCCGGTAGACTGTACTGAAGGTGCAGCCTGGCTGGTGGGTGGGCAGCGCATCAGCAGGGCGATTCCGTGGCATCGCGGTAATGCAGAGCGTATGGAAGCCGAAAGTCAGGCGCTGGTAGACTTTATCCGGCGTGCACTGTTTGAACGGCCGTTTTCGCTGGTGCTGGATTGTCATTCCGGCTTTGGCACCACTGACCGGTTATGGTTTCCTTATGCGAAAAGCAAGCGGCAACCGATAGCACATCTGGCCGAAATGTACCGCTTGCGGCAGCTGTTATTTCAAAGCTATCCGCACCAGAACTACATTTTTGAGCCGCAGTCGCAGCATTATCTGTGTCATGGTGATTTATGGGACTACCTGTACGATTTAGCTCAGGCGCAACACAGCACTATGTTGCCGTTGACGCTGGAGATGGGGTCGTGGAACTGGGTGCGTAAGAACCCGTTTCAGTTGTTGTCGTCGCTTGGCATGTTTCATCCGGTTAAACCACACCGGGTAAAACGGGTGCTGCGCAGCCATTTGATCCTGATTAATTTTTTGATTAACAGCACTATGTCCTATCAGAACTGGTTACCGCTGGCCAATGCCGATGCGCTGTCAGCCGAGGCAAAAGCGCTGTGGTACTAAATACAGAAGGTCGCAACGATGCACACTGTTGATACCACGCCGGTGCTGTTGATCCGCGGCTTAATGCGCGAGCAGCGCCATTGGGGCGAGTTTAAACCGCTGCTGCAGGCGGCATTACCCAACCCGGTTCTTAGTCTGGATTTTGCCGGTTGCGGTGAGCTTTTTCAGCAGCGCTCGCCGTGTCATATCAGCGCACTGCGCCAGTCGGCGCGTCAGCAACTGCTGGTTGAACCGCAATTCAGTGGCAGGGTGCACCTGCTGGCGATTTCGCTTGGCGGCATGTTGGCGCTGGACTGGGCACTTAGCTATCCGCAAGAGGTGGCATCCCTTACCTTGATTAACAGCAGTGCCAGGCCGTTGTCGCCATTTTACCGGCGGCTGAACTGGCGCAATTATCCGCGTATAGTGCGCAGCCTGTTTGTCAGCGCGGTGCAGCGCGAGCAGATGATCCTGGCACTCACCAGCAATAACACAGCTAAGCATTCAGTTGTTTTGTCTGATTGGCTACGTTGGCAACAGCTGTGTCCGGTCAGTAGCACTAATGCGCTGCGCCAGCTCTGGGCCGCCAGCCGCTTTGAGATAACGGCGAAACCGCAATGCCCGTTACTGTTTGTCAGCAGTGTTCAGGATCGCCTGGTCAGCCCACAATGCAGTGTCGATTTGGCCCGCCACTGGCAGGCGCACCATATACAGCATCCGTGGGCCGGGCATGACTTACCGCTGGATGATGCGCCGTGGCTGGTGCAGCGTTATCAGCAGCAGCTGCGCTCATTTGACAGCGCAGAGCGCAGGTTTAACTGAGTAAAATCAAGCTCGCTCAGGCAGCGCAGTTTCATATCGGCAGCATCAAACTTGCTATGGTGCCAGTCATGTTCAGCCGGCAAGGCAACGACTTTCATACCGGCGGCTTTGGCGGCAGTCATGCCGGTAAAAGAGTCTTCAAATACCAGACAGTGCTCTGGTGCCACACCCAGATTCTTCGCCGCCAGCAGATAAATATCCGGTGCCGGTTTGCCTTTAGTGACCATTTCAACGCTGCAGCAGGTGTTGAAATAGGGCCGGATCTGTAATTTTTGCAGCGTGGTATCCATTAAAAAACCGGGCGAATTGGTGGCCAGGCCTACCGGTAACGCTGCTTGACGCAGGTGATCGAGTAAACGCAACAAGCCTTTTTTCGGTACGCCAGAGGCTTCAATTTGTGTTGCCACCTGCTGTAACACTGCTTGTTCTGCTTCGTCTAATGACATAGACGACCACGGTGATTGCTGATACCAGTGTGCGGTGACCAGCTTGGTTGTCATACCAACAGTTTGTTGCTGGCGCTTGGGACAAATTGTTACGCCAAGGCTGCTGAATACATCAAGCTCAGCTTGTTGCCACATCGGTTCTGAGTCAATCAGCACACCGTCCATATCAAAAATAACTGCCTGGATCATAATGCTCCCGTTAGCGTTTGGCCTGATTAGTCTGTCAGGCTCAAATGTGGTTTACCGGCAATGTAGGCACTGCGAAAAGTAGCAAAATATTGTTGCAACGCTGTGGCAGCCGCGTCATCTTCGGCCAGTTTAAGTATTTCTATTGCCACTTCTGCCGTACATAGCTGATGCAAATGCGCCGCTTCGCGCAGTGCATAGTTTGATGCCTGCTCGGGTTGTATGCCCAGCACCGGCAATGTCGCCAGATAAGGGCTTTTAAACATTTTTTTCGCTTCGCGCCAGGTGCCATCCAGCATCACAAACAGCGGTGTTTTACCCTGCTGCACGGCCGGTAGTGCCAGCGGGCTGTCAATGCAGCGCTCGGCCTCTGCATATTGCTGCGGAAACACCACTACAGGTGCATAGTTATCGTCGGCTAATAATGCCAGCATGGCCGGATCAGGCCGGGTTCTGTCCCAGACATAGGCATGATTGTCAGCGATGACATCCGCAATAATGCGGCCGGTATTACTGGGTTTATAGCATTCACCGGTGTACATGATAAAACAAAAAGCACTTTTGCTTACAACATCGGGCCGGGCAGCGCAGATACAATCTGTTTTGGGCAGTAAACACCGGTCGCAACGTTTCACTTTGCTGCCGCGGGCTAAAAACACCCGGGTGGATTTTGCCAGCTCAGCTTCGCGCAGCCTAAGAACAGCATTAATATGTGGCATTTACTTCATCACAGCCAGGTTGTTGTGGGCCGCTATTGTAACGGCTTTTATGCTACACTGCGCGCTGATTTTTGCCATAGGATACATCGTGTCTATTGCCCGTCAGGCCTCAGAAATTACCCTGCCAGCGGACAACAAAGGCTGCGCTACCGTACTGCAGTTTTTGTGTCTGCAGTTTCCGTTTGTTTGCGAGGCGCTTTGGCGCGACCGTATCGCCAAGGGCAAAGTGCACTGGTTTAACGGCGCCGCCATCACGGTCGATACTCCCTTTATGGCCAGCAAAAGGCTGTGTTACTACCGCGAAGTGGTTGCCGAGCCGGTGATCCCGTTCGAGCACCGTATTTTGTACCAGGATCAGCATATCTTGCTGGCGGACAAGCCACATTTTCTGCCGGTAACACCGGGTGGGGAGTACGTTAACGAGTGCCTGCTAGCGCGGTTAAAGCGCGATACCGCGCTGGACGACATAGTACCGGTGCACCGGCTGGATCGCGATACCGCTGGTTTGGTGCTGTTTTCGGTCAATGCCAAAAGCCGGCCTGCTTATTATCAGCTGTTTAGTCAGGGCAACATCAGCAAAAGCTATCAGGCCGTGGCCCGTTTAACCCCTGCGCTCCGCAATGCCGCACTGCCGGTAAATTGGCATATTGCCAACCGTATTGAAAAAAGCCAGCCCGCTTTTATTAATGCGATAGTGCCGGGAGAGGTGAATGCAATGTCGGATATCAGCCTGCAGCAGCATGCTGACGGTCTGGGTCTGTTTGAACTGATTCCGCATAGTGGTAAAACTCATCAGTTGCGTTTACATATGCTTAGCCTGGGAATGCCAATTTTGCATGATAATTACTACCCGGTACTGCTGCCAAAGCGTCCGCCGCAGTTTGACAAACCTTTACAGTTACTCGCCAAAACCTTGAGTTTTATCGACCCGGTGACGAACTCGGCACAGGCCTTTACCAGCCAACAGCAATTGGCGCTGCCACCGGCGGCAGTATCGTAAGCACTTTCCGGTTTGCAAGCCGCGAATAAACGCCGCTCTACCATGCAATACTGTGCCGCAGTCGACATGGCAGATAAATATTTTTCTTTAAAAATCAAAATTAGGGCGGCGCAACGGGCAAGTACAAAAAACTCAACTATGCTAACAAGATTACAGAGTCTGAGTACTCTCTGGATTAAATCGTTGTCTTAGAGTGAGATAGATTATGACCAGTCTGAAAAACATGTCTGTTAAATTGCAAATTGCATTACCTATTATCCTGTTATCCCTTTTGATTGCCGTGGTAGGTATTAAAAGCCTGGTCACGGTCAACGGCGTGATTGCGCAAACTGATATCGCTATTAATAATCTGACACCGGCAACGACAGCGGTATTAAATGCAGACCGCGATCTGTATCAGGCTGAACTTGCCATGCGTGAATATGTATTATTGAGTTCGCAGGGGCGTCAGGTAGACGCTGCGATGCAAGATTTCGACGACAATGTGAAACAGGCGCTGGATCGCATGAATAAAGCATCAGCGCTGGTACGCCAACACGACGTTAGTGTGATGGCCGATGCAGAATTTAGCAAAGTGTTTGATAACTGGCTCAATCTGGCCAGGCAAGCAATGCAATATGCACAGCAAGGCAACGCCGTGCAAGCCCGTGCTTTAATTGAAGGTAGCGAAAGTGCTGCTTTTTCTACTTTGCGGGATGAATACAACGGCCTTGGTGAACGCATCGACAACCGGGCTATCGTTTTAGGCAAGGAGTTGTCCGCCTATGTCAGCCAGCAAAAAACACTGACTATTTTGCTGATGCTGATTGCCATCGCTATTGCTATTGTGACCATAGTGTTCAGCCCAAGCCTGATTGTTAAACCGCTAACGCAGTTAAAAAATATGGTAAGTGAGCTGGCCAGTGTTGGCGGCGATCTTACCCGTCGCCTGCCAGTCAGCGGCAGTAACGAAATTGGCGATGTCGCAGCCAGAACCAACGATTTTATCAGTACGCTGCAAGCCATGATGCGTGAAGTACAACAGCAATTGATAGATCTTGAGCAAGCTTCTAGCAATATTGCAGTCAAAACCGAACTGACCAGCAGTAAAGCGGGTGAGCAAACCACGCATATTGAACAGGTGCTGACAGCCATTCATCAAATGCAGCACGCCGTGCAGGAAATAGCCAGTAATGCTTCATTGACCAGTGGCGCGACTGAAGAAGCCAACAGTGCCGCAGACAGCTCAGGCAAAGTCATTCGTCAGTCGATGCAACAAATCAGTGTGTTGGCACGGGATATAGAGCAGGTAGTGCAAGCCATCAGCAATCTGGAAGTCGAAAGCCGTAACATCGTATCAGTGCTTGAAGTGATTGGCGGTATCGCTGAACAAACCAATTTATTGGCTCTGAATGCTGCTATTGAAGCGGCAAGGGCTGGCGATGCCGGAAGGGGCTTTGCGGTAGTTGCCGATGAGGTGCGTACGCTGGCGTCACGCACGCAGCAATCAACTAAAGACATCCACGATATGATTAGCCGGCTGCAAAATGGTGTAAGTCAGGCTGTCTCGGCAATGAATAATGCCAAAAGCCAGGTGACTCAAACCGAACAGCATGCTGAATCGGCCAGCGGCTATCTTGATCATATCGTGGCCGGTATCGCCAATATTAATGATATGGCCATACAGATTGCAGCGGCAACCGAGCAGCAATCAACAGTGGCGGAGCACGTTAATCAGACAGTTAATGGTATCAGCCAGAACGCAAATGAGCTGTCTGATATTGCACGTGAAACCGGTAATGATGGATCGCGGGTGCGACAGCTAGTGCAGTCGGTCAGTAATCAGGTTGGGCGCTTCAGGGTGTAGCATGCTTCTGCAGTAAGGTGTCCAGTTTATTGGCAAAGGCTTGTCTGTCGCTCTGGTTAAGTGGCGGCGGGCCGCCTGTTTGCACACCGCTGCCGCGTAGGGTGTCCATAAAGTCGCGCATGGTCAGCTTTTGTTTGATGGTGTCGTTGCTGTACATTTCGCCGCGCGGGTTCAGGGCAAAACCGCCTTTGGCCAACACATCAGCGGCCAGAGGAATATCAGCCGTGACGACTAAATCACCTGCTTCACAGCGCCGTACGATTTCGTTATCGGCTTCATCAAAGCCACTGGCAACGGTGATGGCAGAAATAAAACGCGATGGCGGTACCCGGATCAGCTGGTTAGCCACAAGTAGCGTGGTGATTTGTTTGCGCTCAGCGGCGCGAAAGATAATATCTTTGATCACCACCGGGCAGGCATCGGCATCGACATATATTTTCATCTATCAGGCTTTTCCGTTTAACAGTTTTTGCAGCGGCGACAGTATATCAGTTGCCAGCAGGCCGCGCTCGCCCCGTTCAGCGCTAAGTTGGTCTGCAGCGCTGCCATGCAGCCAGCCGCCCACAGCGGCAGCGTCAAAACTGCTTAGGCCCTGGGCTAATAAGGCAGCAATAATGCCGGACAGCACGTCGCCCATACCGCCACTTGCCATGCCTGGGTTGCCACAGTTAAGCCTGGCCAGTTGCTGTTTCGGCCCGGCAATCAGGCTGTGCTGGCCTTTTAATAATACTGTGCCACCAAACTGTTGTTGCAGCTGTTGTACGGCCGCTATTCTGTCGTGTTCAATCGCTGCTGTGGGGCAGTTGAGTAAACGCGCAGCCTCACCCGGGTGGGGTGTCAGCACCCGGTTGTCATGCTGCAGCTGCTGTTGTTCTGCGGTGCTAAGCGTGGCCAGATAATTCAGTGCATCGGCATCGAGTAGTTGTGGTTTGTCACACACCAGTAGTTGTGCCAGCAGCGCCTTGCCCCAGCTGTCAGGGCCAAGCCCCGGGCCGGCCAGAATTACCGTAGCGCGGTCTAGCATAGTGGTGAAATGCTGGTGGTTTGCCATCACCTCTGGCTGACGGCTTAACATGGCGCCGAT
>NZ_DATCSY010000303.1:0-8240 GCF_036568245.1 Rheinheimera sp. | reverse complement strand
GATTAAGCCGGTACCACTACCAAGCGCACCGCACTTAAATGTTACTTTGTACCATCAAGATTAAAAAGTAAACAAAAATTGTGCAAAAAATCTCTTCATATAGCATTGAATTATAGACATCCAATCGTTTATTGCTTATTAATATGTTACCAAGTAACAATTCAAACTGGCTGTTTATGCGATTTATCTGCTGTTCTATATTGCTATTAATAAGTACGGTTTCTGCTTCAGAGCCCCCTGCTTTACTACCGGCGCCGACCAGACTGGTGTTACAGCAGGGAGAATTTGATTTCACCTCTGGCTTTAGTATTGACGCCCCGGACAACATTTTACTTAAGCAGGCAACAGAGCGGTTTGTCCGGCGCTTAGCTCTGCAAACCGGCGGCGATATTGCCGACATGCCACAAAAAACGTTGCACGTTAAAGTCACTGCCGCCCGCCAAAATAATATACCGGCTGTGCAGATGAACGAGCAGTATCAGTTGCGTATCAGTCAGCACAACATTGAACTTGAGGCCATAACAGAAACCGGTGTTTTGCGCGGTCTGGAAACGCTGTTACAGCTGGAGAAAAATGGCAAAGCCCCGGCATTACAGCTGTATGATGCGCCGCGGTTTAGCTGGCGTGGTGTGTTACTGGATCCGGCCCGGCGCTTTTTGCCTTTTCCAACTTTGCTGCGCCAGCTGGACATTATGGCTGCGGTGAAATTGAATGTGCTGCACCTGCATCTGACTGATGACCAGGGTTGGCGTTTTGAGTCAAAGCGTTTTCCCAGGTTACACCAGCTGGGAGGCAAACAAGGCTACTACACACAGCAACAGTTACGTCAGCTGGTACAGTATGCCGCGGAGCGTGGCATCCGAGTCGTACCGGAAATTGATCTGCCGGGCCATACGACCGCTCTCGGTGTTGCTTACCCTGAACTGATGAGCCAAGCCGGGCCGAAACAACCCGAAAAACACTGGGGAGTGCATCCGGCCGTATTGGACCCAACGAATGAAGCCGTTTATGACTTTCTGACTGAACTGATCACGGAAGTAACAACAGTATTTCCTGATCGCTATCTGCATATCGGCGGCGATGAAGTGCTGAGCGAGCATTGGCTTGGCTCAGCTCATATTGTAAAGTTCATGCAACAACATCAGCTGGCTGACGCTACTGCGTTACATGCTTACTTTAACCAGCGGCTGCACAACATATTGCAACAGGCTGGCCGCACTATGATGGGCTGGGATGAAATAACGCAGGGCAGCTTACCAAAGTCGGTGCTGGTACAGTCATGGCGTGGCGTAGAATCGCTGCATCAGGCCGCTGCGGAAGGTTACGATACCGTACTGTCGACCGGTTACTATCTGGACCAACCACAGTTTGCCGCCTTTCACTACCGTAACGACCCGGCGCCAGCAAACCGGCCGCTGCCAGACTTATCAGCGCTTGGCAGCTGGTCTGCCTGGCATTTTAATTTCGAGCGGCTGCGCGGCAGTGCTATAAAAGGCAAGTTGGCCCTGCTCAGTCTTACTGACGGCACAGTGCACGCTTTAATGGAGTTTGATGGCCGCTCACCGGCCTTCGTACAGCAACCTGTCTTGAACGCTGACAAGCTAAGCTTCCGGATTGATAGCTGGATGGGGCCGCTTACTGCAGATTTTACGCTTGGCGAAACACTACAGGGTAAGCTGATTGTCGGTAATGCGCCTTACCAGGTCAACGGCTCTGCAATAGCACTACAGCAACGCGCGGATAAAAAATTACCGGTAGCAGCGCCCGTTCCTTACACCTATGATACTGACGGCAGCACAACGCAACACATTCTCGGTGGCGAAATGGCGTTATGGGGCGAGCTGGTTACGCCGGACAATATCGATATCCGTTTATGGCCGAATGGTTTCGCTGTTGCTGAGCGACTGTGGTCAGCTCAGGATGTCACTGACGAAGACAGTATGTATCAGCGGCTTGGCTGGCTTAATCAGCGGCTAAATCACTTCAGCCTGCAGAACTTAAGGCAACAGCAACAGGGGTATACTGCGTTGGCAGGTGAACATTCACAGGCTTTAGCAACTGTCAGCGAGGCTTTTGAACCCGCGCATTATTATCATCGTCTGCATCAAAAGTCTGCTGCCGGTATTTATCATCAGGATGCCCCGCTTAACCTGCTGGCTGATTTCTTACCAGCCGAGCAAAACGCTGTTCGCCAGTTTGAACAACGCTTGCAGCTTTGGTTGGAACAACGCCAGGCTGTCGACAAGCACTGGCTTAATGAGCAGCTTGCGAAGTGGCAAACCGCCGCTAACGGACTGCTTGCAGCAAATGTCGCAACGATAAAACCTTACCGGACGCTGATGCAACAACTGGTGGCATTAAGCCAGTCAGGCCAGGCAATGCTGTTCAGCATTGAACAGCAAAAACCGCTTTTAAAAGCGGAGCGCGACAGCATCGCACTGCTGCTTGAACAGGCCACGACCATTCAGCATGAGATAATTATTGCCCTGCACCGGCCACTGCAAAAGTTACTCGAACATACTCCGCATAGCCATATCTGGGTTACTGCCGGAACGTTCAGCGGTGCGGTAGAAGGCCCGGCTGTCGATACTGCCGGCAACCTGTATGCTGTCAATTTTGCAACCGATGGTACCGTCGGCAAAGTCAGTGCTGATGGCAGTGCAAGCCGTTACATTACATTAGCCCCTGGCAGCACCGGCAACGGCATAGTGTTTGATGAAAACGGCGCCATGTATATCGCCGACTATACCGGCCACAATATTCTGCGTTATCACAACGGCACGCTGGATACCTTCAGCCACAACAAGACGATGAACCAGCCTAATGATCTGGCCATTATGCAAAACGGTACTTTGTTTGCCAGCGATCCGAACTGGGCAGATAACAGCGGCAAATTATGGCGCATTAGCCGAAACGGCCAAAGCGAGTTAATGCGCGCCGATATGGGTACAACCAATGGCATTGCTGTAAGCCCCGACCAGCAATTTTTATACGTTAACGAGAGTGTGCAGCGAACAGTATGGCGTTTTCGGATCCTGCCGGATAACAGCCTGGCTGACAAAACACTGTTTGCCCGCTTCAGTGAATATGGCCTTGATGGTATGCGCACCGACAGCCAGGGGAATCTCTTTATCGCGCGTTACGGCAAAGGCGTGGTAGCGAAGCTGGATAAAAACGGTAACCTGTTACAGGAATACCGGCTAAACAACGCCCTACCGACGAATGTAGCTTTGAGCCGTGACGAAAAGACTTTGTATGTCACCATTCAGCAGTGTGGCTGCATTGAGCGTATTTCACTATAGCGCGAACGGCTCTTCTACTATGGGCCATATCGGCCTGGTCAGGTGGCGGTAGCCATTACGCTTAGGATCGCTGGGGTATGGCGCCCCGGCATCGACATAAAGTACCTGCGCCGCCAGCGGCGCAAAGCCCTGATAAAAATGATTAGTCGACTTGATTAGCAGCAGGCTGCGCTCTTCCGGCGCAATACCCAGGGCCCTGAACAGGCTGGGGTCAAACGACTGACAGCGGTTGGTATTCAGAATAACGTCGATACCATCAAATTTAATCAATGCACAGTCACCCATAGGCACACTGCTGTCGGCAAACTGCTGCTCAGCATTGGCTTTAAGCCGGACAACCTGCACTACTTTGTCTATTGGCTCGCCAGCAGTGGCACAACTTTTACCACCGAAACGTAAGCTTATCCGGGCGCCTTCTCCGGCGGCAAAACACAACTTAACCGCCATAGGATCCCAAATAGTCCCAACAGCTACATTGGTCAGTTTACGTGCAAGTATCTGCTGCAAAATTAAGGTGCCATCCCCTGCTACACCGCCCCCCGGGTTGTCCCAGACATCGGCCAGCACAGTCGTGCCCTTACTTTGTACGGCCAATGTCAGCGCGGTGTCGATACTGTCAAATCTGGGCAGAGTGCGTCCGCGGAAAGAAAACAGTTCCAACCCAAGCTGTTTTGCCAGTTGCTGCCCGAGTTCAGGTTCGTTATCAGTGACGACCAACAATTGCGTGCCCATATACGGCACGTCCCCCGCCATAAAACCATGAATAACCGAAATCGACAGCACCGACGGTTGTTGCTCTAGCTGACGGATCTTAGTGATAAAGGATTTCATCGGCTCATGGCTGGTTGGCAATACATCTATCATCCGGCAATCGAAACTGCTCATGCTGGGCGTAACCTCACGCTGCACTGCTGCCACCGCCAGGCGCACCAGATCACGCGCGCACTGCATAAAATCCAGATGCGGGAACTCTTTAAATGCAATAAGTACATCAGACGCTTTGAGCCGGTCAGGTGTCAGGTGGCTGTGAGGGTCTAACGTGGCACCAATAAACACACCTGGCCCGGTTATTTCACGTACCCGCGTTAGTAAATCGCCCTCACAGTCGTCATACCCCTGCGCCACCATAGCACCGTGCAAGCCAAGCAGTACCGCCTGCACCGGCATAGCCTGACGCAGCTGCTGCAAAATTTCATCGCGTAACTGCTCATAAGACTGCCGGTTCAGCAAACCACCTGGCTCAGCCCAACTGCAACTGCCTTCTATTACTTCAATATTAGCGTTGCTGCTGGCGTATTCACGGCAAGCAATCAGTGGTGCACTGCACAACGTTGGTGTGTCCGGATGTTGGCCTGGTGGTGCATAAAAGCTCTGATAGAAGCTATGCACATCGGTATACATTGGCGAGAACGTGTTGGTTTCAGTTGCCAGCGAGGCAGTAAAAATGCGCATAAACCCTCATTGAATTCAGTACCGCTGTTCCAGCGTGACAGGGCGTCCGGTTTGCTCTTGCAGCACAACAGGGTTTAGCTCCCGCTGCGCCGTAATACGTTGTAATGCCAGATCCCGGCTTACTGCGGATGCAGGCGTCAGCAAGCTGACTAGCACTGCTGCAAAAAAAGCACAGCTGACAGCCGGAATACAGGGGTTTCCCCACAGTGCAAGCCAGAGCGGTTGGCTTAACAGCAGCAGCGAGGTAAATACAGCTGTCAGCATCGCCGCCAATGCACCCTGCCAGTTAAGCCGGTGCCAAAACCGGCCAAGTACAGCGACAACAAACATACCGGCAATCAGCGTCGCGATCATGTTGCTGATGTAGCTGATTAAATCATCGGATAGCAGAGCCAGCAGTAATGCGCAGCCTGACACTACTAGCACAGCCAGTCTGGCGTAGCGCACGGCTTTGTTAACCGGCGGCATCTGCCCTGTTACTGCCTGGTATAAATCGCGGATCAGCACCGACACGGCAGCAATAGCATCTGAACTGGCAGAGGATAACGTGGCCGACAGGCCAGCCAACAACACCAGCATTGCCAAAGCGGCTGGCAGTAACATAACGGCCACTGTACTGAAGGCAAACTGGTGATTATCCAGCTCTGGTGCCAGTGAAAATGCGGTAATACCAATGACGGCCGGTAAAATGGCAAATAACAGATATAAACCACCTGACAGCAAAAACGAACGCCTGACTGTACTGACGCTGCGTGCAGCATAAATACGTTGCCGAAATGACGGTGTCGCCATCACCCCAACTGCCACGACCACCGCCAGAGAAATAGCCGGCAGCATTGGCAGGCTTTTCATCTGACCGGAATGCAGCGCTTCAGCGACCAAATCAGCAAGTGGTGCTATACCACCACTAATATGCACCGCAGCGGCACTCATCACAATAAATCCACAAAACAGCAGCACAGCCATCAGACTGTCGGTCCAAACCACCGCCTTATAACCACCTATCATCACGTACAGAGTAAAGGCACCTGCGATCAGTAATTTGGCATACAGCAACTCTATACCCGTGGCCCAGGATAAATAGAGGGCGCCACCAATAATATGTGCGCCAAGCCAACCCAGCGATGCGAGAAAAATAAGTACCGCGCTGCAATGCTTTACCCATTGGTTGGCACCAACGTAGTAACACAGCTCCTCGCTCATCGTCATAAAACGCAGTTGCCGCAGCGGCGCAAATAGCCAGGCCGTCAGTAAAATACCGACTGCGCCGCCGACACCATATAAAATACCTCCCCAACCGTGCTGATAGGCATAGCCTACAGCTCCCATACTGGTGCCGGTACCAATCATAGTGGCAACAGTGGTTCCCAGTGTCAGAGTGCCGGACACTTTACGTCCGGCCAGCAAAAAATCTTCACTGCTGCTTTGGCGGCGGGAAACCAGATAGCTGATGGCAATCATCAGCAACAGATAGAGACCAAAACCAAGCAGAAACAGTGTGCCGTTCATATCAGCAGCGATCAGCGCGATAGCAGGTCAAATCAACCTCAACTTTGCAATCGACAACCAGGTCTGCCACCGCACAAATTCTGGCGGGTGGCGCATCAGCAAAAAACCGCCGGAATACCTGGTTAAAGCTGGCAAAGTAGCGCGCATCAGTCAGATACACTTTTACGTGCACAACATCTGCTAACTGATAGCCGGCCTGCTGCATAATGTCTATACAGTTTTGCAGTGCCAGTTCCGACTGCTCAACAATACCGCCCTCAACGACCTCACCATTACGCATTGGTGTCTGGCCCGACACATACAGCCAGCCACCGGCTTCTACAGCTTTGGCAAAGGGCAGTTTTTGGCCACCGGTGCCGGTACTTTCATCGATACCATAGCGCTTTATCGTCATAACGGTTTAGTCTCCAAGCGGCTGACGCTCATCACCACCGCGATGGCTATCCAGCGATAGCTTGACACGGCGCAATTTGTCGCGTGATTTACGTTTATTCTGTTTAGCAACTTCGGTCGCCAGCACATCGATAATCGCCAGCATGGCGTAGCGTGAAGCCGATGGCTTATAGATAAAGTCGGTTTCCGGCGCCTGCAGACCCAGTACTATGTCGGCATTGGCAGCAAGTGCTGAGCCGGGTTTGGTAATAGCAATGACTTTGGCACCGTATTGGCGCGCTATGGCTGCAGAGTCAATGATTTCGGCTGTGTTACCGGTCAGCGAAATGGCAACAAGGACATCCTGAGGTTCAACTGCAGCAGCGGCCATTCGGGTGAGTAAACCATCCTGATAACTGCACACCGGCATACCAAAACGAAACAGCCGGTACTGTAACTCCTGTGATCCGATAGATGAGCCGCCGCCCATGCCGATACAAAAAATCATTCTGGCGCCTTGCAGATAACTGACTGCCAGTTTGATATCGGCTTCTACCAGCAATTTGCGGCTCAGATCCAGCGTGTTTTTTATTGCTTCGTATACACCCTGAATACCGTCAAGATCGGGTGTTTCTTCAACAAAGCGCTGGCCGACAGCCAGCGATTGCGCCAGCTTCACTTTAAGCTGACGCACGTCTTTACAGTCAACGGTGCGGGCAAAACGCGTAACTGTTGCCTGACTGACACCGGCCTGCTCCGACAGTTTAGCGATACTCATCTCGGTTGCCGCTTTCACATTGTCCAGAATCAGCTGCGCCACCCTTTGTTCCGATTCACTCATTTCGACAAAACGTTCAGAAATGCGTGACAACACATCTATTTCGTAACTCATTACTTTTTTTTCCGCCGGGCTGAAACCTTTAGCAATGGTGTTACAGAGTAACTTTTGCTAAAGTAACATTTCTCTAGACATAAAAGATACTTTGTACCATGCTGATGCAAAAGTAAACATTAATATCGCTTATTTACAGCAATTTACTGGTTACACTTCAATCTGGATAGCAATTAGTTAATAGCGAGATGTTATGAAGTACCAAAATTCTGGGCATAAAGCTGCAGCAACGCAGCAATTAAACCGGCAACTGAATTTACTGCAGCAGGATATCTGCCTGCCAGCGGCTGTGCTGAAGCAGTCTGCCGTTGAGCATAATTTGCAATGGATGCAACGCTTTGCCAATAGCTGTGGCGTGTCGCTTGCTCCACATGGTAAAACCAGCATGACGCCCTGGCTGTTCCAGCAGCAACTGGCCAGTGGCGCCTGGGGTATCACAGTCGCTACGGCTTATCAGGCACAAGTTGCCGCCCAGGCCGGTGCGCAGCAAATCATTCTGGCCAATCAGTTGATTGGTCGCGCCAATATGGCGTTGGTGGCAGCGGTTGTTGGCAGGGGATGTAATATTTATGTCTGTGTTGACAGTCATGCCAATGCCAGTGCGTTGTCAGCTTTTTTTGCCGCCGAAAAACTTACTTTACCGGTACTGATTGAGCTTGGTGTACCCGGTGGTCGCTGCGGTTGCCGGACTAATCAGCAGGCAACTGAGCTGG
>NZ_DATCSY010000302.1:0-8403 GCF_036568245.1 Rheinheimera sp. | reverse complement strand
TGTTGCACACTGACATCGGCCAGTACATCAGGGGAATCATATTCAGCCAGGGCGCCTGCGATTTCTTCTGGCAAGGCGCTGGAGCGGCTGGCGGGTTCGGTTCTGAAACGGTAATAGTCACTCAGACCACTGGATATAATG
Organism: Rheinheimera sp.; assembly: GCF_036568245.1. Taxonomy (GTDB): domain Bacteria; phylum Pseudomonadota; class Gammaproteobacteria; order Enterobacterales; family Alteromonadaceae; genus Alishewanella. The sequence continues at coordinate 8,262 of NZ_DATCSY010000302.1, read as the reverse complement.
GTATCAGCGATGGCCTTGCAACCGGCGCAACAAAACTGTCGCTGCTGGTTATCAAAAATAAGCGTAAAGTCAAAACCGGCCGGTATCGGCTCATTACAGTGAAAACAATGTTTGGCTGTCACTGAGGAGCCCTGCTCAGTAACCAAGTTTAATTTCGCTCGCGACAGGTAGATTCAGTTCTGCCCGCAGTTTCCATTCTTTACTCGTATCCGAGACTACCAGCTGCCATTTTCCGGTAGGCGACAGTGGTAAATTAGCGACATACAGCAGTTCGCCGCTGCGCTCTGCGTCCAGAGCAAAATCACGTGCGGCCAGAGTAGGGTGGTAAAAGTCCAGATGCACTTTACCTTCCAGCACCGCATTTTCAGCAAAGCGCACGATGGCTTTGTCACCTGCGATAAGGATAGTAGCTTGTAAATTGCGCAGCGCAGCCTCACGGTATTTTGCCAGCTGCATATTAATTGCCCGTCCTTCTTTGTAGTAGTCATCGACTACCAGATCGGGAGAGTTCTGTTGCATGATAACTATGGTGTGCACTGCTTTTAACGCGGTAAATACCGGGATAGCAATCAATAGCCATGGCCACAGCTGTTTATACCAGGGTTTAGTGTCTTGCTGCATCGCTACCTCTGAACATAGAAATAAGCCCCAAACAGGGGCTTATTCTTATACGGATTGCCGGATTACTGTTGCGTTTCAGGTTTGTCCGGGTTTGATAACCGGTATACGTAAGCCGTCAGAATATGTACTTTATCTTCACCCAGTACATTTTTCCATGCCGGCATGACGCCATTACGGCCTTTGGTCAGGGTTTCTGCCACAGTATCTGCAGAGCCTCCGTATAACCAGATATTGTCTGTCAGGTTAGGTGCGCCAAATGGCAGATTATGTGCCACGCTGCCTTTACCGTCTGCACCATGGCAGGCTGCACACAGTGCAAACTTCGCTTTACCGGCTTCAGCATCACGGTCGTTGACAGTGCGGCCAGACAAGCTCAGCACGTAGGCTGTCATTTCTTTAATGCCTTGCTCACCTAAAGCGTCAAACCAACCTGGCATAGCAGCCTTACGGCCGTATAGCAGTGTTTCTTTGATTTTCTCCGGTGAACCGCCGTATAACCAGTCATTATCTGTCAGGTTTGGATAACCTTGCTGACCACGCGCATCCGAGCCATGGCACAGCGCACAGTTTTGTAAAAACAAGCGCTGACCGATTTTAATCGCTTCATCATCGTAAGCCAGGTCCAGTACGTCACGTTTAGCATATTGCTCGAAAATCGGGCCATATACTTCCTGGGCATGCACAACTTCGCGATCCAGCTGCACATTCAAGCCTTCTGCTTTGGCATGTTCAGCGGCTAAGCGTGATTCTTCCAGTGACTTTACGCCCTGGTTTGAACTGGTCCAGCCTAAAAAGCCTTTCCAGTTACCCAGGCCAGGGTAGGCGGCCAGATAGTACACTGACCACACCAGCGTCAGGACAAACATATAGGTCCACCAACGCGGCAGCGGGTTATTAATTTCCTCAATACCGTCAACTTCGTGTCCGGTGTTTTGATCTTCCGGCACGCCGACGTGGTTAGTGAGGTTCCATTTCAACAGCACGGCGCAGCCAATTAGCACCGGCAGGGTTAACACTATGATCCAAGCACTCCAAAAGCTACTCATGATCCGACTCCTGTTTGTTTTTTTGTTGTGCTTTTTGTTCGTCGTCAAACACCAGGTTCGCCGCCTGATCGAAATCTGATTTACGTTTTTTGCTGTAAGCCCAGATTACGAAGGCGACAAAGCCGACAAACAAAATCACGGTAAAAATACTATGTAACGTTGCGTATTCCATGAGTATTACTTCAAATGTGTGCCGAGCGACTGCAGATAGGCAATCAACGCCTGCATTTCTGTTTTACCCTTTACAGCATCAGCGGCACCCGCTATATCTTCGTCTGTGTACGGTACGCCTAAGGTGCGCATCACCGTTATTTTCTTTGCTGTGTCTTTGCCATCTAAAATATTGTCATTAAGCCATGGAAAAGCTGGCATATTGGACTGAGGCACTACTGAGCGCGGGTCCATTAAGTGGGCAAAGTGCCAGTCATCGCTGTAACGCTGACCAACGCGCGCCAGATCCGGGCCTGTACGCTTGGATCCCCACAGGAAAGGATGGTCCCAAACGCTTTCACCGGCAACAGAATAATGGCCGTAACGTTCAACCTCAGCACGAAACGGACGTATCATCTGGCTATGACAGCCAACACAGCCTTCACGGATATAAATATCGCGACCTTCCAGCTGCAGTGCAGTGTAAGGCACCATACCATCTACCGGCTGTGTCGTTTCATCCATAAAGAACAGCGGAGTGATCAGTACCAGAGTACCGAAGCTGATCGCAACGATGGTCAGAATAGCTAACAGACCCACGCTGCGTTCAATTTTGTCATGATGATTCTTGTTCGACATGATTTACCTCTTACGCCGCTGCCGGTACAGGTTGTAACGATTCATCTTTTGCACGTACGGTTTTGTACACGTTGTATGCCATTAACAGCATACCGGTCACCACAAACACACCGCCGATAAAACGCATCAGATAAAATGGCATAGACGCTTCCAGGCTTTGTACAAAGCTGTACGTCAGGGTGCCGTCAGTATTAACTGCGCGCCACATCATGCCCTGGGTGATACCCGAAATCCACATTGCTACGATATACAGCACCACGCCGATAGTATGCAGCCAGAAGTGGGTGTTAATCAGAGAAATACTGTACATACGGCCCTGGTTATACAACACCGGAATTAGATGATATATCGCACCGATAGAAATCATCGCAACCCAACCCAATGCACCAGAGTGTACGTGGCCTATAGTCCAGTCAGTGTAGTGCGACAGCGCATTTACAGACTTGATTGCCATCATCGGGCCTTCAAACGTCGACATGCCGTAGAATGACAGAGATACAATCAGGAAGCGTAAGATAGGGTCGGTTTTCAGCTTATGCCAGGCACCGGATAACGTCATGATACCGTTAATCATGCCGCCCCAGCTTGGCACAAACAGTACTACTGACATCACCATACCTAATGACTGTGTCCAGTCAGGCAGGGCAGTGTAGTGTAAATGGTGTGGACCGGCCCAGATATACAGTGCTATCAGTGCCCAGAAGTGCACAATTGACAAACGGTAAGAATAAACCGGACGACCTGCCTGCTTAGGTACGAAGTAGTACATCATACCCAGGAACCCAGCTGTCAGCAGGAAGCCTACCGCATTATGGCCATACCACCACTGGATCATCGCATCTACGGCGCCGGCATAAATTGAATAAGACTTAAAGGCACTGACCGGTATCGCCATGCTGTTGACGATGTGCAGTGCCGCAACGGTCAGAATAAAACCGCCGAGGAACCAGTTCGCCACATAAATATGGCTGGTTCTGCGTTTGACCAGCGTACCGAAGAATACAATGGCATAAGAAACCCAAACCAAAGTGATCAAAATATCAATTGGCCATTCCAGTTCAGCATACTCTTTTGTACTGGTTAACCCCAGAGGCAGCGTCACAATCGCTGAAACGATAACCGCTTGCCAGCCCCAGAATGTAAACATGGCCAGCTTTTCTGCAAACAGCCTTACCTGGCAGGTACGCTGCACAATGTAATAGCTGGTAGCAAACAGGGCGCTGGTACCAAACGCGAAAATAACCGCATTGGTATGTAAAGGACGAAGGCGACTATAGGTCAACCAAGGTGTATCGAAGTTTAATGCCGGCCAGTATAACTGGGCCGCAATTAACACGCCTACTGCCATACCTACAATACCCCAAAGCACTGTAGTTAAAGCAAACAGGCGGACAACGCTATAGTTGTAGTCAACATTTAACGAATTGGTCTGGCTCATGTTGAGTTCCGCTGCAGTTTGTGCTGGTTACTGATACAGGCTGGTAAACAGCCATTCTTGTTATAGACAGCTAATACACCCAGTAAATGCGATGTTTTGGCTGCCAATTTGGGGCTGCATATTAAGGGTTTTACCTACGAAAAGATAGGCAAAACAGCCCGTTTTATGATTTAGAACAAAGTTCAAGATTAATAATTACCCAATTCTAGCTGCTGTTTGAAGCTTTTTCGCAAAACAACATACAATACGCAAACTTTTTAGCGTTATCGGGTTAATCATGCGGCTATTTTATCTGGTTTTATTGGTAATTGGTGTAGTCAGCGGATGCCAGCCGGCTGACAAAGATCCCGTCTCATCGCGTTTGTTAATTGATGAATCGACAGTCCGGTTACAGCTTAGCCCAGCTGACGCTCCGGTTGAAACACCGCTGAAATTAAAGGTTAGTGGTGAAGATATAGTTGAAATCACCGGAGAAATCAGTGGTATCTCTATGTATATGGGGCGGGTACCGCTGAAGTTCAGCCGGCACGACTCTGTCTGGCAAGCGGAGTTTTTGCTTGGGGCGTGTAGTGATCCTAAGATGTTGTGGCAAGTTGAATTAGAACTGACTTTGACTGATGGAAAAAAACGATTGCTAAAACAACAGTTTCATTCCAGTTGGCAATAAAGCGGACAATTTTTGCTTGAATTGTGTTCAAAAAATCGCCAGTATCGCTCAGCAAAATAAATTGGAGTGAGCAAAATGACCAGTGAGTTTGTGCGTAATATACATCTGGCAACTGCGCAGAGGTTAAAAGAGCAAGGTGCTGATTTAAATGGTATTATTGAGCATTTTGAAAACGTTTACTTGCCGATGGATGAAGTGCCTGAAATGCTGGGGCAGCTTGGCTACCCGCAGCAGGATTTAAAACAGTTCTTAAAAGGCCTCGACTCCTGAACCCACGTCAGCTTGCCGCTTTGATTTGCTGCGTCAGATTGAGTGGTGCAGCATTGTCCAGCTGCAGTCTGGCTGTTTCGACACAAATAAACTCCAGATAGCTGTCGTCACGAAGATCCGTTATCTGCTGGCTGCGTTCCAGCCATGGGTTCCACACCACTGCTGCATCTTGTCCGCGTTGGCTCAGATTAACGGCCGACTGTGGCATCAGGATCTGCAAACTGGCAGCAGGTGAGGGATATACTCTGTCGACTTCTGCATTAAAAATTGCCTGCTCTGAAGTGTCAGATACCGTTGTTGCAGTTACCTTGTCGCTGTACTGTCGGGGCAAAGGCTGTACCCGGGTTTGCGCTAATTCTGTAATGGCGAAATAGCTGTGCAACGCGGCTTGTTGCAGTAATGTTGTGTTACAACATAAGTTAATAGTTAAACTGCTATCTAAAATAACCTGCAACTGCAATGTGACTTCGCCAACGTGGTGTGGCAAATTTTCTACAGTAATTTCAAGTGTTGCACTGGCCCGGCTGCTATATGCGTGTTGATTTACCAGCTGCCACATCCTGGTTCGCACGACTCCATGATTGGGTAGTTTGCCTTGTTTAGGGTTAACTCTGTTGTCCGCAGGGCCGAACCATGGCCAGCATACAGGTACGCCACCCCGAATGGGGGTCTGGTTATGCCACTGCGCTAAAGGAGATAGCCAAAGTTTGTCCACATCCGGTGCTGGCCGGTACGATAAGACCTGGCCACCATACAATGAGACCACTGCAGTGGCATTGCCATGTTGCAGCGTAATACAGGGCAGGTCAGTTAAATGTGCAAACCCGGTTTGCGTGATGATAGAACTGTTCAAAAGTCAGGCTCCTGATATTAGGGTGTCGCGGGCCAAAATAAAACAGCCAGCTTAAAGCTGGCTGTTTTATCATGCAATGCCTCAGGCGTGCTTCATAAATTCAACCGTGTTATCCAGCATACGGTTGCTGAAACCCCACTCGTTGTCGTACCAGCTCATTACTTTTACCAGACGGCCATTAACCCGTGTTTCTGTCGCATCAAAGATAGAAGATTTCGGATTATGGTTAAAATCGACTGATACCAAGGGTAAATCGTTTACTGCCAGCACTTCAGCCATAGGGCCTGACGCACAGGCTTTACGGATAATGTCATTTACTTCATCAATAGAGGTGTTACGGCCTGCGATAAAGCTTAAATCCACTAATGACACGTTGATGGTAGGCACACGTACGGCTAAGCCATCAAACTTGCCTACCAGCTCCGGCACAACCAGGCCAACCGCAGCAGCAGCACCGGTTTTTGTTGGGATCATTGACATGGCAGCAGCACGCGCACGGCGTACATCGGTGTGATAAACGTCACTTAAGCGCTGGTCATTGGTGTAAGCGTGAATAGTGGTCATCAGGCCTGACTCAATACCCAGTGCTTCATTTAATGGCTTTGCTATTGGTGCAAGGCAGTTGGTGGTGCAGGAAGCATTAGAAATAATGTTCATCTGCGGCGTCAAGATTTGATGGTTGACACCATATACCACCGTTGCATCGACATCTTTGGCCGGTGCAGAAATAATAACTTTCTTCGCGCCGGCTTCAAGGTGAGCACCAGCACTTTTACGATCAGTGAAAAGACCTGTACATTCCAGTACAACATCTACTTTAAGTTGCTGCCACGGCAGGTTAGCCGGGTTACGTTCACTCAGCGTCAGGATCTCATCCTGATTTACATAAATAGCTTTATCACTATGCTCAACGTTGGCAGCGAAAATACCATGTGCTGTGTCGTACTTCAGTAAATGGGCATTGATAGCGGCGTCGCCTAAATCATTAATCGCCACTACCTTAATGTCGTAGTTTTTGCTGCTCTCGTACAAAGCACGCAGCACGTTGCGGCCAATGCGACCAAAACCGTTGATTGCAACACGAATTGTCATACATACCCCGTCAAAATAGCTGTTATGAAACTGAACTGAATAATATGTGTAGTAAAATTACATTAATCGGCAGTTTTTTCAAGTTTAAAACGCTATAAAACCGGTATTTATGTAATTAAATGACATAAATGAACAATGACATTGGCTGCGATGGCGCCTAGAATGAGCGTTAGCCAACTGACAATATTAAGGATTTATCATGGATGCCGCCTTACTGGCTGAATTGATCGCATTTTGTGGCATTGAAACCGAATTTAACGATGCCTGGGGCAAGCCGACCCGGGTTAGTGAAACACAACAGCTGGAACTGTTAAAAGCGCAGGGCTTTGACATCGAAGATGACGATACCGCGCGGCTGCAACTACTGTCGAAGCAGCTTGACTTCTGGCAACAGCCATTGCAACAGGTGTCGGTGCAACGCCTTGGCGAACCGCTGCAGGTATCGCTCCAGGTTGCACTGGAACAGGCAAACACGGTTATGGCACTGCAGCTTACCAGTGAGGATGGCCAGAATTACACCTGCAACCTTACTCCGGTAGACGGTGAGCTGACTCAGGTTGTTGTGCTTGATGAGGTTGAATACCATCAGTATCTGCACGAACTGCCATGGCAATTGCCAGCAGGTTACCATCAGTTAGTTATCGCTGACAGCGCTCAGCAGCAACGGCTGATTATTACGCCTGGGCACTGCTTTCAACCGGAGCAGTTTAGCCGGCATAAGCAATGGGGCATTGCATTACAGCTCTATGCACTGCGCTCTGAACGTAATTGGGGCATCGGAGACTTTACCGACCTGAGTCATACCCTTAGCTATCTGGCTACAGTCGGGGCTGATTTTGTCGGCCTGAATCCTATTCATGCGTTGTATCCGGCAATGCCGGAAAGCGCCAGCCCTTATAGCCCGTCATCACGGCGCTGGCTGAATATCAGTTATATCGATGTTACCGCTATGCCGGGGTTTGCCAATTGCAGCCGCACCAAAACTTTGGTTGAAGCGCCAGCCTTTTTATCTCAGCTAAATGAACAGCGTAGTAAAGATTATGTTGATTACAGCGGCGTCATGCAGCTAAAGCTGCCGGTAATGAAAAGCTTGTATCAGTGGTTTAGTGAGCAGAAAAGTGCTAGCGCTAAAGATATCAATAAAACGTTTAAGCAGTTTAAGCTGCAAGGTGGCGACAGTTTGCGGCAACTGGCGTTATATGATGCATTACATGCGCATTTGTACCGGCAAAACAGTGATTACTGGGGCTGGCCAAACTGGCCGGAGCAATATCGTGATCCGGCATCAGACGCTGTTGTGCAGTTTAGCCAGCAACATAGCGCAGAGCTGGATTTTTACTGCTACCTACAGTTTATTGCGCAGCAGCAATTAGCGCAGGCGCAACAGGTTGCCAAGGAAGCGGGTATGCTGCTGGGGTTATACCGCGATTTGGCCGTAGGCGTCAGTGAAGCTTCAACCGAGATTTGGGCAAATCCGCAATTGTAC
>NZ_DATCSY010000301.1:0-7520 GCF_036568245.1 Rheinheimera sp. | reverse complement strand
GAGCCCGTTATCCGTTTACGCTCAGTGTTAAAAAGCCGCCGCAATAGCTGGCTGCTGGCGCTGCTACTGGGCGCCATTACGCTGCTATGCGCCATTACCTTACTGGCGTTATCCGGCTGGTTTATCAGCGCCGCAGCACTGGCCGGCTTAGCCGGTACCGCAGCCTACGGCTTTGATTATTTTCGCCCGGCAGCCATTATCCGGCTGTGTGCCATCGGCCGTACAGCCGGGCGCTATGCCGAACGGCTAACCTCGCATTATGCGGCACTTGGGTTGCTAAAAGATTTACGGGTAAAAGCATTTAATGTGCTGGCACGTAGCCGGCCGGGTAACCGCCATTCCGCCGACTCGCTGCAACGGCTGGTGGCCGATATTGATTTACTGGATCAGCTGCCACTCAAAGTTATAGCGCCCTGGCTGTGGGCGCTGAGCCTGAGCACACTATTACTGCTGTTCTGGTATTTGCTGGCACCGGCGCTGCTTTACGCCGCCAGCTTGCCGTTACTGTTGGCATTATGCGCCCCCGTGCTGACCTTCAGGCGTGCAGCAGCTCTGGCGGCCGAAGAAACCAGCATAGCGGCATTACGCCGCACTCTGTTGCTGGAATCTCTGACAATGCAGCCAGCGCTACTGCTGTGGCAGCGCTGGTCGCATAAAACACACCAGTTCAGTACGCAGGATCAGCATTGCCTGCAGTTACAGCTGCAGCAGCAGCAACTCAGTAGCCGCTGCGCCCTGTTACAACAGACTTTACTGGCGCTGAGCCTGCTGTTGTTATTGTGGCAGGGAGCACAGCTGCTGGCAGTACAGGCCCTGACCGTACCGCTGCTACTGGCGGCTACGCTGGCACTGTGGGCGCTGTATGAAGTGATGTTACCGCTGTGCCAGAGCTTTGTTGCCCTGGGTATGAGCATGGCGGCCCGTAACCGGCTGAATCAGCTGGCTGACAACACAGTGCCGTTAAAAAGTGGCAAACCTGAACCACAAGGCGTATTAACCTTAACCGCAATGCAGTTATCTGCTCGGCAAAACGGCGCATTGTATGGTCCGGATAACATCAGGTTCACCCTGCACTCCGGCGAGGTGTTATTGATCAGCGGTGCCTCAGGCTGTGGCAAAACCACCTTGCTGCAAGCGCTGGCAAATCAGCTGCCGGTAACCGGCACATTGCAGCTGAACGGCCAGCCGTACAGCGAATGGCAACTGTGTCAGACGCTGGGGTATTTAAGCCAGCATGCTGATATGTTTGATCTGACACTGGCGCAAAACCTGCGCCTGGCCGATCCCTATGCCAGTGATGCACAGTTATGGCAGGTACTTGAAGACACCGCCCTGAAAGACTGGGCGCAAAACCAGCCACAGCAGCTTGATACAGTGCTGGGTGAATATGGTGCGGCAGTATCAGGTGGCCAGGCCCGGCGTATCGCGCTGGCGCGTTTGCTGCTGGCAAGACGCCAGATATTGTTGCTGGATGAACCTTTTGCCGGCCTTGATCCGGATACAACACAACAGGTGCTGCAAGCCCTGCTTAAACACCAGCGTAACGGTATTCTGATCATTGTCAGCCACCAGCGGCTTAATGTGCCGCAGGCACAGCAACTGCAGCTAAGCTGAACCGCAACGCCTGCCAGTTTAATGCGCAGTATGACGGCAATAAAAAAACCCCGCGCTAAATTAGCACGGGGTGTCAGATAAAAAGACAAAGGACAAGGATAGACGTAGTTTGGTGGGGACGTTCAGTTCGCGTGGGCTGCGGCAGAAACTGCCTCACCCTCGCTCACTCGCTCCCGGGAAGTTCCACCAACTCTTCCCAGGCTGCTTACTTTACCGACGCTACGAACTCAGGGTAGGCTTCGATACCACACTCTGAGGCGTCAACGCCTTCATACTCGGCTTCCTCGCTAACGCGAATACCAACAACCAGTTTCAGCACGTACCAAACGATCAGGCTGGTGCCAAACACCCAGACAAAAATCGTTGCCGCACCCACCAGCTGACCAACAAAGCTGGTACCTTCTTTTGACAGCGGTACCAGTAATAAACCGTACAGACCAACAACACCGTGTACAGAAATCGCACCTACAGGGTCATCAATTTTTAACTTATCCAGACCGATTATCGACGCCACCACCAGCACACCACCGATAGCACCGAATAATGTCGCCTGCAGCGCAGTTGGAGCTGATGGTTCAGCCGTAATCGCTACCAGGCCGGCCAGCGCACCGTTTAGCGCCATGGTTAAATCGGCTTTGCGGAATAAAATCACCGACAGGGCCAGCGCCGCTATCGCGCCTGCCGCAGCAGCAGCGTTGGTATTTAAGAACACCACAGCGACAGCATTGGCGTTGCTGATATCACCCAGCTTCAATACAGAGCCGCCGTTAAAACCGAACCAGCCCATCCACAGAATTAAGGTACCCAAGGTAGCCATTGGCATATTGGCACCCGGGATAGCGCTGACTTTACCGTCTTTGCTGTATTTACCTTTACGCGCGCCCAGCAGTAACACACCCGCTAATGCGGCCGCAGCACCTGCCATGTGCACGATGCCAGAACCGGCAAAGTCAGAGAAACCAAAGTCGTCACCCAGTGAATACAGGCCGAATACCGCATTGCCACCCCAGGTCCACGAACCTTCCATCGGGTAGATAAAGCCGGTCATCACCACTGAGAACGCCAGAAAGGCCCATAACTTCATACGCTCAGCTACGGCACCTGAAACGATTGACATTGCGGTTGCAACAAACACAACCTGGAAGAAAAAGTCTGACGCTGTTGAATACACAGCACCACCGGTGAAGCCATCTTCACGTTCGGCAAAGCTGGTCAATGTTGCGTCTACATCAACTGCGCCGATGCCGCTTAAGAAGTACTCACCGCCGTACATAAAAGCGTAGCCACACACCAGATACATGATGCAGGCAATAGAATACAGCGCGACGTTTTTGGTTAGAATTTCAGTAGTGTTTTTTGCTCTTACCAGGCCTGCTTCCAGCATTGAAAAGCCTGCTGCCATCCACATAACCAATACCCCGCACATCAGGAAGTAGAAGGTATCCATGGCATACTGTAAGTGATAAATTTGCTCTTGCATGATAACAGCTCCTTATATGGCTTCAGCGTCAGACTCGCCGGTGCGGATACGCACTGCCTGCTCCAGGTCATAAACGAAAATTTTGCCGTCTCCAATGCGGCCGGTATAAGCCGCCTTCTGGATAGCTTCAATCAGGCGGTCAACCTGATCATCCAGTGTGGCAATTTCCAGTTTTACTTTCGGCAGAAAATCAACCTGGTATTCCGCACCACGGTATAATTCGGTGTGCCCTTTCTGGCGGCCGAAACCTTTTACTTCTGTTACCGTTAAACCTTCTACCCCAATGTCAGCTATGGCTTCGCGTACATCGTCCAGTTTGAACGGCTTGATGATGGCACATACAAGCTTCATGATATTTTCCCTATAGTAGTCGTCTGAGCGATTCAACTTTTATTAAGAAAACCTTGTGCCAACTTTTAAAGTTATTAATTATCAATACCTTAATAAATATTGCCTTGTACTGATGAAAAAAAACGCACCTAAATGGTGCGTTTATTCCCTGCGTAAGTGCACTGTATCAGCGGGTTAATCAGACAGAAACTGCTGCCAGTCGCGCAGCAGTTTTAGCAAGTCTTCCAGGCCGCATTGCATACTCATGCCCTGCTCATCCAGTTGCAGATCATCATCAGCGACTTTATGTTGCTGCCGCTCAGGTAGTGGCTGCTCGGTGGTGTAAAACAACGTATTGTGGCTTAACGTCACCTCGCCGGCATCAATCTCTAACAGATATTCGCGGCCCTGATACTGCATACTCTGGTGCGAATTAAGTGCCGACAATTGCTGCATTAATGCCTGGTAGGCGCCGGGCAGCTGACCAAACTCTTCGAGTAAAAACCGGCCCAGCACTTCATGCTCTTCCGCCAGCCTGATGCCAAATTTATTGCTATTGCGATCATAAGTAAAATCGTATTCCACGCTAGTGCTCCGTTAGCGTTATATAACTGAAAGTGTAGCTGCTGCAACGCTATTCGCACGCAGAAAAAAGGCCTGCAAATGCAGGCCTTTTCTTAAGCAGATACTGACTTACACTGCTTGCTGAATAATCACATTGTCCGCTTTTTTGGTGTATTGCGGCATACGGTGGAAATTCAGGTAACGGTAAGTATCGGCTGCCGTGGCATCAATTTGCTTAGCGTATTCCAGATACTCCGCCACTGTCGGCAGTTTACCGATGATAGACGCTACTGCCGCCAGCTCAGCTGAGGCTAAGTACACGTTAGCACCCTGACCTAAACGGTTCGGGAAGTTACGGGTAGAAGTAGACACTACCGTTGACTTCTCAGCAACGCGCGCCTGGTTACCCATACACAGTGAACAGCCTGGCATTTCAGTGCGGGCACCGACTTTACCGAAAATGCTGTAGTAACCTTCTTCGGTTAGCTGTGCCTGGTCCATCTTGGTTGGTGGTGCAATCCACAGACGGGTTGGTAACTGGCCTTTGTATTTATCCAGTAACTTACCGGCAGCGCGGAAGTGACCGATGTTAGTCATACAAGAACCGATGAACACTTCATCAATCTTATCGCCTGCTACTTCAGACAGTAAGCGCGCATCATCCGGGTCATTCGGTGCACACAGTACCGGCTCTTTAATGTCGGCCAGGTCGATTTCAATCACTTCAGTGTATTCGGCATCGGCGTCAGCAGACATCAGCTGCGGATCTTTCAGCCAGGCTTGCATTGCGTTGATACGACGCTCGATTGTACGGACATCGCCGTAGCCTTCAGCAATCATCCACTTCAGCATCACGATGTTAGATTCTAAGTACTCAGCAATAGACTCTTGCGACAGCTTGATGGTACAACCTGCAGCAGAACGCTCTGCAGATGCATCTGACAGTTCAAACGCCTGCTCAACGGTTAAGTTTGGTAAGCCTTCGATTTCCAGGATACGGCCAGAGAAGATATTCTTCTTGCCTTTCTTATCAACGGTTAACAGGCCTTTTTGAATTGCCGCGTACGGAATAGCGTGTACTAGGTCGCGCAGCGTGATACCTGGCTGCATTTCACCTTTGAAGCGCACCAGTACCGACTCTGGCATATCCAGTGGCATAACGCCTGTTGCTGCAGCAAAGGCGACCAGCCCAGAACCGGCCGGGAATGAAATACCAATAGGGAAACGGGTGTGCGAGTCGCCACCGGTACCTACGGTATCAGGCAGTAACATACGGTTTAACCAGCTGTGGATAATACCATCGCCCGGACGCAGTGATACACCGCCACGGTTCATGATGAAATCTGGCAGCGTGTGGTGCGTGTCAACGTCAACCGGCTTCGGATAAGCCGCGGTGTGACAGAATGACTGCATGGTTAAATCAGCAGAGAAACCTAAACAGGCTAAATCTTTTAACTCGTCACGCGTCATTGGGCCTGTGGTGTCTTGCGAACCTACAGTGGTCATCTTCGGTTCACAGTAAGTACCCGGGCGAACACCTTTCACGCCACATGCCTTACCCACCATTTTCTGCGCCAGCGTGAAGCCTTTACCGGTGTCAGCTTTGGCTTGCGGGCGACGGAATTTGTCTGAATGGCCTAAACCTAAGAATTCACGGGCACGGTCCGTTAAACCACGGCCGATGATTAACGGAATACGGCCACCGGCACGTACTTCGTCGATTAACACATCGGTTGCCAGGCTAAATTCTGCCAGTACTTCGCTTGTGCCATGACGCACGACTTTGCCTTCAAATGGCAGAATGTCGATCACATCGCCCATTTCCAGCTTAGATACGTCTACTTCAATTGGCAGAGCGCCTGAATCTTCCATGGTGTTGAAGAAGATAGGTGCGATTTTGCCGCCTAATACGAAGCCACCGCCGCGCTTGTTCGGCACGTAAGGGATGTCGTCACCCATAAACCACAGTACTGAGTTAGTGGCGGATTTACGTGATGAACCGGTACCTACTACGTCACCGACATAAGCCAGTGGGAAGCCTTTTTTGTTCAGCTCGTCCAGTTGCTTAATCGGGCCAACAGTACCTGGCTGATCCGGCTTAATACCGTCGCGATCGTTTTTCAGCATCGCTAAGGCGTGCAGCGGAATGTCCGGGCGTGACCAGGCATCTGGTGCCGGTGATAAATCGTCAGTGTTAGTCTCGCCTGATACTTTAAATACAGTAACGGTGATTTTTTCTGCCAGTGCTGGTTTAGCTTCAAACCACTCGGCATCGGCCCAGCTTTGCAGCACTTGTTTAGCGTGTGCATTACCGGCATCCGCTTTTTCCGTTACGTCATGGAAGGCATCGAAAATCAGTAAAGTGTGAGACAGTGCTTTAGCAGCGATAGGCGCCAGCTTAGCATCGTCTAACAGGCTGATCAGTGGCTCAATGTTGTAACCACCCATCATGGTGCCTAACAGTTCAGTCGCACGCTCGGCGCTGATCAGGCTGCAGCTGGTTTCACCTTTGGCTACGGCCGCTAAAAAGCCGGCTTTAACGTAAGCCGCTTCATCAACACCAGGCGGTACGCGGTTAACTAATAAATCAACCAGGGTGTCTTCTTCGCCTTTTGGCGGGTTCTTTAACAGTTCAACTAAAGCGGCTACCTGCTCTGCATTGAGCGGTTTTGGCGGGATACCTTGCGCTGCGCGCTCGGCCACATGTTCGCGATATTGTTGTAGCACAGTATGATCCTCTTGGTCGTTAGCTGCAGTCTTGCCACTGCAGCGTCATTCAACAGAATGAATGGGCACAATTATATGAAAATTCGGGCCAAATTGACATCGGGCCGTTAAGCACCACCGTTATAGTGGGTATAAATTTTGTGAATATAAAGCCTGACCTTATATAGTCTGTGTGATAGTGGTCAGACCTTGTTTACCGTGAACTGTTTCGCAGACAGAGGTTGGAATCCCGAGCTGGGCGCCACAGAGTGTCTGAGCCCTGCCGCAGGCATGAGGGCGAGTTGCTGTGGCGAGCCAGAGCGGGAATTGCAACCGGCAGTTTGCTCATTCAGTGACGGGTAAATAAAAAAGGCTGAGTAGTTCCCTACTCAGCCTGTGCAGTTTAGCAGAGTTTTATTACCAGATCTTAACGCGTTTTTCCGGCGCTAAGTACATCGCATCACCCTCTTTAATATCAAAGGCGGTGTAGAACTGCGGAATGTTCGGTAATAAGCCAATAACACGGATATATGGCGGTGAATGCGGGTCTGTTGCCAGACGCTGCTTCAGCGCTTCATCACGGTACTTGGCACGCCATACCTGAGCCCAGCTGATCAGTACACGCTGCTCACCGGTAAAGCCATCCAGCACCGGCGCCGGCTTGCCATCCAGAGAAATTTCATAGGCTTTCAGTGCTACCGTTAAACCACCTAAATCGCCGATGTTCTCACCCAGCGTCAGATCACCATTTACATGGTGACCTTCCAGCGGCTCGTAGTGGCTGTAGTGCGCGCTTAACTTGGCACCACGTTCCTGGAACTGCGTT
>NZ_DATCSY010000300.1:0-9484 GCF_036568245.1 Rheinheimera sp. | reverse complement strand
ACTTATTGCACAGGCCGCGCAGTTTTGTAGCAGGAGCATTGATGAAGTACTTTTGGCAAATCAGTAATAGCACAGCAGCCTTGTATGGTGCCGCTGTAGTGGGGTTAAGTGCGGTGCTGATGCATTTGTGGCAGGGCAGCTTAAGCTCTGAAGCTTTAGCCCGCGTTATCAGTGCCCTGACAATGCTGGCTTTTCATACGCTGGCACTGCTTGCGCTTGGTATGCAGCGCAGCAGCGCCAAACTGACACAGTTAGTGGCACTATTGTGGCATCTTGGCTTGTGGTGTTTTGTTTGGACTATTCTGGCTGGCGTGTTTGCTTTGCCATTTCACTATTCTCAGTTGGCGCCTATAGGTGGCCAGCTACTTATTGCTGCCTGGTTACTATGTGCTGTAACGGCCTGGCGGCGGAGTTAACATGAGACAATTATTACTATATTGCCGCGCGGGTTTCGAGAAAGAATGTGCTGCTGAAATTCAGCATAAAGCTGGCCTGCATAACGTGTTTGGTTATTGTAAGTTAAGCAGCAACAGTGCGTACGTTATTTTCGAAGCCTATGATGCTGACAGCCTGGCTGCGTTTTACCGCGATTATCCGTTTGAGCAGTTTATATTTATCCGTCAGTGGAGCTTATTGTTAGCAGAGCTGCTGGAATTACCACCGGCAGATCGTATCGCCCCGGTGACTGAAGCTGTGCTTGGCGCAGAACTTAGTGGCTGTGGCGAGCTAAGAGTTGAATACCCGGAAACCAACGACGGTAAAACGTTGTCAACGCTGGCGCGTAAGCTGACGGTGCCGCTGCGTCAGGCACTGCGCCAGGCGGGTGTGTTACTCGCTAAAGAGCAGAAGCGGGCACCTGTGCTGCATCTGTTTTTATTAAGCGGCCAGCAAGGCTATGTGGGGTTGTCTTACCCTGAGAACAACAGCCCGTTGGAAAACGGCATTATGCGGTTAAAGTTTCCGAACGAAGCACCGAGCCGTAGTACGCTTAAACTGGAAGAAGCCTTTTTGCAGTTTATTCCCAAACATGAATGGGATAAACGTTTAGCCGGTGGTATGAATGCGGTAGATCTTGGTGCCTGTCCGGGCGGCTGGACTTATCAGCTGGTTAAGCGCAGCATGATGGTTACCGCTATTGATAACGGCCCGATGGCAGAGTCTTTGATGGAAACCGGTCAGGTGAGACACTTAACCGTTGATGGCTTTAAATTTGAACCACAGAAGAAAAATGTGTACTGGCTGGTATGCGACATGATCGAACAGCCGCAGCGGGTTGCTGAGCGGATAGGTGACTGGTTGATTAATGGCTGGTGCCAGGAAACTATTTTTAACCTGAAGCTGCCAATGAAAAAACGCTATGAAACCGTAACTGAGATTTTAGAGCAGTTTGAGCAGCGCCTGACGGAAGCTGGCATCAAGTTCCGGCTGCAGGTCAAACACTTGTACCACGACCGGGAAGAAGTAACGGTGCATGTACAAAACCTGGTGCAGCGGTTTTAGCCGCCGTGCTTAAAGCGCTGAGTTACTCAGCGCTTAATTCTAACTTCACCCAGACCAGTCGGTGATCCGAACTGGCACCGCGTGAGCCGACTAAAGGGTAGAGCGGGTCAGATTTCTCTGGCCAGAACACACCGCTTTCAAGCACTCGCCAGCCCGCTTTGGATGGCAGCACATAGTCTGCCCGCATCCGCCAGCCTGCAGTGTGAAAAGCCGCTTTAGGGTTATCTGGTGTATGTTCTGCGCCGCCTTTGCTTTGCGGTGGCAAACTGTTGTTTACGCGCGGGTGCTGATACAAGGCACTGATAGCACTGTTAAATGCATCACCTTCGCCATCAGCAGAAGAGTTCTGATCGCCGAGTAACACAAAGCGGGCTCCAACCGGCAGGCCACCTTTTACTGCTTTGTCATCATAGATGTAATTGCTGTCAGCTGGTGTCAGATAATCCGCCCAAAAACGGATCTCATCATGGTTGCGGATGCCGTTGCGGTTTTCTTCGCCATCAAACACCGGTGGTGTTGGGTGGCTTGCCAGCACATGTACAGTTTCTCCGTTGATGGTAAGCGGAATATCCCAGTGGCTTTTTGACGACAACGGAAATTCTGCCCAGGCTTTTTTGCTATACCAGGGGCTACCATCGGCTTTCTTCGTCGGCATAAAGTTCGGCATATCTTTCCATTTAAAATGCTGGAAGGTGCGAACCCCGGTTGTATCTATCGGATACTTTGACAACAGCACCATGCCGTATTGCCCCGGATAAAACCCGAAGCCCCAGGCATCAGCACCTGTGCCGCTGGCAACACCGTCATTGTCCAGATCATAAGGGCTGGGCTGGCCAGTGTTGACCGTGCTGTAGTAAAAGTATGGGTAATCGATAGCGTCGGCATTGCCCTGCGCTTTGTTCAGGTAATTGCGGATAAAAGCCTGAATACCTTTTTCCGGCTGCTGAATATAATCAAACTCATTTAACAGCAGTACGTCCGGCCGGATCAGCTGAATAATGTGTGCGATATTGCGGATCTGAGGCTGAGTATCTGTCTCCAGAAGTTTAGCCAGCACGGTACCATCACCAGGCTCACCGGCGGGCAGATAATTCTGCGCTTCCATACTGACATTAAAGGTGGCAAAAGTGACTTCAGTGGCTTGCATAGATGCAGATACTCCAAGGCTTATAACTGCACTGAGAATAGTAAGGGTTGTATGTTTTATCATCAGAAAGGGCGACGTTATTCAGACAGGTGGCTAGCATAAAGTGCAGAGCTTCTAAAAACCAGCAGAAGCATTAATTTTGCCGGAAAGTCATTTTATGAGCAAATTCCAGCTACATAGTGCGCAACTCCGACCTGCTATGTTACACTTATATGGCAGTCGCCTAAGACAATTAGAGGAGCAAAAAGTTCCCATAAATCGGATTGGCGTAAGAAAAATGTAATATGGTTTCGATACCATTATCTCCCAAATTGAACGCAGCATCTGTATTCAAATGGATTTAGATAAATACCTACAACTACCAGGTGAAAAACGATATGAAAATTAAAAGTTTAGCGCTTGCAATAACTCTTGCCGTTGGTGCAAGTAATGTTGCACTTGCCCAAGAAACGTCTTCAGCAATCCGCGGTAATGTTGTTACTGCTTCAGGACAGGTGGCGGCAAATGCGCGTGTGGATATCTTACATGTGCCTTCTGGAACGCGCTCTGTTGCGACAACAAATGAGTCAGGTTCATTCTCTAGTTCAGGCTTACGTGTAGGTGGTCCGTATACTATTACGATCACCAGTGCTCAGGGAACCAAAACTTATAACGACTTATACTTATCGTTGGGCGAGTCTTTCCGTTTAAATGCTCAGTTAGAATCTGAGCAGGTTGAACGCATTGCTGTGACTGGTACAGCAATTGCGGGTGCTGCTAATAATGGTAGCAGTAGCTATTTCAGTGCTGATGATATAGCAAATTCCCCTACATTTAACCGCGACTTAAAAGAAGTTGCGCGAATGAACCCTTATGTAAACTTACTGCCAGGTTCTGATGCGCCACTGAGTATTGGTGGTTCTAACCCTCGCTACAACAGTATTTCTATTGATGGTGTAGGTGTGAATGATGATTTTGGTTTAAATACAAATGGTTACCCGACTCAGCGCTCGCCAATTTCTTTAGATGCTGTAGAGCAGGTTGCCGTTGATGTTGCACCTTTTGATGCTTCAGAAGGTGGTTTCTCAGGTGGCCGCATCAATGCTGTAACTAAATCTGGTACTAATGAATTTCATGGTTCACTTAGTTACGAAAAAATGAGTGATTCTTGGGCCGGTACTCCAGAGCACCCGATTGACGGTGATGTACCTCTTGATTTCGAGCGTGATACCTATAGCTTTGCGTTAGGTGGCCCTATCGTTAAAGATAAACTTTTCTTTTTCTTAAACTATGAAAAGTCAAAAGAACCTACTCAGGTTGAATACGGTCCAGCAGGTGCTGGCGCGGCGAACGATAGCCGTGTAACTGTTGAGCAATATGAGCAAATTAAAGAGATAGCTCAGCGCGTATACGGTATTGATACCGGTGATTGGAATTCGGGGGCAGATACAGAGAATGAGAATTTCCTGTTAAAGCTGGACTGGAATATCAACAGTGAACATCGTGCTTCTTTTACTTATAACCTGACAGAGGGTAACAACCTTCGTAATCAGAGTACTGGCAACAGTACATTGCAGCTAGATACTAACTGGTATGACTATACGCAAAATATGGATCTATACCGTTTCTCGCTGTTTTCAGACTGGACAGCCGATTTATCGAGCGAGTTATATTTCAACTATAAAGATGTTGAGTCAATTTCTGGCCTTAAGACTACAGAATACGGTGATATCAACGTTCGTACCGGCACTGGTACTTTGAATTTTGGCCCTGACTATAACCGTCATGCTAATGAGTTGAAAAACAGCGACATGAAAATTGGCGCGAAGTTCACGTATCTGTTCGGTGACCATCAACTGAAGTTTGGTGGCGAGTATAACAAACTGGACGTATTTAATATTTTCGTTCGTAACTCACTTGGTTCGTGGAATTTTGATTCAATTGAAGATTTTGAGAACCGTACAGCTACTAGTTTTTCTTATGAAAATGCTTACACGAATGTAGCTAGCGACGCTGCAGCTGATTTCAGCCTGAAAATGACAAATCTTTATGTTCAGGACAATTGGTATCTGAACGATACAATGGAGCTTGGTTTAGGTCTTCGGTATGAGCGTTATATCGTTGATGATAAGCCAACACTTAATCAGAATTACGTCGACCGCTATGGTTTTAGTAATCAGGAAAATCTGGATGGTTTAGATATTCTGCTACCAAGAGTCGACTTTAAATGGTTAGCAACTGAAGATGTTACTTTACGCGCAGGTTTTGGTCGTTTCTCAGGTGGTAAACCAAACGTTTGGATTTCTAACTCGTTCTCGAATGATGGTTATACATTAGTTCAATTTGACCGTGGATCTGTAAGTCCTAGCGACTATCTAACCAACGTTGATGTAACAAGCATTCCTCAGTCAGTTCAGGATGCAATGTTTGCCGGTGACGGTGATACAAACAGTATCGATCCGAATTACAAAATGCCTTCAGATTGGATTGCTCGTTTAGCAGTTGATTATCGCTTTGATATTCCAGGCTTGGGTGAGGATTTCTACTGGAATACTGAGGTAATGCGTAAGTGGATGACTGACAACTCGCAATGGGTAGATATTTCGCGTTGTGTAAGCGGTCAAACCTCAGCTGGTGTGAATGTATACGAACCGTGTGATCCTGAGGCACCTACAGGGCACTATGACTTACTATTAACTAACGAAGATGTTGACGGTAAAGCTGTAATTTGGACCACCTCATTATCCAAAAATTGGGATAACGGTCTGAGTGCCTACGCATCATATACCAATCAAAATATAGAGGAAGGTAACCCTGGCACCTCTTCAACTGCAACGTCAAACTACCGCTACAATATTGTGCGTGATAGAAATCAGGCGTTAGTAGGCACTGCAGATTATGAAGTTGAGCATAGCTTGAAGTTAACTGTAGGTTACACTAAAGAGTTTTTCAGTGGCTACGCCTCGAAGTTTAACTTGTTCTTCCAACGCCGCTCTGGTACCAGTTTCAGCTGGGTTATGGGGTTGTATAACGACTATGCGTTTGGTGATCAAACATCTTCATTTGCAGGTGCAAGTTCATACTTACCATACATCCCAACTGGCCCAAATGATCCTAATCTGAGCCCAGAAAGCACTATTTCGTACGAAGAGCTTATGGCTAATTTCGCTGCTGTTGGCTTAGACAAGTACGCAGGCGGTTTTGCGCCTAAAGGTACAGGTAAGTCTCCATGGGTTTCAACGCTTGACTTCCAGTTCCAACAAGAAGTTCCAGGCTTTGCTGAAGGCCATAAAGGCATTATCTATTTCACTATCAATAATTTGCTAAATATGATTGATAGCGATAAAGGTAAAATTCAACGTCAAGAGTTCACCAATGCTTCTATCGTTGATTTCGCAGGTTTAGATAGCCAAGGCCGATACAAATATGAACCAGTGTTCGGTGGCGTTGATACCAACAACTGGAGCTTATTTGATGCTGAAGAATCTACTTGGAGAATTAAACTGGGCTTGAGCTACAAGTTCTAATTCCTGAGTTAACTATATTGATTTAAATGCCCGCATTAAGCGGGCATTTTTTTATTTCTTAATCAGCGTTTTTTAGCGATAATTACCGGCTTATTTTGCCAAAGTGAATTACTCCGTGGGAAAAAACACTATTATTGCGATTGCTGGCGCTTCGGCATCCGGCAAAAGCCTTTTTGCATCAACGGTATACCAGGAGCTGGTTGCTGAACTGGGCGGTGAACGTATCGCTATACTGTCGGAAGATGCCTATTACCGTGACCAAAGCCACTTATCGTTTGAGCAGCGCACGCTGACTAACTACGACCATCCAGCAGCTTTTGAACATGAGTTACTCGCTTCTCATTTGAATGCTTTGCGAAACGGCAAAGCGATTCAGATGCCACAATACAGCTATAAAACACACACCCGTACTGATGAAACCATTACTGTTCAGCCGGCAAAAGTCATTTTGGTCGAAGGTATTTTACTGTTAACTGATGAGCAGTTGCGGCAGCAGTTTGATATTACTGTGTTTATGGATACACCGCTTGATGTGTGCTTGCTACGTCGTATAAAGCGCGATTTAGAAGAGCGTGGCCGCAGTTTAAGCTCTGTTACAGAGCAGTATGAGAACTCTGTACGACCGGCATTTTTCGAATTTATCGCACCTTCCAAACAACATGCCGATCTGGTTGTCACCCGCGGTGGTAAGAACCAGATTGCTATCGATATTATAAAAGCAAAAATCCGCCAGTTGCTGGCGGAATAACAATCAGGGAATTTAACTATGATGGGATTAGTGGGCATTGCTGCCCTGTTACTGGTAGCTTACGCCGCATCGGCTAACCGCAGCCGTATTAATTGGCGTACTGTAGGGGGCGCATTTGGTATCCAGCTGGCAATCGGTGCTTTCGTTTTATATGTGCCCTTTGGCCAGGACGTGCTGTACAGCATTTCAACCTTTGTTGCGGACATTATCAGCTACGCGACATCAGGCATTGAGTTTCTGTTCGGTGATATTGGCCGTAAATCACAGGGCTTTATTTTCGCTATCCATGTGCTGACTATTATTATCTTTTTCTCATCCCTTATTGCTGTGCTTTACCACATAGGTGTAATGACGTGGATAATCCGTATTATCGGTGGTGGCTTGCAAAAGCTGTTGGGTACCAGCCGGCCTGAGTCTATGTCAGCCGCCGCAAACATTTTCGTTGGCCAGACTGAAGCGCCGTTAATTGTCAGGCCCTTTATACCCACCATGACCCGCTCTGAATTGTTCGCGGTAATGGTAGGTGGCCTGGCGTCAGTGGCAGGTTCTGTGCTGGCAGGTTATGCCGGGTTGGGTATTGAGCTTAAATATCTTATTGCTGCCAGCTTTATGGCTGCACCTGGTGGCTTTTTGATGGCAAAACTTATTCTGCCGGAAACTGAACAGCCGAAGAACGAGCTAAACGAAATTAAAGCGGACACCCAGCATACCAATCTTATAGATGCGGCTGCGGCCGGTGCGTCAAGTGGTATGCAGCTGGCACTAAATGTAGGCGCCATGTTACTGGCATTTGTTGGCTTAATTGCTCTGGTTAATGGTGCTATTGGCGGCATCGCTGGTTGGTTTGGTATTGAAGGCTTAACGCTGCAGGTGATTTTTGGTTATGTGTTCCAGCCACTGGCCTTTATTTTGGGTGTGTCCTGGGATGAAGCACGCCTGGCGGGTAGTTTTATTGGCCAGAAGCTGGTTATTAACGAGTTTGTCGCATACCTCGACTTTGTGCAGGTGAAGGAGCAGTTAAGCGCCCATACTCAGGTGATAGTAACTATTGCCCTGTGTGGTTTTGCTAACTTTTCTTCAATTGCTATTTTATTAGGTGGTTTGGGCGGTATGGCTCCAAGTCGCCGTGCTGATATTGCTGAGCTGGGTTTAAAAGCCCTGCTGGCTGCAACATTGGCGAACTTAATGAGCGCTGCAATTGCAGGGTTCTTTTTTTCCTTAGGCTAAAAACAGGTCTTTTATATGACACAGCAAGTTCCAACGTTAGATATAAGACGGTTTGCCACCGACAAAGATAACTTTGTTGCCGAAATTGGCAAGGCCTACACTGAGTTTGGATTCTGCGGCATTAGCGGCCATGGTATTCCGGACGACGTGGTAGAGAATACATACAAAGCAATTAAACAGTTTTTTGCTTTACCTAATGAAGTTAAAGCAAAGTACCATAAACCAGGTCAGGGCGGCGCCCGCGGTTACACCGGTTTTGGTGTTGAAAAAGCGAAAGACTCTAATCATCCGGACTTAAAAGAGTTCTGGCATGTTGGGCGGGAGCTAACTGGACCTGCGCCGCATCCGAGCTTGTATCCTAACGTCTGGCCGACAGAGGTTGACGGCTTTAAACAAGCGACTTATGCGCTGTATACCGAGCTGGAAAAATTGGGTAACACCGTATTAGAAGCTCTGGCTTTGTTCTTAGGACAAGAGCAAAGCTACTTCGCCGACAAAGTAAATTATGGTAACTCGATCTTACGGCCAATTCATTACCCGCCGATTAAAGACACCAGCACGCAGTCAATCCGCGCTGGCCAGCATGAGGATATTAACCTTATCACCTTGCTGGTTGGTTCAAATGAAGCTGGCCTGGAAATTTTGCGTCGTGATGGTAGCTGGCTGCCAGTAACCACGATCGAAGGCACGATAGTAGTGAATATCGGTGATATGTTGCAGCGACTGACTAACCATGTACTGCCATCAACCACGCACAGGGTTGTTAACCCGGCAGGTGCAGCAGCAGGTGAGCCGCGGTATTCGATTCCGTTTTTTATGCATCCTAACCCGGACTATGTTATTGAAACTCTGGATAGCTGCGTAAGTGCTGAACGGCCGAACCGTTACCCTGAGCCTATAAACTCTAACGACTATTTAATGCAGCGCTTAGAGGAAATTGGCTTATTGAAAAAAGGCAAAATGTAAGCATTTAGCTGTTTAAATGCGCAAACAGCTTTATCGATAGCGTCAGCATATTGACGAGGTGTGATAAGGCTGTATACTGCACGCCATATGCAGATGTGGTGGAATTGGTAGACACGCAAGCTTCAGGTGTTTGTGCCCACAAGGCGTGAGAGTTCGAGTCTCTCCATCTGCACCAAATCAACCGGCAAATGCCGGTTTTTTTGTGCCCATAGTTTGTGCAGTTGATTTATTGCGCAAACAGATTTATTTTCAGTTTTGTCAGTTGACGGATTTTTTTTTGTCGTTATACTGCACGCCATGTTGACGCAGTAGCGAAAACATAACGCAGATGTGGTGGAATTGGTAGACACGCAAGCTTCAGGTGTTTGTGCCCACAAGGCGTGAGAGTTC
>NZ_DATCSY010000299.1:0-11167 GCF_036568245.1 Rheinheimera sp. | reverse complement strand
GACCAGCTCTATACGCTGGCCGGTTGCCAAATCGTGTGTATACCAACTCCAGCCTTCGCGGTATACCAGCCGGCCATCCAGTAAAAACTCTGGTGAGTTTTGTGCGGCATTATCGCGCGTCAGCTGTGTCAGCTCTCCGTCAGTTACACGGCGAACAAATACATCGCCTTCAAATACATATGCCTGCATACTGCGATCGGCGTTATAACTTATCTGGGCTGAGCCAATCTGATGTAACTGCGACAAAGGTACCAGGGTGCCGTTGCCAGCATCGGCCAGTGGCCTTGAGTACCAGTCGCGCAGTTCACTGCGTTCTCTTTTACGTTCAAAATAGACTTGCTGGCTATCTAACGACCAATGCGCTTCTTCCGGCTGACGCCCAAGCCAGTCAGGATCTGCCATAATTTGCTCTAAACTCAGCTTAACAGCAGGATCAGCATTATAAACCACCGGGACACTAACTGGCTCAGTAGGGTAATTCAGCGCTTCAGTATTTTTGGCCTGCAGAGGGCCCGCCAGCGTCAGCGTGCAAAAAGCCACTGCCAGCACAGAGTAACGAATTTGAGGCATAGTTAAGTTCTTATATTGAAAATGACGCCCTGTTATACAAAGCATCGACAGCTAACGCAACTCTCATCAAACCGGATGCGGCTGACTACCTGACATATAAGATTAACAGTGATAAAAAAGCCGGCCTGAAAAGGCCGGCAAAACAGCGTGAATATCAGAGATTCAAACAGCTGTGGAGAAGTTAAGCTGCAATGTTAGCGCTGATTTGCACCAGACGCTCTTTGGCTGCGGCTAATGCCGCCTGCTGCGCGTCAGTTCCCATATTAAGTCCTTCAGCGTAAACAAAATGTATATCTTTTAAGCCGACGAAGTTCAGGAATAACTGTAAAAATGGTGTCTGGCTATCCGCAGGTGTACCCTGATACACGCCACCACGGGTTGCAAAAACGACTACAGGTTTGTCGTCCAACAACCCTACCGCGCCCTGCTCTGTATATTTAAACGTAATGCCGGCACGGGCGATACGATCCAGTAATGCTTTCAACTGTGATGGAATACCAAAGTTATACATTGGCACACCCAATACAATCACATCGGCAGCCTTAACCCGGGCAATAATGTCATCAGAAATCGCAGCCAGCGCCTGCTGGGCTTCACTGCGTTGGTCTTCCGGAGTCATCCAGGCTGCCATTTCTGTCATTGCCAGATGCGGTACCGGTGTCTCATTTAAATCCAGTGTATCGACAGTGACACCGCCTTGTGGCAACTGCGCTATAAATTGCTGCGCCAGTTGCACTGAATGACCTTTGTCACCACTAATTGAACTACTGATAAAAAGTATCTTCTTCATAATCGCCTCCGCTTATTTGATATCACTATAATAAGGCAATTTTTTAGCAAAAAAATCAGAATAATACGCACAAAACATTCTATTTTTTGAGATTATAAAGTAAGATCCGCAATCTTTCAGACTGCGTATAAAGCGCTATACCAATACGGCAGCACAGCTAAATGCTTATTGCGGAACCTGAAATATGTTGAAGTTAACCTCGCCACCAAGGCATGATGAACGCCTTAATTCGAAAACGGATACCGGCACACCTATGACAGGGCAGGATCACACTCATCAGCAGTGGGAAGATGCACTTACTTTCGTTGCGTTAAAACGTGACCGCCAGGCCTACGCCGAACTGTTCAATTATTTTGCCCCCAGACTTAAAGCGTTTGGCATGAAAATGTTTGGTAATGAACAACAGGCGCTGGAAATGGTGCAGGACACAATGCTAAATGTCTGGAAAAAGGCAGCGTTGTTTGACGCATCCAGAGGCTGCGCTTCCACCTGGATTTTTACTATCGCCCGTAACGTGCGCTTTGACATGTTGCGTAAAAAGCAGAGCCGTAAAGACGATATCAGCGCTGATGATTTGTGGAATGGTGACTACCCCGAGTCTTATGCTGAAGATGCAGCTGACAACTGGGACATTCAGCTGTTGGCTGAAAAACTCGCTCCGCATTTTTCGTTGTTGCCGCCACCGCAACGCGAAGTTATTGAAAAAGTTTACCTGCAAGAGAAAACCCATCAGGAAGTATCAGACGAACTGGCTATTCCCCTGGGCACTGTTAAATCACGCATCCGCCTGGCGCTGGACAGACTGAGAGAGGCATTAGATGGCGCACGCAATTAAATATCATCCGGGTATAGCACTACTGGAGCAGTTTGCCGAAGGCTGTCTCAGTGCAGATGTTGCGCTGGCAGTTTCAGCACATATTGATTTGTGCCCGCACTGTCAGCAATTACAACGCGACATTACCACAGATCTGGCTGGCAGCTTAATGCAACAACGGGTGAAACCAGATCACACCGACTGGGACAGCATGCTAAACGATATTATGTCGCAGCAAGAACCCGCCCCTGCGCAAGCAGACATTCAAGATGCGCCTACACAAGTGCAGGTTGCCGGGCGCGAGTTCACATTACCCAGAGCACTACAACGTTTGGCGGCTAAACACGGTAAATGGCTGCAACTCGGTGGCATAGCAACAGCTAAAATTCCGGCTGGCGGTGACTATCATATTTCACTGCTGTATATCAGCAAAGATACTGAAGTGCCGCAACATACGCATCTGGGTTTGGAAATGACGCTGGTGCTGGCAGGTAAAATAGCAGATGAAAATGGAGAATATGGTGCCGGCGATTTACTGATTAACTCACCGGATGATACTCATACTCCGCACACACTGCCAGACGAAGATTGTTTGTGCTTGTCGGTACTGAGTGCACCACTGCAATTTAAGAAAGGCCTGACTCGCTTGTTAAACCCACTGCAGCAGTTCTTTTACTAAGTTTGTCGACAACCTGGCAGGAAGTCGTTGGCGCCGGTTAATACCGGCGCAGTTTTATCAGCAAAGTAATGCCGTGCCGCCTTTCAGATTGTATACCTGCGTAAACCCCAGGCGCCCGAGCACTTTACAAGCCACCAGGCTGCGATTACCAGAGCGGCATACCAATAGCAGTGGTTGCTGTTGTTCTAACTTACCACTGATAAGGGCATCCGCCAGCTTTGACAATGGGATCTCCGTCACCGGATAAGGCACTGGCAAATGCTGCGCTAAAGCACCGGCACTTTGCTCATGTGGCTCACGCACATCAATCACCTGCAAAGTGTCATGCTGCTGCATAAATCCGCCTAAGTGCTCCGGCGCGATAACATCGGTAGCGTCAGATAAGCTGACTTCAACCAAACCGCACAAATGCTGGCTTTGCTGCTGCAGTAATACGGCCTGCTGCTGCAACTGAGGCTGCCAGTCGCTGTCTGGCTTGTTTTGTAACAACGCCTGCAACAACGGTTGCTCGTGTCTTGCCAACGTCAGAGTAGTAAAAAAGCGCTGGGCATAATCATGGCTGGATAATACCAGCGTGTTATCTTCAAGTGTTGCGGCCAGCAACCGGATACTGTCTGCAAGCGCTGACATATCGCCGCCAGGCAGATCAGTCCGGCCAACCCCACCGGGTAAAATCAAGTCACCGGCGAAAGCAGCACACAATTGTTGCTCTTTGCGCAGCAGTATCGTCACGGCTTCCGCCGTATGGCCGGGAGTTGCCAGTTTTGTCAGCCGGTACGGCCCACAAGGCAGTTCTGTCTGCTGTTTTGGCCAGCCCAGCACATCACAGTCCTGATGTGACTCATCAGCACCAATCAAGGCAATGATTTCTCGCCTGGCTGACAAATGATCACGGTGCAAATGCGTATCAAGTGCTGCTTTTAACGTCAGGCCCTGGCCCTGAATAATATTGGCGATGCGACCTGCTAACGGCAACACCGGATCTATCACCACCGCATCTCGGCTGTCAGGACAAATCAGTATATAGCTACACAGGGCTTCATGCTTCAGCTGCAATAAACCACGGGCATGGATTTCCAGCGTCGGTGTGGCATCGGTCAGCACCAGGCAATGTTTGCAGACGACGTCAGCCAATGCCCTGATCGCATTGCAGGCCTGTAAACACTCGGCCTGCGTCATCGCCGGGCCGAACGATAACCGGATCGCGCCTTGGGAGCGCCAGGGCTCAAGCCCCATCGCATCTAATACGAAACTGCTGGGCACTTTAGAGCTACAGGCAGAACCTGAACTGACGCGGATACCGGCCGCATCAAACAAATCCATGATGTCTTTACTGTAGAAACCGGGTACTGAAAAGTTAACGGTGGTGGGCACTACGTAGGGCTCGGAACTGTTGAGCTTGAGCGCCGGAAATACATGCTTTAAGGCTGAAATCAGTTGATGCCGGTATTGCCACAGGACGGGTTCGGGCTGAAATACCGAACCCTGCGTTTTTGCCAGCTCACTAAACACTGCATGCAGCGCTGCGATACCCGGCAGGTTTTCAGTGCCAGAGCGTAAGCCACTTTCCTGACCACCGCCGGCAATAAATGGCTGATAAGGCGTGCCACGGCGTACATATAAAAAACCTATGCCTTTGGGAGCATAAAGCTTATGGCCACTGAACGGTGCATAATCAATAGTGGTTTGTGCGATATTAAGCGCCATCTTCCCAAGCGCCTGTACACAATCAACCATCCAGTACACTGTCGGGTTAACACTACGGATCAACTGCTCCAGCGCCACCAGGTCCTGTTTCACACCGGTCTCATTGTTTGCAGCCATCGTGCAAATCATTACCGCGGAAGCCAGATTGGCACGGATAAAGTCATAATCGAGCACGCCATACTGATTAACCGGAATGGCCATTACCGTTGCATTAAGCTGCAATACCTTATTCCAGTGTTTCAGGCTTTCCGGCACCGCCTTATGCTCAGTAGCGCCATACAGTAGTAGTGTTTTGGGGCCCGTTAATCCCCGCTCTCGGGCAGCCATCAGTGCTGAAACAATAGAGGTTTGAATGCCTTCTGTGGCACCGGAGGTAAAAACGATATCGCCAGTACTGGCACCAATCAGTTGCCTGGCCAAAGAGCGGGTACTCTCCAACTCTGCTTTGGCTTTAATTCCTGTAGCATGACTGCTACTGGGATTGCCAAAGCCCTGCTGCATCGCATGCATCGCGGCCTGT
Source organism: Rheinheimera sp. (assembly GCF_036568245.1). Lineage (GTDB taxonomy): Bacteria > Pseudomonadota > Gammaproteobacteria > Enterobacterales > Alteromonadaceae > Alishewanella. The sequence continues at coordinate 6,087 of NZ_DATCSY010000299.1, read as the reverse complement.
GCAGCCACCGCTAACACTGGCGTAGTAGCATTATTGTCCAGATAAATTTCGCGCTGCTGGCTGCTCATGCCCGGCCCTTTTTATAACCATAAGGAATATATTATTCCCTGCAATAATAACCGGCATCCCCGCCAGGCTCAAGTTTTTAGCGTAGCCCAGAAACAACAAACCGCCCTCAGGCGGTTTGTATTAACGAGTTATTCAACCAGATCTTTTGGGATCTGCGGCCTTAGTTCCGACCAGACCAGACCACTTTCTTTGCCGTATTTACGCACGGCAAACACCACTTCATCAAACTTACCATTTTCGGCGTACAGTTTAATCTGGTGATAATACTTACGCGCCAGCTCACGAGCTTGCGGGTGAGAAAAGTAAAAGCGGGCAATTTTGTTATACAGACCACGAAAACCATTAAGGATCAGCACATAAATCCGGTTAGCAGAATGCAGTGCCAGTTCGTGGTTCAGGTTATAGTCAAATTCAGCAAAAGCTTCGGCGGTATCTTCCAGCGCTTCAGCACCGGCAAAAATATCCACCACCTGCTGGGCATGGTTCTTAATAGCACCGCGAATGTAGATAGCGCTGATATTGGTACGGGCCGACAACAGCTCATCTACCAGCTCCGGCATTCTTTCTTCATCGAGCCGGGCCAGGGTTTCAAGTATATTTAACCCCGACGTTTCCCAGAAATTATTTACTTTAGTTGGCTTTCCATGCTGAATCGTTAACCAGCCATCGCGGGCCAGCCGTTGTAACACTTCACGTAAAGTGGTGCGGGTCACACCGATTAGCTCTGACAACTCACGTTCTGCAGGCAGTATTGAGCCTGGCGCAAATTTACCGTTCCAGATCGAGTCAACAATATACTCTTCAGCAAACCCGGCCGGGCTTTGCGCTTTTATCAGATTAGTCATGCGGATCTATCCGTCTTCTTGTTCAGAAATTTGCACTGATTGTACCAGAGCGCCAACAGTTAACAAGTCACCGCCTGAAAATAGCCATTGGTAACAGCCTGATTGTACATTGACAATAAATGCCGTAGATTAACGGCAGTTGACAAAAATCCCCGTCAGAAGGATAGAAAATGCTGCATTATTTCAAACGTTTATCTACTAAGCGCTGGGGCTGGGCTTTGGTAGTATTGTCATGTCTGATGTTGCTTGGTACCGCGCTGTATTTCCAGTATGGCCTGAACCTGCAGCCATGCATCAAATGTATTTATGTGCGTAGCGCCTTCGCAGGCGTATTGCTGGCCGGTATTATCGGGTTAATTGCTCCCGCTAATATGCTAATACGTGTTGTTGCTCTGCTTGGTATGTTTGCAGCGGCACTCTTTGGAGTTATGCAGGCTAATGAGCTGCTGGAGATTGAGAAACTGCTGGCCGAAGGAGGCTTTTTCAGCTGTGCTCTGTTTGCCGATTTTCCGCAGTGGATGCCGCTGGATAAATGGTTACCTTCTGTATTTGAACCCACTGGTAGCTGTGGCGATACCCGCTGGCAGTTCTTGGGCCAGAGCATGGCATTTTGGAGCGCGGTCTCACTGTGCGTTTATGCCGCTGTTGCAGCAATATTGCTGTTATCGCAGTTTGTCAGATTGAGCAATAACCCCTATCGCGGTTAACCACTCGCTAACGTGAGTTATAAGATTAAAAAAACCGGCAAATGCCGGTTTTTTGTTAATAACAGCTACTGTACCAAAAACGGATAATCGGTATAGCCCTCTTTGCCATTGGCATAAAACAGCTCTGGTTTTGCGGCGTTTAACGCTGCGTCAGCTGCAAAACGTTGCACCAGATCCGGGTTTGCAATAAAGGGTACGCCAAATGCAACTGCGTCGGCAATGCCGTCTGCCAGCGCTTGATTTGCTGATGCCTTATCAAACTTTTCGTTACTGATATAAACACCACCAAACTGCTGTTTTAACATGGGTCCCAGGCTGTCCGCAGCAAGCGCTTCACGGGCACAAATAAAGGCAATACCGCGCTTACCGAGCTCTTTGGCAACATAACCGAAAGTGTCAGCTCGTTGTGAATCCCCCATATCATGTGCATCAGCCCGTGGCGCCAGATGCATTCCAACACGGCCAGCCCCCCAAACGTCAACCACGGCATCGGTGACTTCCAGCATCAGACGGGCACGGTTTTCAATACTGCCACCATAATTGTCGCTGCGGGTATTGGTACTGTCCTGCAGAAATTGATCCAGTAGGTAACCATTAGCACCATGAATTTCTACACCGTCAAAACCGGCCAGCTTGGCATTCTCAGCCCCTTTGCGGTAGGCCTCGACAATACCTGCTATTTCCGAGGTTTCAAGCGCACGCGGGGTAACAAAATCTTTTTTCGGCCGCACCAGACTGACATGTCCGGCAGGTTGTATTGCACTTGGCGCTACCGGCAACTCACCGTTTAAATACAACGGGTCAGAAATACGGCCCACATGCCATAGTTGTAACATAATGCGCCCACCTGCTTTGTGTACTGCATCAGTAATTTTGCGCCAGCCTGCAACCTGAGCATCTGACCAGATCCCAGGCGTATCCGGGTAGCCCACGCCCATAGGAGTAACAGAGGTTGCCTCAGTCAGAATAAGCCCGGCAGTTGCGCGTTGCGTGTAATATTCGGCCATTAATTCGTTGGGTACGCGGCCTTCGCTGGCGCGACAGCGTGTTAAAGGCGCCATAATAATGCGGTTGGGTAACTGTAAATCGCCGATCTGTATTGGGTCAAATAAGGTTGCCATATCTATATCCTGTGCTGTTAAAACTGCTTATCTATAACTGATGACTGATTTGCGCCAGAAACTGTCCGATCATCACGTCATCCCGTTTAAAAAAATGCCACTGCCCGACTTTCTGGCTGTTGATAACCCCGGCACGCTGCAGCGTTGCCAGATGCGCCGACACCGTGCTTTGCGACAAGCCGGTTTGACGCTCTATTTTGCCGGCACAAACGCCGAGGCTAAGCGGATGGTCCTGATCAGCAAAATATTGCTCAGGCGTTTTCAGCCAATGCAAAATATTACGCCTTACCGGATGCGCCAGCGCCTTGATAATGTCGTCCAGCTGCTTAGCCGTTAATTGTGTAGTATCTGAAATTGCCATAACAAAATCGATTAATTCAAATATCGCGATAAAACGATATATGCGGATACAAAATATGTATTTCAACTGCCCGCGCAAAAATATTTTATGACCGCAGCTATTTATGACTGCTATCTGGGAAATATGCTGACAAGGCGCGTAAAAACGTATGTTCGTCCAAAGGGGCACGGTTTAATGGCTTGGCCTGGGCACTTAACATCACCACTACCAGCTGTTTATCGGGGTCAACAAATACATACTGGCCAAAAATACCTTCGGCAGCGTAACTCCGGCCATGCAGTGGCCACAACATGTAACCATACTCAACCTTTTTACCGTTAATCCTCTGCGCACTGCTGGCGGCATCAAGCCAGCCCTGTGGCAAAACCCGCTGCTGGTTAATAATACCGTCATGCAGTAAAAACAAGCCAAACCGGCCATAGTCCCGCATTGTTGCTGACAAACCGCTACCACCGATTTCCAGCCCGCCGGGCGATTCCAGCCACCAGCTGGCATCAGCCTGCATACCAAGTTTCGCCCAGATTTTCTCTGACAAATACTCCGCTACCGGCTTTCCTGTTGCCGCCTGCACCAGGGCGCCGGCAACCTGAGTCTCGCCGGTGCTGTAATTCCACACACTGCCGGGTTGTGCTGCACGCGGTAAAGAGGCCATCAAATCCAGAATGTCGCCCGGCTGCTGATTGATTTGCGCCTCCAGCATGCGTCTGCGGTCTGACGCCGGGTCGGTATAGGTTTCATTCCACGCTACCCCGGACCGCATCTGTAACAGCTGGCGCACCGTGACACCGTCATAAGCAGTGTTTTTAAAACGAGGCAAGTAATCCACAATAGGGTCATCGATATTTTTTATCGCGCCATCCTGTATCGCCGCACCTATCAGTGTCGCCGTCACTGATTTTGCCACCGACATCGACATCCAGCGTGTATGCTGGTCATTACCCAACTGGTATTTTTCAAACACAACCTCGCCGTGGTGTAAAATCAACATGCCGCTGACACGGTTCATTGACAACACATCGTACAAGTCATACTGCTTGCCATCGACATCGTAGGAGAACTGCTGCAGCGGATTTTTGCTCTGTGGTAACTCAAGTACTGTGTTGCCGCGCTTAACAATGCGGCTGGGAAATAAGCGGTCGATATTGCGAAAGGTGTTCACCTGAATATCGGGGTACAATTTGCCATCGTATACTTCGCGCACACTACCAATGGTTTCATTTGCATGGCGATAAGCTTGTTCGGCAACAGTAACGAAGCTGGCGAGCATCAGCCAGATAAACAGAAGTGCACCTTTGAACCTCAACGTATTCATAATGAGCGATATCCCCCAAATTATTTACATTTTAAAACTCTGTACCTGATCCTGTAGTAACTCAGCTAACCTGGCCAGTTCCTGACTGGTCATGGCGGTTTGCTCTGCACCAGCACTGGTTTGTACCGCAATGTCGTTAATACTAGTCAGATTGCGGTTAATATCCTCAACGACAGAGTTTTGTTCTTCCGCAGCTGAAGCTATCTGTGTATTCATATCATTAATCGCATTGATATCACGATTAACTTCCTCCAGCCGCTCACCTACCTGAGCAACTCTCTCTACACTGTCTTTTGCTTGTTGCAAACTCACTTGCATAGCTTGCTGAGCATTATCAGCACCGACCTGCAAACGCTCAATCATACTCTGAATATCAACTGTGGCTTCCTGAGTGCGCTGAGCCAATACCCTGACTTCAGCGGCAACGACTGCAAATCCGCGTCCTTGGTCACCAGCTCTTGCCGCTTCGATAGCCGCATTTAATGCCAGTAAGTTGGTTTGTTCAGCAATGCCACGAATGACATCCAGCACACCTGTGATATCACGGCTTTCGGTTTTCACCAGATCGACTGTTTGAGCTGTGCGGGTGGTGTGCTCTGATAGTTCCCTGATCAGTAATAAGGTTGCACTAACCTCTTTCTTGCCTTGCTCTGCACTATGATTAGCCTGGCCAGACATCTCTGCCGCTTCAGCAGTGTTGCTGGCAACATCTCTTACTGTCGTGCTCATTTCATGCATCGCCGTTACAACTTGTTCCGTGTCCTGCAATTGTTGCTGTATACCTTTGCTGGTTTGCAACGTTACCGCTGACGCTTGTTCTGCCGCAGTAGCAACCTGAGAGGCTGCGCTGCCGATTTCCGCCATGACCTGTTTAAGCTCATGACTCATATGATTCAATGCTGCAGTAATAGCCCCAAACTCGTCTCTACCCTGATATAAAGCTGAAGCAGTCAGATTGCGGACCGCTAGCTGCTGCAACGTATCGGTCACACAGGTAACAGCTAATTTGATATTGCTGACAATAAGGTATGTAACCAGAACGACCAGCAACAAACATACAAGCACAATACCGACTGATAGCAACAGCGCGCGATAAGCTTGCTGGTATTTGTCCTGCGCTAACAACGCTACGGTGGCAACTAACTCGCGCTCAACCTCGGCCATTTTATTTATGCGCCCGGTTGCCTTAGTAAACCAGGTTTCACTGCTAAGACCTATAGCCTGACCTTGCGGTGTTGCCAGAAGCTGCGCTTTCATTTTGGCTACTTCCGCCACAATGGGATCCTGCATCCTTCGTTCATATGCCGAAATTTGCTGTTCAGTTGCGACTAACCTGAACATAGACAAATAAGCATCAAACTCACCCGCATTCGAACTATACCGATGCAATAACGCCGCATCGGCATTATTCTGGCCCAAAGCAGCGCCAACGATTGCCCGCTCCCGCCCGGCTCGTTCTTTCATCTGCATAAAATGATTAAGCACTGTCATGCTTCGGATGGCATCAAGATCAACAATCCCTTCTTCGATTTGATGCATCACGGCAATTAAAGATGTAATAACCGCTGTGTATCTGCTACCTGATTCCACTCCGGTTAACGCAAGACTATCCACAGCATTTCGCAGCTCACTTCTGTCTGCCAGGTTTTGTAGTAACGTTGCCGGTATCAGT
>NZ_DATCSY010000298.1:0-18329 GCF_036568245.1 Rheinheimera sp. | reverse complement strand
GCCATCTCAGACGGGGTCTGGTTTAAACGGTACTTCAGCACAAAGGCGGCAATGCCCTGTCTGGCAAGCGCCTGGGCCACATTCCAGCCTTCGTTCTCCATTGACAGGGTGCGAAAGCCGCCGCCTGGCGCCACGATAACCGCAGCGCCACTGGCATTTGCCGGCTCAGGCAAAAAAGGCGTTAGCGTGGCCACCGTAACATTACGCGCAAACCGGCTGCCATACTGTGAATGCCACGCCTCCTGCACCTTAGCGCCAGGTAGCGGCCCGGTACCAATATCAATAGCATCAGTTTGCTCAGGTGTAGCAATCACTGTCATGCTATCGTCCGCCTGGGCTGTCACTGGTACGGAAAATAAACACACTGTTAGCAGCACGACTATGTTAAGCACGTTACATTTTACGCTAGGTAGTTCAAACAAGGGCTTACCAAGGCGTTTTTCAATCAGGTTCATACCAACAGTATCCTTTTTTATTTCGCGGTGCGTACTATAGGCTTCAGGGTGCCATCGTCATTAAAATACACTCTGTCTACACTGACTGATCTGCGATAACTGCCACCACCGGGCAGGTCAGCACTGTGATAGGCAAGATAGGTGTTGCCTTTAAAATCAAACATCGCCGGGTGAATAGTGGTAGTGCCCGGCAGCGGCGGCAGGATGACGCCTTGGTACTGCCACGGCCCGGTAGCCGATGAACTGGTGGCATAGGCAATACTTTCAGGGAAGCCCGCTGCATACAGTAAATAGTAAATACCGTTGTGCTTTGATACATAAGGTGCTTCTTCAAAATTGGGTAAGGTATCAACGGTATGAATTTCGACCAGCTCGGTACTGCGGTTTTGCATCTTTGCGTCGGCATCCAGCGTGTAACTTTCGCCTTTCAGGTGTATCAGATCGGGTTCAAGCTCAACCCACCATAGTTGCTTATTGCCCCAGTAAAGGTAAGCCCTGCCATCATCGTCAATAAACACCGCCGGGTCGATATTGCGCCAGCTATGGTCTTTATACGCTGCGGTATCTTCAAGCAAGATCATCGGCATGCCACGCGGATCGGTAAAAGGGCCTTGCGGGCTATCTGATACGGCAACACCAATGGAAAAGCCAAATTGCCCTCCCGTTTGGCCACCTTCTACGGCCGCATAGAAATAATACCGCGCCTTACCTGATTTATCTTTGTGCGCAATCACATGATGTGCGTAGGCGTTACCGGTTTTCTCATCGGTGCGGGCCCAGCTAAAATCCGCCGCCCGGAACACAGCACCTTTATTTTGCCAGTTGATCATGTCTTTGCTGGTCCAGAGCCGGTAGTCGTACATGCGATAATCTTTACCCTCTGCATGCTGCTCATCATGCGTGCTATACAAATACACGGTGTCGTCTGTCACCATCACGGCAGGATCGGCAGTATAAATAAACTCGCCGACCTCGTTTGTCGGGTCCTGGGTATCGTATTTAATGATCGGATTATCAAAGTGCGAAGGCGCGGTGGTATCCGCTTCTGTAATGTTGCTGTCAGAACGCGGCGCCGGCGCTTTACTACAAGCACAAACCGCGGTAACAGTGCTGAGCAAAACTATATGCCTGAAACGGCGTTTAATGTTTTTTACGCTTGTCGCTGTAAGCATTAAAGGGCATCCCGGGGTTATAAAAATCAACGAACTGACAGTTTGTTGAAATTTTTGCCCTAACGGAACGCCAAGCCTATTACGAAACTGTTTAATAAACTTATCTTATTTGCCAGCCAAACTCAGTTGCGCATGGCAGGTACCCGACAGCAGATTTGCTACGACCACAGAATACTTAGAATAATCAGCCCAATAATCGCAGTAATAAATAACACGTTATACAAAGAGCTGGTTAACCAGAACTTCAGTGTGGTTTTGAGCCAGCCTTGCTGATAGTAAAACTTCTGACATAAAAACAGATAAACCGGGATCCAGATAAGCGTTACCGACGCCAGAAATCCACTAATGTCAGCCAGCCACGGCCAGCTGGCTGCCGCCGACATTGTGTTCAGCCCCAGATACAGCGCCGACATTTGTAAGATGAAGCTGTGGCTATGCAGCGCAACAATTAAATGCTCCATGTAGTAACGATCGGAGCGGATGTACAGCAACTTCAGTAGCAGCGCAAACAGCGGCAGCAGTAAAAACATCATCTGCGGTGCCAGACTGAAAAACTTGTTAATTGCCAGCTTGGGGTTAGCAATCAGCGCTTCCAGCTTTTTATCAAACTCAGCCTGGGCACTGTCGGATAAAAACCCAATCGAGCTATCAAATGGCTTCTGTTGTTGCTGTTGTTGCTGCTTTTCCTGCTCGATATCGCGCTTAATATCGGCCATCACTTGTGAAAAGGTGCTTGTAGGCTGGCTGGTGGCATTTTCCAGTTGCTCTGCAGCCGAGTTAACCGTTACCGGTACGTCTGGTACCAGCTGGGCGAAAATCAAAAATGTAATGATAGAGGTAAACAGATAGAGCCTGAGCGGCGGCACGTACGGCACGCGGTGGCCGGCAACATAGCGGCGGCTTAAAAAGCCGGGGCGGAACCACAATGGGATCAGCGTTTGCCAGACCCGGGTGTCCCAGTTACTGAATTCACCGAAAAACTCGGTAACCACACCACTGACATTACGGATATAACTCTTCTTCTCCTGGCCACATTGATGACAAAACGCACCATGTAAGACGGTGTGGCAGTTATCACACTTTGTTGGCTCTGTTACATCCATATCAAGCACCCGCGTTATTTATTGGTTTTGCGACACTGCGCTGTGTGTGACCGATTCTACGTTAAGCAGTTGTTTTGGCAAGTGTTGTCCGCAAAGCCTGTGCGGACAGTCAAAGTGTCCGCGGACACTGCCAAACACACATCAAACCAAAAATAATCATTTAAAAACAATCACTTAAATTTTGGCATTAATACTGCTATAACACTGCAGCTTAGCAACACATAAAGGACACCAATAACAATGATCCAGGGTACCGAAACACAGGACAACATCATTCAGCGTCCGGCTAAAACGCTGCTGCGCCGCGTTCTCCCTGCCGCCGCTATTGCCGGCACCGTAATAGTGCTGGCAGCGGCTTTTTTTAATTCCATTGGCGAAACCGCCAGTTTAGTACTGCCGCGCTCACAAATGCAGTTTGCCACAGTACAGCGCGGTGATTTAGTGCGTGATATCGCCGTACAAGGCCGGATTGTTGCTGCCAATGCACCAACACTGTACAGCCAGGAAACCGGCCAGGTGCAGTTATTTAAGCAACCGGGTGAAGCCGTTACCTTAGGCGACCTGCTTGCCACCATCAGTAGCCCGGCGCTACAGAATGACTTACAGCAACAGCAGGCAGTACTTGAGGGTATGCGCTCTGAAGCAGAACGTGCTGCACTTGCAGCGCGCGAGCAACAGCTGGATATGGAACAGGTAATGAATAACGCCCAGGTTAATTTGCTGGCGGCCCGGCGCGAGCTTGAGCGCGCACAGCAGTCGATTGAACTTGGCGTGATCCGCAAACTGGATTTTGATATCGCCACCGATAACCTGACCAAAGCCGAGCTGGAGTTTGATCACGCCAAACGCAAAGTAGAACTAGCCAAAGACAAGCTGAGCTTTGAGCAAAGCTCACGCACGCAGGATATCCACCGCCAGCAGCTGGTGGTTAATGAGCTGGAACGTAAAGTGACCGCCCTTAATATCACGGCGCCGGTGACCGGCCAGCTGGGCAACTGGCTGGTAGAGCAGCAAAGCCATGTGCTGCCAGGGCAAGCCCTGTTAACGGTAATCGACTTAAGCCGCTACGAAGCTGAATTGGCTGTGCCGGAAAGCTATGCCCGCGACTTACTGCCTGGCCAGCAGGTAGAAGTAAGCATCGGCAGCCAGCGATTAAACGGCGTTATCAGTAATATCGCCCCTGAAGTGCGCAATAACCAGGTCAGTGCCCGGGTACGTTTTGACGACGTTGACAGCACCGCCCTGCGTCAGAGCCAGCGCTTAACGGCCCGCGTCATCCTTGAGCATAAAACCGATGTGCTGAAGATTGCCCGTGGTGAATTTATCAGCTCAGGTGGTGGTCGTCAGGCCTATCAGGTCCTGGACAATCAGGCGGTACGCAAAAACATCGAACTTGGCGCTTTATCGGTGCAATGGGTAGAAATACTTGACGGTGCCAGCGAGGGCGAACAATGGGTCATTTCAAATTTAGCCGACTTTAAAGACCAAAACCGGGTCAATCTAAATTAAAAATTAAGGATAACGATATGATAACGCTAACGAATTTAAGTAAAATTTTCCGCACCGAGCTGATTGAAACCCATGCGCTGCGCGATATCAGCTTACAGATTAATGAAGGCGAATTCGCTGCGCTGACTGGCCCTTCCGGTTCTGGCAAATCTACGCTGCTGAACATTCTCGGCACGCTGGAGCAGTTTGACGAAGGCGGCTACCAGCTGGATGGTAAATCGGTAAAGGGGTTATCTGATGCTGCGCTGTCTAAATTGCGTAATGAAAAAATAGGTTTTATCTTTCAAAGCTTTAACCTGATTAAAGATTTCAGCATCTATGATAATATTGAGCTGCCGCTGCGCTACCGCGGCTTAACACCGGCACAGCGCAAACAGCGGATTGAACAGGCGTTGGAGCTGGTAGGCCTGCACGCGCGGCGCAGCTACCTGCCCAGCCAATTGTCCGGTGGTCAGCAGCAACGGGTGGCCATTGCCCGTGCTATCGCCGGCCAGCCGCGTATTTTGCTGGCAGATGAGCCAACTGGTAATCTGGATTCATTAATGGCCCGCCAGGTTATGGAGCTTCTGGAGCAAATTAATCAGCAGGGTTGCACCATTTTAATGGTGACACATGACCCGGATCAGGCGCGCCGCGCCGGCAGACATATTCAAATCATCGACGGTCAGCTCAGCGATGCAGTGCTGTATGACCCGCTGGCAGCACAAAGCGCTTAAGGAGCCGGCAATGGAACAGTTTATTTATTATCTGAAAGTCAGCCTGATCAGCATCCGCCGTGCACCGCTGCCGTATGCGCTGACCATTTTTATTCTCAGTGTTGGCCTGGGGGTGTTTTTTGCCAACGCCACGTTTTACTACCAGCTAAACAGCGATCCGCTGCCTGAAAAAAGCGATAAGTTGTTTTTCCCGATGCTGAATCTGGTGCCGTATGAATGCAGCACTGACTGCAGAACCCCTAGGGTACTGAGCTACAGCAATGTTGAAAAGCTAAGCCAGACGGATATTCCAAGCCAAGCCGCTGCAATGTACAGCGCCGATGGCTATTTGCGCCAGCGAGCCGATCAAACGCCGCTGCCAGTCAGTATCCGCGTTACGCAGCGCGACTTTTTTGCCATGTTTGATGTACCCGTACTGCACGGCAGTATCTGGCCGGATAACAGTGCGCGGCCGGAAGTGATTTTAACCAAAGCGACGGCTCAGAAGTTATTTGGTAAAAGCGACGTTGTCGGTGAAAAATTGCTGCTGGATGATCGCAACGTGACCGTCAGTGCCGTATTGGATGACTGGCAAATGCTGCCGCGGCTGTACGATGCCAATAACCGTAATCACTTAAGCGAGGCAGATGATATCTACCTGCCGCTGGAAACCGGTTACGACATGAATTATCTGTCCAACAGCCAATCACAAACGTTCGACGACACTGACTATCGCCAGTTAAGCACTCAGGGCCGCACCGGTGCGCTGCATCAGCTACAGTACTGGGTAAAACTCGACACCCCCGCCCAGCAGCAGGCATACCGCCAGTTTATGACCAATCTGGTGCAGGATGAAAAAGCTGCCGGCCGTCATCCATCGCCACCCAATAATCAACTGGTCGCGATGCGGGATATCGTCAGCTATTTTGGTGGTGACAGCAGCGATATCAAAGCCTTTGCATTGGTAACCTTATTGTTCTTGCTGGTATGCCTGTTTAATGCCAGCCACCTGTCTTTAAACCGCTATCTGAGTAACCAGTATGAATTCAGTTTGCGCCGTGCGCTGGGCGCCAGCCGCAGCCAGTTACAACTGCAAATGCTGGCAGATGTGCTGATCATGGCGCTGTTTACCATCAGTGGCGCTCTGCTGACCGGTTATGGTGGTATTAAGCTGATGAATAATTTGCTACCAGCCAACAGACTGTTTTCCGACTGGGATTTAACGCTGCTGTTAGGCCTGCTGACGGTGGCTGTTATCTGTAGCTACCTGGTAACGCTGTACCCTTCACTACGCGCCTCTTTTGGCTCACTCAATCAGCAGCTTAAGGAATAATAACAATGTCTTTTTATCTACTTTTCAAAGTATTGTTCAGCCGCAAAGTAGTAACCGGTTTGCTGCTGTTACAACTGGCAATGACACTGGCCCTGTTACTCAACAGCATTTTGCTGGCCAAGCAAACTCATCAGCAGCTGAACCAGCCTACCGGGTTGGATGTGGACAACACCCTGCTGGTACAACTCAAACCAACCATGGCATCACTTCGGGTGTACCCGGCGCTGGAAGAACTGCTAAACCGCCAGCTTGATGCGGTACAGGCAATGCCTGGTGTCATTGCAGCGGCCTACACCAACCAGTCGGCCATTTTGCAGGGTGGTAACAACGGCAATGTTTATATCGATGGCGAGGAAGACCGTACTAACCAGCCCTCGGTACCAATGTACTTTGTATCGAAAGACTTTTTCAACGTGCTAAACAGCGACGTGCTGCAGGGCGAGCTGCCACAGCATTCGGTGTCACTGGATAACCCGGTACAACCGGATGTGGTGATCACCAAAAGCCTGGCCGATAAACTGTTTGCCGGTAAACCGGCAGTGGGCCAGCAGCTGAACCGTGGCCGGGTGGCAGCGGTGGTCTCTGATTTTTATGGTCAACGACACGGCACGAACATTATGTTTAACAATATTCAGGTGGCACCGCCTTACAGTGTCGACTGGGGCTACGGCATACTGCTGCGGGTGCAACCGGGACAGGCGGAAAATGTGCGCAAACAAGTGGACAAAGTACTGCGTAACGTCGAACCCAATATTGAAATACTGCATGTTCGTACTTTAGCAGAGCAGTATCAGCGGCTATACCGCAACGAATATGGCCTGGCAACACTGCTGGCATTATTAAGTGCGCTGATGCTGCTGGTTACTATGGTATCAAGCTATAGCAGTACGCATTTTCATGCGCTTAAAAGGCAGCAGGAAATTGGTGTAAAACGTGCGCTGGGCGCCAGTAAAAAAGTGATTTTTCTCGAGCTGTTGAGCGAAAACTGGCTATGTACAGCCATAGGCGCTTTGTTCGGTATTGGTTGCGCGCTGCTGCTAAATAAAGCCCTGTCGCAGGTGATTACGATACCGGCGCTGGATTTATATCTGCCGCTACTGGCCAGTCTGATCCTGCTGGTATGCGTGACTGTGGCAACATGGTATCCTGCGGCCATCGCCACCCGGATATCACCGGCAACAGCAACTAAAGCTTTATAAACTATGCTGAAAATACTGGTTATTGATGACAATCAGCCTATCTGCCAGGCCCTGCAGACACTGTTTGTGCTGCAGGGGTATCAGGTAGAGTGTGCCGCTACGCCAGAGCAAGCCTGGCAAATACTGGCGCAGCACAACACTGACCTTATTCTGCAGGATATGAACTTCAGCGCCGGCCAGATGCAGGGCGAGCAAGGTAAAGCGCTGTTTTACCAGCTACGTCAGCAGTATCCGGCCATTCCTGTTGTGCTGATGACGGCCTGGACTCAACTGGAAATGGTGGTCGAGCTGGTTAAAGCCGGGGCCACTGATTATATTGCCAAACCCTGGGATGATCAGCGCCTGCTGTTAACAGTAGCCAATGCGCTGAAACTTAAGCAGTTAACCGAGCAGCAACAGCGCAGCGAGCAGCAACGCCAGGCTGCTTTTGCTGGCAAAGATCTGTGTAACCTGGTATTTGCCAGCAGCCAGATGCAGCAGTTGCTGCAAATGACGTTGCAGTTGGCACCGTCGAATGCCGCAGTATTAATTACCGGCCCCAACGGCGCAGGTAAAGAAGGCATCGCCAATGTGCTGCATGCCAACTCTGAGCGCAAACTGAAACCTTTTATCAAAGTGAACATGGGCGCCCTGCCCGCCGATTTAATGGAAGCAGAGCTATTTGGCGCCGAAGCCGGCGCATACAGCGGCGCCAGTAAAACCCGCATCGGCCGCTTTGAAGCCGCAGATGGCGGCACCGTGTTCCTTGATGAAATTGGTAACCTGTCACTGGCCGGCCAGGCCAAGCTGCTGCGGGTATTACAAACCGGCGAATATGAGCGGCTGGGTTCCAGTGTCACGCGAAAAGCCGATATCAGGCTTATAAGCGCCACCAACACTGACTTAACCAACGCTATCGCGCAGGGACAATTCCGGCAAGACTTATACTACCGTATTAACGTGGTGCAACTGGCGCTGCCGGCACTTAGTGAACGTCCGGACGACATCTTACCTCTGGCGCAGTTTTTTCTCTCTGGCAGAAAGAGCTTAAGCAGCGAGGCATCACAGCTTTTGCAACAATACAGCTGGCCTGGCAATGTGCGCGAGCTGCAAAATGTATGTCAGCGGGCGTTATTGTTAAGTACCGGCGCCGAAATCCAAAGTGCCGACCTGGGGTTGCCGGATAACAGCAGCAGCGCTAAACGCTCACTCGATGATATTGACCGTACTCAGTTAGAGCACGCATTAGTGCAAGCCGGTGGTGTGGTGTCACGTGCTGCCAAACAGCTTGGTATCAGTCGACAGGCACTGTACCGGCGTATGGAGCATTATGGCATCGATGCGCCCTGACCGTTATTTCCGGCCGGCTAAACTAACCAGTCAAAGCCGGCTTAATCTGATATGCGCCGCGCTGACGGTGCTGGCGCTGATATTACAGCAGTATTATTTAGGCCCCGATACAGCGCTGACAGCAGGGATTTGTCTGTTTTTTATTGTGCTGGCATTGCTGCTGCAACGCGCTGTGCAGCCACTGCAGCGCGAAATTCAGGCGCTTATCCTGCATGCACAAAACCTGCAGGATGGCAGCTTTAATACCAATGCAAACCAGCTGAAAATGCACGAGCTTAAGCCATTAGCTGACAGCCTTAACCAGATGTCAGCGCAGCTGCGCACTGAGCGCGCCACCTTATATCAACGTGAACTGCTGCTTGATACTGTTTTGCAAAGCAGCCCCACCGCCCTGCTGTTGACCGACGCAGCCAATACGGTACTGATGAGTAATCCTGCGGCGCGCGTGCTTTTGCATCAGGGCAAAGCCTTTGATGGCAGCAAGCTGGCGACAGTGGCTACAGATAAACCCGAGCTGCATAACGCGCTGAACAGCCGCCAGCAAGGGTTGATAAGGCTGGATAATGCCGAGCAAAGCGTATGGCATTTGTCCGTCAGCCAGTTTCAGCTTAATCAAAAACTACACTGGCTGTATTTATTAAAACCACTTACGCGCGAGATCCAACGCGAAGAATTGAATGCCTGGAAAAAACTGCTGCGGGTTATCGGCCACGAGTTAAATAACACGCTGGCGCCGCTGTCATCGCTGGCCTTCTCCGGAAAAACAATGGCTGATCAGCAGCATCTGGCTGCATTGAGCCAGTTGTTTGACACCATAAGTGAGCGTTGTCTGCATTTAAACCAGTTTGTCCAGGCTTACATTCAGTTTGCTAAGTTACCGACACCCAAACTGGCGCCGGTAAATTGGCCGCGTTTGATAAACCAGCTACAGGATCAATACGATTTTGAACTGCTCGGTCAATTGCCTGCTCTGCAGTGGCAGGCCGATCCCCAGCAATTGACTCAGCTGTTGCTGAACATACTGAAAAACGCCCACGAATCAGGCTCACCACCAGAACACATCAGCTTGCGCCTGCTTGAGCAAAACAACCTGTTGACGCTGTGCATACAGGACGGCGGCGGCGGAATTCCAGCCGAAGTACTACAACATGTGCTGATACCGTTTTATACCAGCAAAACCACCGGTTCCGGTATTGGCCTGACACTATGCCGCGATATTATTGAAGCGCACGGCGGCACGATAAGTTTGCGCAATAATGCCGGTGGGCTGTTGGTTAGCCTGACACTGCCGCGCCCTGACGGCTGTTAGCCAAGCCCGCAGCGCGCAGCAGGAAGGCGCAGTGTTACTCCCAGGATACCGGACACTGCTTCTTCTGTGCCTTTTGCAGCATATCCAGTAAAGGCAGCGCCCTGATATTCAGGCTGATGTACGTTTTGCCATCAGGGCTTGTCTGTCCATCTTCCTGTTGCTGCGCTTTGGCATTCTCTTTATCCGCTATTTCTGCCAGGCCTTGTTGCAGCTGCTGCAGTGCAGCCGGTACGTCTTCGGCATACAGCGCCGAGGGCACTTTTTCATCACGGCCCATCAGGTCCAGCAGCCGTAAAGCCGCATCTTTGAAGTAAATCAAATCACCACTGGCTTTAGATTTAAAGGTTACGATCATATTCACTCCATCTCGTTGGCATAGGCTTTAGCCTGTTTTACTGCTAGGCTGCACAATAACTTAAGCATAACGCTAAATGCATCTGTCATGTCCAAATATATACTTGCAATTGATCAGGGCACCACCTCAAGCCGCGCCATCATTTACACTACTGCCTTGCAAGCAGTCGCCAGTGCTCAGCAGGAGCTGCCACTTAGCTACCCCAAACCCGGCTGGGTCGAGCAAAACCCTGAACAGATCTGGCAGTCGGTGTACAACTGCATAACCAGCGTATTGCAACAAGCCGGGCTTAGCGCGTCAGACATTGCCGGCATTGGTATCACTAACCAGCGCGAAACCACTTTGCTGTGGCACAAAACAACGGGTCAGGTGCTGCACCCTGCAATTGTCTGGCAAGACCGGCGGGGCAGCAATCAGTGCCAGCAGCTAAAAGATGCGGGCCTTGAAGCATTGTTGCAGCAAAAGACCGGATTAGTAGCAGATCCTTATTTCTCCGCCACCAAGCTAAGCTGGTTACTACAACATATCGCTGGCGCAAAACAGCAGGCAGAAAACGCTGAGCTGTGCTTTGGCACTGTGGACAGCTACCTGCTGTGGCAGCTGACCGGTGGCAAAGTGCATGCAACAGATGCCAGTAATGCCAGCCGCACCCTGTTATTTAATATCCACAGCCAGTGCTGGGACGATGAGCTGCTTAAGCTATTTGATATTCCCTCAGCGTTATTGCCAGAGGTGAAAGACAACGCTGGCCTGTTCGGCGTGACCGACAGCAAACTGTTTGGCGCCGCTATCCCGGTGCTGAGTATGATAGGCGATCAGCAGGCCGCCCTGCTTGGTCAGGCCTGTGTTAAAACCGGTATGACGAAGAGTACTTATGGCACCGGCTGTTTTGCCGTAGTAAACACCGGTGAGCAGATCATCAACAGCCAGCATAAACTGTTAACTACACTGGCCTGGCGACTCAACGGCAGCAGCACCTACGCCCTCGAAGGCAGTATTTTTATGGCAGGTGCTACCGTGCAGTGGCTGCGCGATAAGTTGGGTGTCATCACCGAAGCAGGTGAAACCGAAGTACTTGCACAGCAAAGCCATTATAAACAAACAGAGTTATTGATCCCGGCGTTTACCGGCCTTGGCACGCCATACTGGCAACCCGAAATAAAAGCCGCCCTGTTTGGCATGACGCGCGATACAGGCCGGCCACAGCTTGCTGCTGCAGCACTTTGCAGTGTGGCCTATCAAAGCCGTGACCTGCTGACAGCGATTGCCCAGGATGGTATAGCCGTGGACAGCCTGCGGGTTGACGGCGGTATGACAGCGAACCGCTGGTATCTGCAGGCATTGTCTGACCTGACCCAAACGCGCCTGACCCGGTGCCATACTACAGACGCCACTGCACTGGGGGCTGCTTTTCTTGCGGCCTGCGAGCTTGGTTACTTCAGCAGTGTTAATGATATTGAGCAGGTTTGGCAAGCAGGCTGGCAGTTTCAGCCACGTATTACAACCCATGACGCAGATAAGCTTTATCAGCGCTGGCAAGATGCCGTCTCGGCGCTGATAAAGCTTGACCTGTCAGTCTGAAGCGCTGTGTAGTAAGCTGAACCTGAGTTAGCGGTTTAAGGATAAGTAAAGGAGTACTGTCATATGCGTAGCATACTGATTGCGGTGATAGATAACCCGGCAAGAATTGACGATTCAGAGTTATACCAGCAGCTGCTTAGCCTGGAAAACTGGCCAGTGGGCAAAGATTATCAGATAAACATTCAGCAACTGCCCTGCGTTTTCAAGCACAGCCTGACGGTACTTGAGCAGCTCATCACACAATTTAAACCTGCGCACATGCTGCTGATTAATCAGTGCCGCGCCAATGTTGATATTCGTATTGAAAAAGTGGCATTAAATATCAACGATGCCAGTGAGCCTGATAACCACCAGCAACAACCCAGAGACACCCTGACGGCACAGCATGGCCCGGCGGCCTATTTCAGCAACCTGCCGGTCAGTGCGATCGTCGATACGCTGCACAGCCATGCTTTACCTGCCAGGTTGTCATACAGCGCGGGCACTTTTGTCGCCAACCATCTGTTTTACGGTTTAATGCACTACATTAAACATCAGAATATCAGCCTGCATGGTGGCCTTATGCAGGTACCGCTTTCACCCGCCCAAGCCAGCAGACTACCGGGTAGCGCCAGCCTCAGTACCAGCCTGGCGGTAGATGCGGTGAAACTGGCGATAAATGTTAGCCTGGCACACAGCGACAATATGCTGCGCTCTACCGGCTAACAGGTATAACCAGTTAAATCTAAAAATAATTTCAATTCAGTTAAAATTAAGCTTGCATAAAAAATAACCGTTCATTAGAATGCGCACGCTCGAAAGGCAAGTCACCCGAAAGGGTGTACACGCAAAGCTTCAGGTCTAAGGTTACTGCCCTTATGCAGTATCTACGATAGCTGGGCTGCCGTCGCAAATGCGATGTTTATTCTGCTCTGTCAGAGTTACTCGACATGCTGCATGTCCTTTCGTAGTAAGCAGTTCAAATGACTGAAACTGCTTAATTAATGATTGTGAACTAACTCATTTTGGAGCAAGACTATGAAAGCCAAACTAATCTCTTTAGCTACTGTTATCGCAGCCACTTCATTTATCAGCACTCCAGTTGCAGCTGACGATCAGCTGGCACAATCAATCTGTTCTTATGTTGCTGCTGACAGCAAAAACAACCTGCGTAAAACGCTGTCTGACAACCGCTTACGCTTACGCAACGTGTACGACGGTGTAGTATGTGACGGTTTACCACTGATCCGCCACGCGATTAAACATAACGCCGCTGACACTGCAGGCTTTATCATCAGCCAGTTACCAGGCAGCCAGGTTGCCGCGTCAGGCGATATCGAATGGGCAACCAGCAATGGTTTCGGTTCATCACCAATTATCGCTGCTATCAAAGAGCGTAGCGCAAGCTAATTGCTGCATTAAATTCTGTAAAAATAAGGCGCCTTCAGGCGCCTTATTTTTTTAGCTATTTCGCCACTACAGCAAAACAATGTTGTTTAACATGCTCGGCGATCCCCACCCCGGCTTCTGACATGGTCAGATACGTCTGATCAGCACCGGCGGCGATAATGTCACGCGCTTCATCATCGTGCATACTGTGCGAGACAATAAAGCCTTTAAAACCGGCATTTCTCAGCTTTCTGGCTGCAATCATCTTGGCTTCCACGTCATTCATACTGAGAATAACGGCTTCAACGTCACCAAAGTTCAAATCCTGCCAGAACACCTGATCCTCGGCATCAGCATAGAAAATATTGATCCCCTTACGCTGATGCTCTCGCACTTTGGCCGGGTCTGAATCCATTGCAATGATTTTACGGGTATTTTTCAGATAATTATACGCCGCACTGCCGGTTCGTCCCATCCCCATAATGAGTACTTGCGCATCACCAAGCGATACCGGTTGTTCATCGGGATGATGGATATTGCGCTCAAATTTCAGCAGCCAGTTGCACAGCCGGTCATACAGCGGGTGCGCCATCCGGTTCAGCGGTGCTGAAATCACAAAAGATATTGCCACTGTCAGTGCCAGCGGAATTAACCACTCAGGCAGCACAACGCTGGCGACAATCAGACCGAACTCACTGTAATTCGTCAGGCTGATGCTGGTTAAAAATGCACTACGCGCACGTAGTTTAAACAGGATAAGCAGCAGGAAGAACAGCAGTGCTTTTAACGGTAATAACAGTGACATGACACCGGCAAACAACCAGGCATTGGCATCCGGTAAACCATCTATCCCAATCTGCAGGAAGAAGCCGACCAGAAAAAACTCTTTAATACTCCACAGCGATTTAGACAGCTCGCCGGCGCGCTGATGCTTAGCCAGCATGGCGCCAAATACCAGAGCCCCCAGTTCTGAACTCAACCCCACCAGTTCAAAGCCCTGCCCACCAATTACCAACGCCAGCATCAAGCCAAACAGGATCAACAAATCTTCATGGCCGCTGGCATCGAGCAGTTTGTAAAGTAGTGGCCGCAGTAACGGCAACGCAAAAACCAGCAGAGCCCAGGGCGACGGCGTCGTGCCATTGGCAAGGCTCATCACCAGCAGGGCCAGTAAATCCTGCATGATCAGAATACCGATAGCGACACGACCATGAAATGCCCGTATTTCGCGCTTCCCTTCAAGCACTTTTGCCGCCAGCACTGTACTGGAAAATGCCAGGGCGACTGCCAGCATCAACGCCTGATACCAGCTGACATCAAAAATAAACAGCACGGCCGGTAATGTCAGTACTATCGATAGCACAAAGTGCAGCGTGCTGCCGCCCAGCACTTCAGGTTTACCCAGGCTGCGTACATTAAGCTTAAGACCCACAGTAAACAGCAGCAGCAACACGCCCAGGTGGGCAACATGGTGAATGATCGACGGCCCCTCAGGCGGTAGATTCAGATCAGATGCAGTGGCAGAGATCACAAAACCTGCCAGTAAATAGCCGACTAATGGCGGTAAACCGATGGCGCGCACCACCAACCCCAGAGAAAAAGCAAACCCTATCCAGATTGCCTCAAGCATTAAATTGCCTCTTTTTAATTATATTATTCAGCATACTAGCCTAACTTAATGGCACTGATATTAACTTGGATCATCAATATCTGCCCCCGCTGCTGGCGTGTCGTCTTTACGCCGGCCAAACAAACTGCCATTTGAGCGGTGCAGCCATTCGTTGTACGTGCGATGCACGCCACGGCGCATAGCTGAAGACGAGTTCTCCAGGATATCAATACCAACCAGCACAGCCACAACCAGTACCGATAGTTTAATTGCGACCAGATCCTGACCGATGCCGATGCAAACGCCAATGGCCGCCAATACCCAGATGGTCGCTGCTGATGTCACCCCCAACACCATACCATCGCGGGCCAGCATAACGCCGGCCCCCAGAAAACCGACACCGGTAATCACCTGACCAATGATCCGCGACGGATCTGTCATATTGCTGTTAACCGACATGGACGCAGCGATAAAAACGTAGGTTCCCATGACAATTAAAATAGACGTGCGGATACCGGCGGGCTTGCCGCGCAGTTGACGCTCTAAACCGATGATAAAGCCGCACAGCAATGCTGTCCCCAGTTCTGCCCAGGCAAAGGGGCTGATATTCAACACAAGCTGCCAGTCAAGCATAGTTATTCCTCAACGGTTACGTACCTGTTGTTTTGCCGCCAGCCACTCAGCCTGAGTAATTGGGCTGGTGCAACCGCCGTTATTTCCTGAGTGCTCAGTCTGACGTTTTCTTATAGCAACTTGTTGTAATATAGCCGCATTTTCATCGTCCGTACGCCGGTTCCAGTCAACTATTTCAGTAATATGACGATAACAGCCGACACAGACTTTGTCACTGTTAAGCCGGCAACAGGCAACACAGGGGGATTCAATCACTGGCTTGATCTCACATCCTACACCGAATTACCGGTATCAAGTAATTCCGTACTAGCTTGTACTGGCGCAGCGACACTGAGTAATACCGTAGTCACTCGTTCACCGACCATCTCGGCCACAGTAAATTGATACTGATTAATGGAGAATTGTTGCTGCTCTGATACAGCGCCAGCCAAGTGCTGTTTACACAACTGCTCCAGCGACATATCGGCATGGCACCTGGTTAAATCAAAACCAAAACACCAGTCAATATCAGCCAGGGTGCTGGTGCCTTTTAAACGAAATTCGCTTACCGCTTTTAGTGGCTCAAAGCCTTTGTCGGCAAAAACTTGCTCCACAACAGCTTTATAGTCGTTTTTCATCACCACAAACAGATGGTCTCTGGCCTGCAGCACGGTTGAACCGCGCGGTGGTATCACTTTTTCCTGTCGGGTAATCATGGCCACGACTACGCCTTCTGGCAGCGCCATGCGGGCTAAGCGCCGATTTACTGCCCGTGAGTTATCCGACAAGGTATACTCAACAATTTCGGCATCCACTTCACCAAGCGCAGTGATTTCGAGCGTCGCCGGTGCTTTAGCTGGCAAAGGTTCTATCAGCTTTAGTTTGCGCGCCACCCACGCCAGTGTAGAACCTTGTAAGGTTGCCGAAATTAACACTACGAAAAACACTACGTTAAAAATCAGCTCAGCACTGGCCAGGCCAAACATCAACGGGAAAATAGCCAGAATAATCGGTACCGAACCACGTAGGCCAACCCAGGATACCAATGTCATTTCGTGGCTATTAAAACCAAACAGCTTTAGCACCGGTAGCACCGCAATAGGTCGGGCAACAAACACCAATACAGCGGCAATTAATAAACCCTGCCACCACACCGTAAGTAATGAGCTTGGGGTAATTAATAAACCTAACATCACAAACATGGTAATTTGACTAAGCCAGGCTAAACCATCGTGAAACAAAAAAGTGGTGCGCTGAAATACAAAACGAGCATTGCCTACGATGACACCACAAATAAACACCGCTAAAAACCCACTACCACCCAGGTTAGCCGCTACACCAAAAGCCAATAAACCCGAAGCAGTGACCAGTATCGGATACAAACCACTGGCTTGCAGATGAATACGATTAATAACACTAACAATAGCATAGCCCACCGCCAGACCAATGATGGCCCCCAACCCCATTTGCAGCAAAAACAGTTGCGCCAGACCTAAGCCAGGTTTTAGGCCATTTACCAAAATTTCCAACAAACCGACAGTCAGGAAGATCGCCATAGGGTCGTTTGAGGCACTTTCCATTTCCAATGTCGATTTTAACCGACGATTAAGGTTAATACCGGCATTACGCAATAGCGAAAACACCGCGGCCGCATCGGTTGAGCCCACGATGGCCCCTAGTAGCAAGCCCTCCAGCAAACTGATTTTTAAGATGTAACTTGCCGCTACGCCCGTTACCAAAGCAGTAACCAACACGCCCAGGGTTGCCAGTATGGAAGCGGGCTTCCAAACCTGCTTTATTGACTGCATCGACGTTTGCAAGCCGCCATCAAACAAAATCAGCGCCAGCGCCAGCGTGCCAAGTGCGTGGGCCGCTTGCGGATTATCAAAAGCGATGCGACCAATGCCCTCCTCACCTGCCAGCATACCAACCAATAAAAACAATACCAGCATCGGCAAACCAAGCCTGGCCGACAGCTTACTGGATAAGATCCCAAACAGAATCAGAACCGCTGCCAGTAAGATTAATTGATCAATAACAAACATAGTGGTATCTACTCACTGTAATAAGGTGCCAGCCGGCGGTTTGTCTGCAGGTCTACACTTGATGTCAATAACTTAGCGCCGATTCTAGCAACTGTCCGCCCCTTTACACCAGCATTTGCGAGGGCAAAACCATCAGGTGCTCATTTTGTCTTGTTGCTAGATGCAATCAACGCATGGCGTTACAACAAAACTTAACTCTGCAGCCACTTTATGTCACTCTGCTCTTAGCTACGTAATAACAATAACAACCCGACACCAAGGAACCACTTAATGAAACTTTTTACTCCAAGCATACTGGCGCTGGCACTTGGCAGCAGCTTATTGCACGCCGAAACTGACAAAGCCCAGGTCTGGGATGTGAACGCCCCGCAGGGGCAGTTTGAGACAGTTGATATTAAGGTGTCTAAAGGCAGCTGGATGAATATCGCATTGAGTCCAGATGGCAAAACACTGGCGTTTGATTTACTGGGCGACATTTACACCATGCCCGTTACGGGGGGGACAGCAACACTGTTGACAAAAGATATCGGCTGGCAGATGCAACCGGCATTTAGCCCGGATGGCCAGTACATCGCCTACACCAGCGATGAAGGCGGCGGTGATAATATCTGGATTATGCGCGCTGATGGCAGCGAACCGCGTGCAGTAACGAATG
>NZ_DATCSY010000297.1:0-8529 GCF_036568245.1 Rheinheimera sp. | reverse complement strand
AGGGTCGGTTTGTTGTGCTGCCGGCAGCCAGTAGCGGCTGGCGAGCGGGATCACGGTAATGGCGGCGATAAAGCTGCTGCATACGGCGACCGACAATGTCAGCGCCAGATCAGAAAATAACTGGCCTTCGATACCGGCCATAAACAGTATCGGTAAGAATATTGCCACTGTGGTGGCGGTAGAAGCCAGCAGAGCACCGCTTACCTGTGCCGCCCCGCGCAGCGCAGCTTTCTTGTCGTCTAAGCCTTCGCTTTTTAAGCGCAGGATGTTTTCCTGCACAATAATAGCAGCGTCCAGCACCAGGCCGACCGCAAACGCCAGCCCGGCCAGTGAAATCACATTCAGGCTGCGCCCGAGCAGTTGCAGTGTCAGCAGGGCAATCGCCAGTGACAGTGGAATGCTGAGTGCGATAATAGCGGTGGCGCGCCAGCCCCGCATAAACAGCCACAGCAATGCCAGTGCCAGCACTACGCCAAGCCCGAGATTGCTTTTCACCAGTGCCAGCGCATTGCGGATATGCACTGAAGCATCAAAGCTCAGATCCATCATCAAGCCGGCTTCGAGCAGCGGCCCGGCGTTCAATTCGCTGATGGCCAGATTGATATCATCCAACAGTGCAACGGTGTTGGCATCGTTATTACGGGCAATCGTAATGTAATAGGCCTGAGCACCATTACGCAGTGTAAAACCGGTGCGGTCGCTAAAGCCCAGCTCGGCCGTTGCGACGTCACGCAGATATATAGGCCGCTCTCCGCTGTAAGCCAGAATCATATCCAGCAATGACTGCGGATTAAACTGGCCGGCAAACCTTACCGTGTACTGGCGCCTTCCGACATCGGCGAAGCCGCCGGAAGCATCGGTCGCGGCGCGAAGTTGCGTGGCAATGTTGTTGATACTCAGACCAAGGGCAGCGGCGCGCTGTGCATCAAAGGTAATACGCAACTCGCGCGGACGCTGGCTGTTCAGGTTAACCTGGCCGACACCCTGGATCCGGCTTAACCTTGGGTAAACCACATCTTCAATCAGTTGCTGATAGCCAGCGACATCTTTTACGTTGTTGCCGGGCAAAGGCCGGATCAGGATAGATGCTGCATTAGGCGTATTCTGTCCGCCACCGGCGACAACGGTTGGCTCTATTGCATCCAGTGGTAAAGGCGGAGCCTGATTCAGGTTGTTAATCACATCCAGCGTGGCCTGCTGCATATCTGCACCAATATCAAATGTCAGGGTGATAGACCCAAAGCCGCGTTGAATATTGGTTTCAACTTTCGTCACACCGCGGGTATTTTTAATGGCGTTTTCAATAGGCTCAATAATGACTGCTTCAACCTCCTGCGGTGCTGCCGAGCGCCAGCCGGTAAAGACAGAGATTTGCGGTTGTTCTATATCCGGTGTGATCTGGATCGGCAATTTAAGCAGGCTTATGACGCCGAACAGTAAAATCAGAATGGCGATAACAATGACGCTGGCCGGGTTTTTGAGCGCTGCACGGCTGAGGTTCATGCTGAGTAATTCCGTATACTTATTTGGCTTGAAATTTATCCGCTGGCGGCAGAAAAGCGACAGTGATGGGGCAAACGGAGGGAATTATGCGCCCGGCGGGGGCGCATTAATAAAGGCTTACAGGCTGTAACACCCTGTTACAGCCCTAAGGTTGCTCATCTTTCTTGCCCAGCTTATCCAGTAGTTTGTCTTTCAGTTTATCTTTGGCCTGATCTTTCACATCAGCCAGTTTGGCGCTGAGCATATTTTCAATACTGTCGCTGATATTGCTGACATCCGCATCCTGCTCTGTCAGCAGCGCGGCCCAGTCCTGCTGCCCGGCTAACCCTTGCTGTAACTGTGCATCCAGTTTCGCTTTAAGCTCGCTTTGATACTGCGCTACCTTTTGTTTCGCCTCGCCAAGCAGCGCGTCACCTATTATTTTATCCAGTGACGAACGGATACTGACTTCAGGCGCGCTGACCAGGCCAGTGGCAGCAATATTCAGCGGGATTTGCGCTTGCTTATCCAGGAGTTCGGCCAGTTGCTGTAAGTACTTATTACCGCTACTACTAAAATTGGCTGCTTTTAACATGACACTGGCTTGCTGTGATATCTGGTTATCTGTCAGGTTAAGCTTGCCGCTTGAGCTTATCAGGCCGTCGGTAATGCTTAGCGCTGTGTCGTCTTTACCCAGCGTCAGCGGCTGTAAGTTCAGCCCTTCCAGTTGCCAGCTCAGGTTCGTTACCATTTGCTGCAGAATGGCAAAGTCGCCTTGCAGGTTAAATGCCGCCAGTTGCGGCAGTTGTTTTACATCCAGCGAAAACTTGGTCGCGCTGTTTATCAGCGCATGCTGGGCAGTAATATCCTGCATGGCGATGGTGGCTTCACCGCCACCGATTAACCAGTTTACTCTGGCCTGCTTTATCCAAAAATCAGGGTACGGCTGGCTGGGTAACGGCAGGATGCGGTTCGGCAACACCACTTCCGGTTCGCCGGGTTCTGTGTTTTTCTGTGGTAGCTCGTCAGGCAAATATGGCTTCGCCAACAGATACAGGCTTTGCAGCTGTGCAATACGCTGCCCCCAGACATCGCCGAGTAAAATCTGGCTGATGCCGGCGAGGCCACCGTCGCTCAGATTCGCCAGCTGCTGCACTTTGGCATAATCGGCTTCACTGGCCGCTTTCAGTTCAGCGACCGCTTGTTGCAGCGTATCTTTGCTCTGTGTCAGCTGCTGCTTTGCTTCAAGTACCCGTTGTTTTTCGGTGTTTAACTTGTCTTTTAACTGTTGCAGTTGTTGCGCTTTGGCAGCCAGATCCGCGGCGTTAGTTATTTTGCTGTCTGTCAGCGCTTTAATATCTGCCTGATATTGTTCCAGCGTGTCTTTACCGGGCAGCTTGTCTTTTAAACCTTTCAGCTGTTGCTGCTCGGTCAACGCGAGCTGTTTAAGTGCTTCAGCTTTTTCGGGCGTTTGCAGGTTAGCGCGGGCTATCAGTTCGTCTGCATTGGGCAAATCGACCTGCAGCACTTCAGCGATATCGATTTTTTCGCCATCTGCTCCCGGAGTACGGTATACCTCGCCGGGTCTGCTGCGCTGTGCGCCGTACTGCAGGCCATCAATTGTCAGCTCATTGACGACATAATAACCGAGCAGTGCCGGCCACAGTTCCAGTGCGGCCGTTGCCTGGCTAAAGCTGAAGCTGTTATGGCTTGGGTTAGCGGCGTTGGTAATTTGCAGGTCCTCAACCTGTAACGCCAGCGGCGCCAGCTTAAGTGAGACACTGTTTATATTAACTTCGGCGCCAACGGCTTTCTCCAGGCTGTATACCATGCCTAAGCGAATAGCCGGCCCCGCCAATAAATACACCAGAGCCAGCAAAGCGGCGAAGAAAACGATAAAAACTAACCAACCGGATTTACGGATCATGCGCTACTCCTTAATTCAGCTTTTCGTACAAAGCAAACAACTTGCTGGCTTTGAGCATCTGCGTCAGCTTCCACTTTTCCACGCTGGTCATCACCCGGCTGCGATATTGCTGCACCAGCACTTTGCTGAGCCAGGCTACAGGCAGCAGCAACAGGGCACCCAGCACAAAGGCGCCAAGTGTCAGTGTGTGATGTAGGTGCAGTAACTGCAGAGTTTCCGTTTTTGCCAGTAGTGCCAGCAGGGCATCGTTTTGTGCGTATTGCCAGGTCAGCTGCTCCAGTGGCTCAGCAAACAGCAGCATCAGGCCCTCTGTCAGGCCCCATACCAGGATAAAGGTGGTCAGGTTTATGGTCAGTAAACACACCAGCAATACCAGCAGCAGGGTTAACAGTCCAAACGGCAGAATACCGACAAATAACCCCAGCGCAATGGCCCAGCCTATTTGCCAGGGTGAGGCCTCGGAATTCAGCACTTTAAGAACTTTAGCCAGTAGCGGTAGCATAAACACTCCGGTAAACAGAAGATAGATTGTTGTTATATAAGGTAACAGTGTCTGTCTGCTTTGTCAGGGACAAAAAACGGGTTCAGTACCGAAAATAGCCTGATAAAAATAAAGGCGCTGTTATCAGCGCCTTTATCAGTACCGGTTGGGCGCGGTGTTATGCCAGCGCCAGGAAGCCGAAGAACGCCAGTACAGCCGCTAAAAACGCATAGGGGAACTGCGTTAACGCATGGCTCATCAGGTTGCAACCTGAACCCTGCGCCGCCAGTACAGTAGAGTCACTGTAGAAACAGGCCTGGCTGCCAAAAGAACTGGCCGATAACAGCGCACCGATCACCAGCGGAATATTCGCCTCAACCGCAAATGCCAGCGGCATCACTATAGGAATAGATACGGCGAAAATGCCCCAGGATGAGCCGGTAGCAAACGCCAGTATTGCCATCGATAAAAACACCAGTGCCGGCAGCAGCTGCGCACTCATATAAGGTGCCAGGTTCTCGATGATGTACTGGGGTAAGCCAAGCTGGTCACAGACATCTTTAAACACAAAGGCAGCAATAACGGTACAAATCGCCGGCAGCATGGTTTTAAAGCCGTGGATCATCTGATCCATCATTTCAGACACTGTCATTAAGCGCTGCAGTAAATACAGTGGCAGCGTCAGCAGAAAAGTCACCAGCAAGCCTTTCCAGACGTCAATGTCAAACCAGACAGTAAACCCGACCAGCATAATCATCGGCAGTAAAAAGTTATGCAGTTTGCCGGTTTGCTTGTCGGCCTGATCAAACTCTTCTTCAAACGATTGCACCGCAAAATCATCAGCTGAGTGCGTATCCTGTGCGGTAGTGGCAGAATTCGGCGCATCGGTGGCCGCAACCGTGGCTTGTTGTGCGGCCAGTTCGGCTTTTTTCATCGGGCCAAACAATGGCACCACGCCCAGGATCACCAGTATAACCATGATCATGGCCAGCCAGGCATACAGCATGTATGGAATGGCAGAGATGTAGGTAGCAATACCGCTGGCATCACCGGCTGGCGCTACATCGTTAGCGACCAGTAAGCCGCCAAAAAATACCGCCCAGGTCGAAATTGGAATAAGCACACAGATAGGCGCGGCAGTAGAGTCCACCACATAGGCCAGCATCTCACGCGATACTTTGTATTTGTCGGTAATACGCTTCATGGTTTCACCAACAGTCAGCGCATTTAAGTAGTCATCGACGAAAATGACGATGCCAAGAAAGCAGGTCATTAACAGTGATGATTTTCGCCCCTTAGCAATATTTTGTGCCGCCCGGCCAAAGGCAAAAGCACCACCGGTATGCACCAGCAACGCGATCAGCGAACCAAAACCACCGCAGACCAGAATTAACCAGCCAATCGTTTCATCCTGCATTACCCGCAGTGAGGTTTCGGCGAAATTATCTAACGCCCCTACCGGTGACAACAGCAATAAACCAACGATGGCGCCCATGACCAGCGCCAGAATGGGCCGTTTTAACCAGATAGCTATCGCAAGTACAACAATAGGCGGGATTAAACTTAACGCGCTTGGCGCAGCTGCGGCCGCTTCGGCCGCGGTAGCAACAGGTTCGGCGAGACTCTCGACCAGGGTATCTGCTGACATCATTTATTATTCTCAAAGTTATTCCGGCAGGCCGGATAAAAGTTAAGTGAACCGTTGCAGCAGATAACCCGAGTCAACGGAGCGGTTCCTTGCGGTATCAGCCGTGCTGCGCTTAAAAATGAGGCGCTAAACACCAGACTTTACTGCATAAATACGCAGTGCAAGCGTATTATCAGCCAGTTGCCGAAATACCGCGCAATCATAGCAAAAATATTATTTTCTACAAATGGAATCTTTGCGCCAGCCCTTGCAGGCTCAAGCGTTGCGGCATAACTAAAGTTATAAAAAAGCCGGGTACTCAGACCCGGCTTTCAGCTGTTTGAAACGCTTACAGTGCGGCGATTTCAGCTTGCTGCGCTTGCAGTTTGGCAACGGCTTGCTCAAGTTCGGCTTGTTTAGCGCGTTCTTTTTCCAGCACAGCTTCCGGTGCCTTGGCAACAAAGCCTTCGTTAGCCAGTTTGCCGGCTACGCGTGACAGCTCCTGTTGGGTTTTCTCAAGCTGCTTGGCAATACGGCTAAGCTCAGCATCTTTGTCAATTAAGCCTGCCATCGGGATCAGCAGGTCCATGCTGCCGATTAACTGGGCTGCACAGGCGGGTGCTTGCTCACCTGCCGCCAGTACCGTGATGTTTTCCAGCTTAGCCAGGTTCATCAGGAAGTTCTGGTTTTCGCTTAAACGGCGCTGCTCTTCACTGCTAAGGTTACGCAGTAAAATGCTCAGTGGCTTACTTGGCGCAATGTTCATTTCACCACGCACGTTACGGATAGCCGTGATCACCGCCTTTAACCATTCCAGATCGGCGGTGGCGGTCTCATCGATAAGACTGCTGTCCACTTCCGGGTATGGCTGCAGCATAATGCTGTCTGCAGTAATGTTTGCCAGCGGCTTAACCGATTGCCAGATGGTTTCGGTAATAAACGGCATTATCGGGTGCATCAGGCGCAGTAAGCTTTCCAGCACTGTTACCAGCGTGTGCCGGGTAGCACGTTGCTGCGCTTCATTGCCCTTAAACAGCACCGGCTTGGTCAGCTCCAGATACCAGTCACAGAACTGGTTCCAGGTAAACTCATACAGAGCATTGGCGGCCATATCAAAACGGTAGGTGTCGATATACTGCCGTACTTGTTTTACTGTGCCCTGATACTGCGCCAAAATCCACTTATCGGCCAGCGATAACTGCATATCACCGCCGTTAAAGCCACAGTCCTGCGCTTCCGTATTCATCAGCACATAGCGGCTGGCGTTCCACAACTTGTTGCAGAAGTTACGGTAGCCTTCTAAGCGCTTCATGTCCCAGTTGATATCGCGACCGGTTGATGCCAAGGCCGCCAGGGTAAAGCGCAGGGCATCGGTGCCGCTAGCAGTAATACCTTCCGGGAACTGCTTTTCAGTGGCTTTGCCGATTTTCTCTGCCAGTTGTGGTTGCATCAGGTTGCTGGTGCGTTTGGCCAGCAGATCCGGCAGGCTGATACCGTCAATCATGTCGAGCGGGTCAATAACGTTGCCCTTGGACTTTGACATCTTATCGCCGTTTTCATCGCGGATAAGGCCGGTAACGTATACGGTTTTAAACGGTACCTGTGGTTTGCCGTCTTTATCTTTAATAAAGTGCATTGTCATCATTATCATCCGGGCAACCCAGAAGAAAATAATGTCGAAGCCTGTTACCAGTACATCGGTCGGATGGAAGGTACGCAGTGCGTCAGTATCTTCCGGCCAGCCCAGCGTAGAGAAGGTCCACAAAGCAGAGCTGAACCAGGTGTCGAGCACGTCGTTATCTTGTGAAAGCTTCACGCTGTCTGCCAGCTGATGCTTGCTGCGCACTTCGGCTTCGGTGCGGCCAACGTAAACTTTACCGTTTTCATCGTACCAGGCCGGAATACGGTGTCCCCACCAGAGCTGACGCGAGATACACCAGTCCTGAATGTCACGCATCCAGCTGTAATACATGTTTTCGTATTGTTTGGGCACGAACTCGATCTGGCCGCTTTCAACTGCTTCAGTAGCGGTTTTCGCCAGTGGCGCAACGCGCACATACCATTGATCGGTCAGCAGCGGCTCAATTACCACGCCACTGCGGTCGCCGTATGGCAGGGTATTGTTGTGATCTTCGACTTTTTCCAGTAAACCAGCGGCGTCGAAGGCGGCAACGATAGCTTTACGCGCAGCGTAACGGTCCAGCCCCTGATATTCTGCCGGGATAGGTGCGCTGACCGCCGGGTTGGCTTCACCGTTCGGGTGGAAGCATTCACCTTCTGCGCGGATGGTGGCATCAGGTGTCATGATGTTAACCATTGGCAACTGGCTGCGTTTACCGACTTCGTAGTCGTTAAAATCGTGCGCCGGGGTAATTTTGACGCAACCGGTGCCTTTTTCCATATCGGCATGTTCATCAGCCACCACCGGAATACGGCGGTTAACCAATGGCAGAATAATCTCTTTGCCAATCAGCGCTTTGTAGCGATCATCTTCCGGGTTTACTGCCACGCCGGTATCACCCAGCATGGTTTCCGGCCGGGTGGTTGCCACCACCAGATACGTTTTACCATCTGCCGTGGTTGCGCCATCGGCCAGTGGATAACGCAGGTGCCACATGTGGCCCTTTTGCTCTTTATTTTCCACTTCCAGATCTGAAATCGCGGTATGCAGCTTCGGATCCCAGTTTACCAGGCGTTTACCGCGGTAAATTAAGTCATCCTCATACAGACGGACGAATACTTCCTGCACGGCGTTAGACAAACCTTCGTCCATGGTAAAGCGCTCGCGTTCCCAGTCGACAGAGTTACCTAAACGACGCATTTGCGAAGTGATAGTGCCGCCTGATTCGCCTTTCCACTGCCAGACTTTTTCAATGAAGGCATCGCGGCCCAGCTGATGCCGGCCAGGTAAGCCTTCGGCTGCCAGTTTACGTTCAACCACCATCTGAGTGGCGATACCCGCGTGGTCGGTACCGACCTGCCAAAGCGTGTTTTTGCCCTGCATCCGCTGAT
>NZ_DATCSY010000296.1:0-8784 GCF_036568245.1 Rheinheimera sp. | reverse complement strand
GTTCTATCATCGATGCCGATGAGGTGTATATCAACGGCGTTAAAGTCGGCCATACCACGTACCAGTACCCGCCGCGGCGTTATCAGCTGCCGCCTGCTGTGCTAAAAGCGGGCACTAACCTGATTGCCGTGCGTATTACCGCGACCACCGGTAAAACCGGCCTGATGCCGGATAAACCTTACTGGCTGGGCAACGATACGCAGCAAATAGCGCTTAGCGGCGACTGGAAAATGCGCACCGGTGGTAAAGCCGAAGTGTTACCGGGCGATACCTTTATCCGCTGGCAACCGCTGGGGCTATATAACGGCCTAACGGCGCCACTGACCACATTGCCGCTAAAAGGCGTGATCTGGTATCAGGGCGAGTCGAATGTTGGTCGCGAACAGCAGTATCTGCGCCGCTTTCGTGCCTTAATCCGTGATTGGCGGGCCAAGTGGCAACAGCCAGAGCTGCCGTTTTTATATGTACAACTGGCCAATTATCTGCAGAAAAGCCCAGAGCCCACCGAAAGTGGCTGGGCCGTGCTACGTGAAGCGCAGCGGCGCGTACAGGACGAGCCCAATACCGCTATGGTGGTGGCGATTGACGTAGGCGAGTGGAACGACATCCACCCGGTGGATAAAAAAACGCTCGGTCAGCGCCTGGCATTAGCGGCGCGTGCGGTAGCACTGGGCGAAGATGTGCAATACCAGGGGCCGCAGTTGCAAAAGGTGCAAGCGCAGGGCGATAAACTGCTGCTCAGCTTTGACCAGCAGCTGGTACTCAAACCCGGCCAAAGCTTTGCCATTGCTGGCAGCGACGGCCAGTACCGCTGGGCGCAGGTACAACTGCAGGGTAAACAGGTAGTGCTGTCACATGCGGATATTAAAGCGCCAGTGCAGGTGCGCTACGCCTGGGCCGATAACCCGGATGCGGTGCTATATAACCAGGCAGGCTTACCGGCGTCGCCTTTTGTTTATCCGGCAGATTGATGCCATTTGCAGACGTAGCAGAGTTCGCTGCGGGCTGTTAGCGGTTTTCAAGCATGTACGTACGAAGCTGTCTTTCTTCCCGCATAACGTAGAGGATAAACACCTGCTGCTGTTCCTGACGATAAAAAATGCGACAGGGTGGCACCACCAGCTCCCGGTAAACCGAATCAGGCAGCTCTGGCGCAATGCGGCCGGATTCGGGGAAGCTTTCCAAACGCCCGGTTTTATCGAAAACGTCTTTTACCAGCTTGCTAGCGGCAGCAGGATTGTCTAAAGCGATGTACTCGGCTATGGCGTCCAGTTCCTGAAGAGCGGGCTCTGCCCAGATTACTTCAGCCATTTACTCATTTTCTGTTTGGCTTCACTCTGGCTATAGGTTCTGCCTTCAAGCACCGCCCGCTCTCCGCGGGATAGCCCCTCAAGCAGCTTAAGCCGGCGCTGCATAAACTCATAATCCTGTACATCAACCAGATAGGCAGATGGCTGGCCATGCTCGGTAATCAGTACGGGCTCTTTCGATGAATGTAGATCCGCCAGAATCTTAGTAGCCTGGCGCTTAAGGTTGGTAACCAGTTCAACTTTCATAGGCTCGCTCTGACTTAATTTTAAAGTGACACTATAGTATCACTTTGTGGGAAGGGCAACGCCTTTAAAAGAGACTATAATCGGTCTGTTTAACTAGCTTTTGGCTGTACCAACTTCTCATACACCGGGAAATTGCTACCTTCTTGCCGATGGCTTTGGTATACCTGTTTAAGTTCTTCCGCTGCATTATCCAGTGACAACAGCAATTCTTGGATTTCCTCTTTATCCCTTACGGTTTCAGAGCTCAACAGACCTTCAAAATACTCAATTTGTTTGGCCACTGCCTGGATGCTCACCATCAGGGTGGCAAGACTAAGTTCAACCATTTCCCAGCTTCCTTCTTTGCGCTTCTGCATTTCGGGCTAATTGATCCAGCAAAGCGATAAATTGTGACTTTGGCATAGTGTAATTAGGGCTTATCGAATAATGCGTGGCATTAAAACGTCTGTTATAACTATCTTTGGTAATGATTAATCCAGATGGAATCTGTGTGCCTTCCGGGATCTCAAAGTAAGTCCAGTTGCCTGCTCCGAACGCGCCGGGCTTATCGAATAACGATGTACCTTTACCAAGTTGCGATACGACCAATTCGTTGCCGCTTTTATCTTTTGTCACTTCTACATCTGGCGCTCGCAATACGCCAGCGCGAACTTCACGCTCCTCAAAATCAGGATATAGCGGATTATTTGCTTTGGCTGAGTTGTGAAGTGCCCGCCAAAGGTACAGATGTAACTGTCCAACGTAAATGCGCTCAAGCTCACCACGCGATATTAGTAGTTTTTCAATCGTGTTCATAGAGTAGTCCTTTATCTTAAAGGTTTAACGTTTGGTTCGTACCAGAAGGCCTGAAACTGGACTGCAAAATCAGATTCGTCAAAGCTCAAAATATTAACCTATAAAACGTTATTTTAACAATGAGTAAAGGGCTAGCTCTATCAGATGTGAAAAGGTAGGTAATTTATAAAGATGCTTTTACGTTTAACGTCAAGGTTTTATGACAGTAGGAGGGTGGTTTTATCTTGGTTGACGTCGCGAGGATGGTTATAACCATCATTTAATCTTGATCTGACCCCGCTTATTAAATGACGGGCTAGGTTCAGTACCAACGATTACTTTGTTTACATTCGCATTGAACAAGTAGAAAGTAGACCAGGTCGAGCAATCGTTTTCACCAAAGCATAATTTTCCAGATTCCTTTTGGGTATCTAACAGAAACTCTAGATCGGCTTGCACTTTGATTTCATTCACCGCGAATGCACAACAAGGTAAAAGCAAAGAGATTAAAATTATTATGTTTTTCATAAAGGTTTCTAACACCCGGCTTGGATAATTTCGATCTGACGCTGTTTAACGCCTTTCAACCCTTTTGCCACAAAGCTCGTTTGTATGCGAGATGCTCCGCTGCATTTTCAAATGATGGCATTACAGTTAGCCTTGATACATCAAACCGATAGAGCAAACGCAGAAGTTCATCTGCTTCACCCACAGGCAATGAAAATCGAATCAAAGGAGAACGGGTATATATTATTCCCGGATCTCGTTCTTTAGTTACGATATCCTCGATGCTAGGCCACTTACCATTTTCAAGGAAATACTGATTGGCATTTTTAATCACCGTGAAGGCTCCACGCTGAGCTCTTAGAAAGTGATTGCCTGCCCTTGGAGCAGAGACATATGTGAGGCTGCTAACTTTGCGAAGAAGCTGTGTGCCGAGACAAATAATTGAGAACTCAGATTGTTCTCGGTCAGAACCGGCTAGTCTTGATGCCTTTTCAGCAGCGAAATAAGCTGCTATCAAAGGTGATTCCGTCCAGTCCAAAAGCCTGGTAGGAACGCCGTAATGTTGTGCCATTGCCATACTTGTCAAAAACTGAGGGGCTGGGAAGTCTGAATCCAGTTCAATTTCTTTGCCTGAACTCAAATCTTCAAAAATCTTCTGGTGTAGTGCCAAAGAGTTGTAGTCAAGTGGCGTACTGAGCCCAACTTTATCAGCTGACTCTAAAAAGAGTTGAACAGCTCTCAATTCCGCATGAATATGGAATGCTAAATACTCCCTTCGCTCAAATTCCTCCAGCATCCTCTTGCTAGGTGGTTGAGGCGTGTAATTATTTAGTAGCTCAGGCGCACGATGCGCTGATGGCAGAAGAGACCAATCCTTGCGAGCCTGCCCACGAAAAAGATACCCGCTTGTGAGTCGCTCACTCACATCAAAAAAGCTTGTGGGAGCCAAAATGTTTTCATCGAGAAAGCAATCAATTAGCTCTCGAGCACTTTTGATTGAAATATCCTCGTCAAACATCAGTGTTCCTTCAATAACGTAGCGCTTATTCGACAGAAATAGTCTGTGTTTAAATAAACACTTTTCGGTCTTCGGAATCTTAATATCCAGAACACTACACCGCTTTTGTTAAACGGACAATAAGTTATCGGTACATCGGAGGTTGATGCTGGCGCCACGTACCGGTCAAGCCGTCTAACAAGGATCCGGAATGTTTAGCCACGCTCTGGCTGCAAGTCGATAAAGCTGCTGATGGTTAGCCGCCCTTGTGTTGGATCGGCCGATAAGCTGGCGGTGGGGGGAATTACGCCGCTGTGCAGGGCATGGCGTCGGTAGATCACCAGCCGGTTAAATACACCTTCGGCTTCGGCTATCTGGCTAAACAGCGGTGTATCGCCGTGAATATAGCCGGCATTGCGCCCTGGCAGGTTGGGGCCGTCGTTTTCTGCCTCCAGCGCGCGGTAATACTGCGCGGCGCGGCTGTCATCTATGGTTTCAAAACCACTCTGGCGATGGCGGTAAAACGCAGTACCGCCGTGATTACCGTGAAATAAGTAATACACTGCTGCCAGTGCATGTTTTTCGGTGGTGTCAAAATGCGGAATGCGCTGCAGTAGCTTTAACTGTTCAGGCGCTGTGGTGACCAATGAATAGTGGCAGACCGAAAAACTCAGGGAGCCGGCGGGCAGGGCGAATACATCGCGTAATACCGGTGTCAGGCTTTGCAGCAGCACTTGCTGATACGCTAGCGGTGCCGGCGCACGCACGCCGGGGTAATAAGGCGAGTTAGCCCTAAAGCTTTGCTGACAGGCATCGGCGACTAACAACTCTGGCTTCGCCAGAAAGTTATCCACCAGCAGCAGTGGCGATTGCTCGCTGCCGGGGCGCAGACAACGGACTTGCATCGCGGGGTTAGCGGCCAGCATGGTTATCAATCCGTATTGGCGGCACAGTACTGGCGGATAAAGTCGCTGTGCTTGGGTAAACGCGCCACCGCATGGCTGATGGTGTCACGAATTTGCTGTAAGTGCGCCTGCAATTGCTGCGGCGGCAGGCTGGCGACTAACTGATGATAGCTTTGTGGCATCAGGCGCTGCCCCAGCATCACATGCGACCACGATTCCAGCCGGAACATTTCTTCCCCGGTCTGAAACGCATGAGCACTGGCGCGGAACAGCTCCATCCGGTGCGCCAGTGAATCTGGAATGCTCATAGTACGGCAGTAGTTCCAGAACTCGCTGTCGCTGCGTTCAGTCTGGTGGTAGTGCAGAATAATAAAGTCGCGGATTTTCTCCAGTTCACTGATCGACTGCTGGTTATATTCATCAATCAGCGGTTGCTGCACACCGTTAAACGGGAATAACCGTAGCAGCCGGATCACACCATTCATAAACAGATAAATACTGGTTGATTCCAGCGGTTCAATAAAGCCGCTGGATAAGCCCAGCGCGACACAGTTTTTATGCCAGAACTTTTTACGCCGGCCGGTTTGATAACTCAGCATTCGTGGCTCAAACAGCGGTGCTGTTTCCAGGTTGCCGAGTAACCGTTGCCGGGCTTTATCGTCTGGCAGGTAGTCGGCGGCGTACACCAGGCCATTACCCACGCGGTGTTGCAGCGGAATACGCCACTGCCAGCCGCTGTCGTGTGCCATCGCCCGGGTGTAAGGCGGCAGGGTGCTGGCCGATTCAGTTTGTACCACCATGGCTTTATTGCAGGGCAACCAGTGGTCCCAGCGTTCAAAGCCGGTGTGCAGTGTTTGTTCAATCAACAGCGCGCGAAAACCGGTGCAGTCGATAAATAAATCACCGCTGATTTCAGTACCGTCTTCCAGCACCAGTGCACGGATATCGCCATTTACCTGCTGCTGCACCTGCGCAATTTTGCCTTCTATGCGCACCGCGCCCTGCGCTTCGCTAAAGGCACGTAAAAAGCGGGCGTAGCGCGTGGCATCCAGATGATAGGCGTAGCTGATGTTTGAGCTGTCGGTTTTGGCAAACTTGCCGGCCAACGCTGCCTGCAATTCGTAGCAGTAGTCGCCAAAAGGTGCCTCTATGCCAAGCGTGCGGCCATGCAGGTAATAATGCTGAAAATCAGCCAGAAAACTGCCTTTGCCGGTAACACCAAAGGGGTGGATATAGCGGTCGCCCAGCTGACCCCAGTTTTCAAACGAAATACCCAGTTTGAAGGTGGCGTCGGTGGCGCGCATGAACTCCTGCTCGTCGATACCCAGCAGGTTATGAAACAGCTGCACCGGCGGTATTGTCGACTCGCCAACGCCGACAGTGCCAATCTCTGCTGACTCGACCAGCACCACGTCTATCTGGCCCTTTAAACGTTTTGACAGCGCCGCTGCCGCTACCCAGCCGGCCGTGCCGCCACCGGCTATAACCACTTTTTTAACTGCGGGGTGATGTTCAGTATCAGTGTGCACGGCAGAGTCCTTCTTGTTAGCGGTTTAAACGGTTAAGCAGCATGGCCCTGAGCTGACGGGCCTGCATATCATCCAGCGGGCCAAGCACGCCTTGTGCCACTGGCGGTAAATGTGCAGCGGCCTGCTGCGGGTCGTCAAATACGTAGTAATTCAGCAGCGCCTGCCAGGCCTTGCGTTCATGCTCGGGTTTCTCGCGCAGGCACAACAGGGCGTGATACAGCAAATTCATGCCAGAGCCGGTATAGCGCGGGGCGTTGCTCCACCAGTAATTGATCAGCACGTTAAAGTTGCCGGGCGCTGCTACCCGGTGCCACCACATGCTGGGCAGGTACAGCGCATCGCCGGGTTCCAGTTCCGCAATGCAGCCCGCAGTAATAGCATCGGCAAAACCTGGGTAACGCTGAAAGTCAGGCTGGTCAAAATCAACCATGCTAATTACCTGACCGCCGGGTGTCGGCTGCAGTGGGCCTGGGTATAAATTAGCAACCTGATCCGGTGGGAACAGCGTAAAACGACGCTTACCGGCCACGCAGCAGGCTAAATTTTCTGATGCATCATAATGACAGGCGGCAACCGAGCGGTTACCCAGCCAGATACTGACTCTGTCAGGCTCGGTAGCGTAGTCTGGTTTAGGCCGGTTCAGTTGTAACGGCAGTTCAGCGCTGAGTGTCGGGAAATGGCTCTGGATCAGGTTAGAAGCGATATAGGCTGAAGGCGGCTCTGGCAAACTCTGCCAGGCCAGCAGCTGTTGCAGAACCTCATCTACCTTGCCAGTGCTGACGGTAAAGTTCAGCGCTGTGGCATTGTCATTGTAAAAGTAGCGACCATTCAGCCCGGGCCCGGCGCGGTACACCTGAGTGGGCTGGCCGTTGTAGTGGCTGTTAATATAACCGGCCAGTGCGTTATTACCCTGTTGGCCCAGTTGCACTATTGGCCAGTGGCTGATTAAACCTCTAATTACCACAGGTTCGCTGCCGGTGAGAATATCCTGTGGCACCTCACCGCTTGTGCAGTTGTCAATAACACGGCAATGCCGGCTGATCGTCAGCGCTTGCGGTGTCGTCCGGGCAATGGCGTTATGCATGATGCCGCCTCAGGCCGTCGCAGCCTGGCGCTGCAGTAACTGGTTTTTACGCTCAATTAAGCTGCTGATATGGCGCAACGAGCTTTGCATAGCAAACGCCAGCTGCAAAAAGCCCGCCTGGTGTAGTTGCTCCAACTCTGGGCCACGCAGCGCTGCCAGCGCTTCTGTATTAAGGCAATAATTGCCGCTCAGGCGGTGCTTTTCGCCGTTTTGCAGGCTGTATTCAATATTGGCCGGCTGCAGCAATTGCAACTGGCGAAAAGCATTAAACACAGGTTTAGTCAGCGCCATGCCCTGATGAATACGCTGCAGTGTATCAGTGATGTGCTGCAGGTAAGGGCTGTTGCCACCCTGGTCTAAAAACAGCTGCTGGCCATGCTGGTTATTAACTTTAGGGTGGGCCAGATCGATATGCACCACCGCCTCGGGCGTGGCGTGTTGTTGCTGTGAAAAGCCGATACGAAACGGGCCTTTTTCAATCAGCGCCGGTATATAGTGGGCGTCCCAGCCATTCCCGCTGTTGTTGCTCAGATACAGGTTTTCGTCTGGCGCTAAGCCCAGTAAGGCTATGGCGTGAAAACTGTCGTCTTGCTTATTATAGCGTGCCAGAATGGCGTACTCGTGTTGCAGCGCAGTAAATTCGGTTGGGAACACTGGCACTGATACCTGATTGTCGCCGTACTCAGCACTAAAATGGTGTAACACCCGGGTATGCTGGTGGTCGATATTGTTCAACAGTACGTGTTGTGTCATGTCTGTGTCCTGTCTCTGTTGTACAGCTGCTGTTGTACTGCAAAAACCACGCTGGTCAGTGAATGATTCAGTTGCCATCGGTTTGCCCACGCCAACACGCCGTAAACCCTTCCGTGGGGGCTCCTCTCAGCCCATCCAGGGCTGAGACGGTTAGCTTAGGGCAAACCGACTCTGCTTGAGTTATCTTTATCCAGGTACTGGCTTTTACAGTACAACGAACAGAGAAAAGCCGCCACTGTCAGTGGCGGCTAGCGCATCAGAAATCGTAGCGCAGGCCAATCTGGTAGCGTGGCCCCAGATCAGTCAGATACCACAACATGGCTTTGTTACGTGCATGTGAGCGGCTGTCTTCACCGGTCAGGTTCAGCGCTTCAGCAAATACCGTCAGCTGCGGGTTAATGTCGTAGCTAACGTTAACATCAATTTGCCAGTAGGCCTCTTCAAACCGCGGGTTGTTCGAGCCACCCTTATTCACTTCTGCCAGATACTTGTCACGCCAGTTCCAGGCAATACGCGCCTGCCAGCTGTCTTTCTCGTAGATACCAATCAGGTTAGCGGTATCACTTAGGCCGACCAGCGCAAACTGTGACTCATTCGGGTCAGCATTGGTATCAAAGCCGACATCGCCACGTACTACTGTGTAGTTGGCCTGGATACCAAAACCGCTTTCACCGAAGAA
>NZ_DATCSY010000295.1:0-12480 GCF_036568245.1 Rheinheimera sp. | reverse complement strand
ATGCCATAGGGCTGAATGAAGGTATGCAAATGCTACTGGCAGCGCTTGGAGCGGCATCCGGTTTTGCGATTGCGCGTCTGTATGGGCGTTATCAGGAAAAACGCACTGATATTCATATTGTTGAAGTTTTACCCTCCTTAGGTGTACAGCAACATAATCTGTCATGACGTGAGCGGCGAAAGCTGCTGCCACAGCCGTTAATAACACATAGCAAGCTGCCGTCGGATAGAGTACAATTCGCGCTAATTTTCAAAAATAACCCGCGCTGACGCTGGAGGTTGCCACTTGTCGTTATCAAGTATGCTGCTTTGCGTTGCGCTCACTGTTTTGCGGACAACATGCCTAAACTAAATCACATCAGAAACTTCTCTATTATTGCCCATATTGACCACGGTAAGTCGACGCTGTCTGATCGGCTAATTCAATACTGTGGCGGTCTGTCAGACCGTGAAATGCAGCAACAGGTGCTCGATTCGATGGATCTTGAGCGTGAGCGCGGTATTACAATTAAAGCGCAGAGCGTTACGCTGAACTACACCGCAGATGATGGCGAAACTTACCAGCTGAATTTTATCGATACGCCAGGCCATGTTGACTTTACTTATGAAGTCAGCCGGTCACTGGCTGCTTGTGAAGGGGCTTTACTGGTCGTGGACGCCGGACAGGGCGTAGAAGCGCAAACAGTAGCTAACTGCTATACCGCACTGGATATGAATTTAGAAGTTCTGCCGGTGCTGAATAAAATCGATTTACCCCAGGCTGATCCGGAACGTGTAGCGCAGGAAATTGAAGATATTATCGGTATCGAGGCAGTGGGCGCTGTGCAGTGCTCGGCAAAGACCGGTATTGGTATAAAAGATGTGCTGGAAACCATCG
Organism: Rheinheimera sp.; assembly: GCF_036568245.1. Classification (GTDB taxonomy): domain Bacteria; phylum Pseudomonadota; class Gammaproteobacteria; order Enterobacterales; family Alteromonadaceae; genus Alishewanella. Next base: position 11,604 of record NZ_DATCSY010000295.1, on the reverse strand, counting down.
TTAAAAAAATTCCGCCACCGGAAGGTGAGCCGGAACAGCCAACCCAGGCTTTGATCATCGACTCCTGGTTTGACGCTTATCAGGGCGTAGTGTCGCTGGTGCGGGTGAAGCATGGCAGCATTAAAGCCAAAGACAAAATTAAAGTGATGTCGACCGGCCAAACTTACGAAGTTGATAAAGTGGGGATTTTCAGCCCTAAAGCTACCAACACCGGCGAGCTGAAAACCGGCGAAGTAGGTTTTGTTATCGCGGGTATTAAAGAGATCAAAGGTGCGCCGGTAGGTGATACGCTGACATTGGCAAAAAACAGTGCCGAAAAACCGTTGCCGGGTTTTAAACGCATTAAACCGCAGGTTTATGCCGGTGTGTTTCCGGTATCAAGCGACGACTACGAGGACTTCCGTGACGCGCTGGCCAAACTGAGCCTGAATGACTCTTCTCTGTTTTATGAGCCGGAAAACTCCGGTGCACTGGGCTTTGGTTTCCGTATTGGTTTCCTCGGTATGTTGCACATGGAAATCATTCAGGAGCGTTTAGAGCGCGAGTATGACCTGGATCTTATTACCACGGCTCCAACCGTAGTGTACGAAGTGGTGAAGAAAAACGGCGATATCGTCATGGTAGATAACCCAAGTGCGTTACCTGCGGTAAATGATATTGATGAAATTCGCGAGCCTATTGTTGAAGCGCATATTCTGGTGCCGCAGGAATATCTGGGTAACGTTATTACCCTGTGTATCGAAAAGCGTGGTGTGCAAACCAATATGTTATACCACGGTCGTCAGGTCGCCGTAACCTATGAGCTGCCGATGGCCGAAGTGGTCATGGACTTCTTTGACCGCTTAAAGTCAACCAGCCGTGGTTATGCTTCGCTCGATTACGCGTTTAAGCGCTTCCAAACCTCGAACATGCAGCGGGTTGATATTCTTATCAACGGTGAGCGGGTGGATGCGCTGGCGATTATCAGTCATATCGACTTTGCTCAGGGCCGCGGCCGTGAGCTGGCCGAAAAACTGAAAGAACTGATCCCACGGCAAATGTTTGACATTGCAATTCAGGCGGCGATTGGTAACCACGTTATTGCCCGTACGACCATCAAACAGATGCGTAAAAACGTATTGGCAAAATGTTATGGTGGCGACGTTAGCCGGAAGAAAAAGCTGCTGCAAAAGCAGAAAGAAGGTAAAAAGCGCATGAAACAGGTTGGTAATGTGGAAGTACCACAGGAAGCCTTCCTGGCGATTTTGAAAGTTGGTAAATAATTAAGGGTTTTACATGGCAGGTTACTTTGCAATTTTTCTGGTGCTGCTGACACTCGCCAGTGGTTTAATCTGGTTGCTGGATGCATTGGTGCTGGCACCTAAACGCCAGCAAAAACTTGCCCTGGCTCAATCAGCTGCCGGTGGTGGCAGTTTGCCGGAAGAGGCCGGAGCGGAGCTGTTAAAAGAGCCGCAGCTGGTCGAAACTGCAAAGTCGATTTTTCCGGTAATCGCCTTAATTACGATTTTCCGCTCGTTTATTTACGAACCTTTTCAGATCCCATCAGGCTCAATGATGCCAACTTTGCTGGTTGGCGATTTTATCCTGGTTGAAAAGTTTTCTTATGATGTCAAAGATCCGGTATGGCGCAAAACGTTGTACAGCAACAACAAACCACAGCGCGGTGATGTAGCGGTCTTTAAGTATCCGGAGCAACCGACGGTTGATTACATTAAACGGGTGATAGGTGTACCGGGCGACCGTATTATTTACCGTAATAAACAGTTGTTTATTGAAAAAGCCTGCACAGACGCACAGCAAGCTGATTGCGGTAAGCTGGAAATGATAGAGCTTAATCTGAAAAATGAAGGTGAGTTTTATCAGGAACAGTTCCCGCAGCGCCGTTATACAGAAAAGCTGGGTGATGTAGAGCACGATATTCTGCAGACGCCGGCACGGCGTGAGCACACCGAGTTCTTCTTTAAACAGCGCGGCACGGCTATTGATGAGTTTGTCGTACCGGAAGGGCACTACTTTGTGCTTGGTGATAACCGCGATAACAGTCGTGATGGCCGGTTCTGGGGCTTTGTGCCAGAAGATAATATGGTTGGTAAAGCGGTGTTTATCTGGATGAGCTTTGAATTTAATACCGATCCGAACAGCTGGTTGCCAGGTTGGGTACCAACAGGTGTACGTTTTGAACGTCTTGGCAGCATCCGCTAAGCTCAGAGACGGCACCGTTAAGAGACAAGCATGCAAAAATCGTTATCTCCACTGATAGCCCGTCTGGGCTATCAGTTTCAACAGCCGGCCTTACTGGAACAGGCTCTGACTCACCGCAGTTGCAAAGGGCAGCACAACGAACGGCTGGAATATCTGGGCGATGCCGTGCTGAGCCTGGTCATTGCTGAAACACTGTTTGCCAATTTCCCCAAAGCCCGTGAAGGCGATTTAACCCGGATGCGCGCAGCGCTGGTAAAAGGTGTTACGCTGGCTGAAATTGCCCAGGAGCTGCGGTTATCCGAATATTTACGCTTAGGGCCAGGCGAGCTGAAAAGCGGTGGTTTTCGCCGTGAGTCTATTCTGGCAGATGCGGTAGAGGCTATCCTCGGCGCGATTTATCTCGACGCCGGCATGGAGGCCTGTAAAGAGCGTATCTTATTCTGGTTCGGCTCACGCATAGAAACCATTACGCCAGGCGAGCAGAAAGACTCCAAAACCTTGTTGCAGGAATATCTGCAAGGGCTACGCTTAGCGTTGCCGGTATATGATGTCATTGCCACTGAAGGCGAGGCGCATCAGCAAACCTTTACAGTACGCTGCACCATAGCGGGTATGGCCCCATTTACCGCCAGCGGTACTTCACGCCGCAAGGCAGAGCAGGACGCCGCTCACATGGCGCTGGAAAAAATTAAGCATGACAGAAAATAATACCCTGCCAACCTATGCCGCTCTGGTCGCCATTGTCGGCAGGCCTAACGTTGGCAAATCGACGTTGCTCAATAAGCTGGTAGGGCAAAAGGTCAGTATCACCTCGAAGAAACCGCAAACTACCCGGCACCGCATTGTCGGAATTGACACCCGTGATAATTATCAGACGGTATATGTTGATACCCCGGGCCTGCACAGTGAAGAAAAGCGGGCAATCAACCGTTTAATGAACAAAGCGGCTGCCAGCTCTATTCTCGATGTTGAATTTGTGCTGTTTGTTGTAGAAGGTACACGCTGGACGGATGATGATCAGATGGTGTTAAACCGGCTTATCGCAGCGAAGAAGCCGGTGGTGCTGGTGGTCAACAAGGTAGACTTGTATCGCGACAAAGACACACTGCTACCGCACTTACAGTGGCTGGGCCAGCAACTGAATTTTATTGATGTGGTGCCGCTGTCAGCTGAAACCGGCGACAATATAGATGCGTTGCGCGCCGTGGTGCAAAAGCATTTACCACCGTGCGAGTTTTTCTTTCCGGATGATTATGTTACCGACCGCTCAATGCGTTTTATGGCCGCAGAAATTGTCCGTGAAAAACTGATGCGCTTTCTCGGTGATGAGTTGCCTTATTCGGTAACGGTAGAAATTGAGCGCTTTAAGTGGGAAGAGAAACATTACCATATCGCCGCGCTGGTGCTGGTCGAGCGGGACAGCCAGAAAAAAATGGTGATTGGTAACAAAGGTGAGCGGATAAAAACGATCGCCACTGAAGCGCGTCTGGATATGGCCGCTATGCTGGAGCAACCGGTGTTTTTGCAAATCTGGGTGAAAGTAAAATCGGGCTGGGCGGATGACGAACGCGCGCTGCGCAGCCTGGGCTACGGCGAAGACTAACCACAGATGTCCGCAGCGTTCTGGCCAGCGTATATTCTGCACAGCCGTCCGCTGAGCGACGATAAGCTTATCTTACAGTTGCTGTTGCCTGAACAGGGGCGGCTGTCTGCAGTAGTACGCAGGAAGCAGGGTAAGCAGCGCTTAAGTTTGCAGCCGTTTCAGTTGTTTATGCTGGAGCTGAGCGGCAGAAGTGAGCTGAAAACCGTCAAAAATATTGATGAAGCCGCGGTAGGCCATATGTTCAGCGGTAAGGTGCTATACAGCGCGATTTATCTTAATGAGCTGATTTGCCGCTTATGGCCCGATAATTTAGCCTCTGAGCAGTTATTTGCGCTATATCAGGCTGGCTTGCAACAACTTGATGACGTCCAGGCTTCTGGTACTGAACTGGAGCCTTGTCTGCGCCGGTTTGAATTTGCTTTATTGGCAGAATTGGGCCAACCGATTGAATGGCAGTATGACGCCAATGGACAAGCTATCAATGCAACAGCACGCTACGAGTGGCAAAGCGAAGCCGGTTTTGTGCCATCCGGCAGTGGCTTTAGCGGAGCTTTGTTGTTGAACATTGGCCAGAATCTTTGGCAAGCGGCAGAAACCAAACGCTGTGCCAAACAGCTTAGCCGGCAGCTGTTGTCACCTTTATTAGGCGCAAAACCCCTGGCTAGCAGAGCCTTGTTTGCGTCAGAATAACCCTAATTTTATCTGTGGAGTCAGGTATGCATAACCCTATTTTTCTTGGTGTGAACATTGATCATGTTGCAACGTTGCGCCAGGCCCGCGGGACTTATTACCCTGAACCTGTGCATGCAGCGCTAATGGCCGAGCAGGCGGGCGCTGATGGTATTACCGTGCATTTGCGTGAAGATAGACGGCATATTATTGACCGCGATGTATTTGTATTGCGTCAGACCATCGCAACCAGGCTGAACTTTGAAATGGCCGTTACTGATGAAATGCTGCAAATTGCCACTGAGCTAAAACCGCATTTTGCCTGCTTTGTACCTGAGAAACGCCAGGAGCTAACCACCGAAGGCGGGCTGGAAGTAGCCGGGCAACTAACGCGTATTACCGATGCTGTTACACAAATGCGTGAACAAAACATACTGGTATCGCTGTTTATCGATGCCGATCACCGCCAGATCGAAGCGGCAGCAGCAGCAGGCGCGCCTTATATTGAAATTCATACCGGCAAATATGCCGAAGCCCAGGATGCGGCAGTGCAGCGCGCTGAGTTAAAACGTATCAGCGAAGCGGCCGCCTATGCTTCGTCACTGGGGCTGATAGTAAATGCTGGGCACGGTTTGCATTACCATAATGTGCAGCCGATAGCCGCGATACCGCAGATGCATGAGCTGAATATCGGCCATGCGATAGTGGCACGGGCGGTGTTCAGCGGCCTGGACGGCGCCGTGCGGGAAATGAAGCGGCTGATGGTTGAGGCCCGGTGCTGATGGCAATCGTTGGCCTGGGAACCGATATTGTCGAAATTGCCCGGATTGAACAAAGCCTGTCGCGAAGCCCTGCGCTGATAAAGCGTGTGCTGACAGAGAACGAGCAGCAGATCTTTCAGGCGATGGCGCAAAACCATCCTGGCAATGCGGCGCGTTATTTTGCCAAACGTTTTGCGGCAAAAGAGGCGGCGGCGAAGGCGCTTGGTACCGGTATTGGCCGCGGCGTGTCATTTCAGCATATTCATATCAGCAACAATGCTGACGGCGCACCTAAACTGGCCCTCACCGATTTTGCCTCAGAACTTGCCGCCCGGCTTGGTGTCAGCCATATCTGGTTATCGATTACCGATGAGCAGGCTTATGCTGCCGCTACCGTGATCCTGGAGCGGCAGTAGCCAGGTTGTACGCCCTGATGCTTACTGCCATTGCCAGTGCTGGCTCTCCAGCCACAGCCCCTGCATAATATCGTCCAACTCCAGCAATTCCGGCTCCAGTTCTGCCAGACTTTTGCCTTGCTTGAGCTGGGTTTCCAACAGCTCTGACAGTTGTTTCAGTCTGGGCACACCAGTATAACAGCAGGCACCGTTTAACTTATGGATCTGCTGCAGTAATTGGGCAACATCCTGGGTTGAGGCAGCTTGTTGTATCGCCGCCCGGCTTGGCGGAATGCTGTTTACCAGCATCTGCAGCATTTCTTTCATCAGGCTGCATTTACCACCTGCGCGCTCCAGCGACATCGGCCAGTTCACCAGCTTACTTGCCGGCCAGCTTGTCGGCGCGCTCTGTGGTCGGCTGGTCGGGCAGAACTCCTGCAAACTGCAGTGCAGCATGTTCTCGTCCAGCGGTTTACTTAAAAATTCATTAAAACCCAGCGTCAGCAAGCGGGCGCGCTCGCCATCTACTGCGTGCGCTGTCACGGCTATGATGGGGGTGTGCTCGTTCAGCGAGCTTTGGCGGATACGCTGGCAGGCGTTAATACCGTCCATTACCGGCATGTTGATATCCATAAAAATAATGTCATACACATGTTGTGTTGCTTTATGCCAGGCTTCTGCGCCGTCGCGGGCAGAGTCGATCTGCTCTACCTGTTCGGCCAGCAAGGTATTAATCAGCTTCAGGTTGGCGTCATTGTCATCCACTGTCAGTACTTTAAGGCTGCCCTGGCGTTGGCCGGCGGTTTCATCCACAGGTTGTGCCTTGTGCAGATAAGGCTGCGCCAGCGCCGTGGCCAGTTTGCGTAAGTGAGGTGGTTTCGACAGGCAGGCATCGGCACCGGCGCTTAGCAGTGTTTCGCGCAGATGGGGTGACAAAGTATTTACCAACAGGCAGGTGTGGCTGCACTGGGGTTTGATTTGTTTCAGTAAAGCCAGTACCTGATTGACCTGATTCAGGGCAATGGTGCGGCCTATCAGGCCAATATCATAGTGCTGCTGGTGCGCCAGCGCCTGTTGCAGCTGACCTTTAGTGGCGCAGGCGGTCACCTGTAACCCCCAGCTGTGTAACAGCGCCAGCGTCGCTTCGCGGGAGTGCTGCTGCGGTTCAAAATACAGCAGTTGTTTGTTCTCCAGCACATCCAGCGGCAGGCTGTCTGCCACAGCAATCTGGTGACGCAGGCATTTTATCGTGAACCAGAAGGTTGAGCCCTCAGCCTGTTTGCTTTCAAAACCTATGTTGCCGCCCATCGCTTTAACCAGCCGTTGCGAGATCATTAGCCCCAGGCCGGAGCCGCTCTGGTGGCTGCGGGAGTCGTTGTAGCTAAAGCCTTGAAATAACTGGCTTTGCTGCTCCTCACTGATGCCGCGACCGGTATCCTGTACCGAGCAGTGTAAAACAAGCTGATCTTCGTTCAGTAAGGTTGCCGACACCCGGATGACAATGCTGCCGTGGTCTGTAAATTTAATGGCGTTACCGGCAATGTTCATCAGCACCTGAATGAAACGCGCCGGATCGGCTACCAGATCGTCCGGGCAGGACGGCTCTACCATCAATACCAGCTCCAGATGCTTATCAAATGCATTGGCGGCCAGCAGTTCGGTTGCATCATTTAACATATCCCGCAGCGAAAAGGGCTCCGGGTTGATTGATAGCCGGCCTTCTTCCAGCTTGGAAAAATCCAGTACATCGTTAACCAGGTGCAGCAGGCTGTTGGCTGACTTCTGGATTGTTGTAAGGTAGTCATGCTGGTTCGACGACAGCTGGGTTTTCAGCAGTTGGCGGGTAAAGCCGATAACGCCATTTAGCGGCGTACGCAGTTCATGGCTCATTTTGGCCAGGAACTCGGATTTTTGCCGGTTTTCTTCCTGCGCTTTGCGCCGGGCAAAATCCAGTTCTATGTTCTGCACCTCCAGTTGCTCCATGCTTTGCTGCAAATCGCTGGTAACCTGCTCAATCTGCTGCTGCATTTCCTGCTCCTGCACGTTGAAGTGAGTTCCCAGCAGGTTCAGGCTGTGCTGCAGCTGCGTCAGCTCACGCACTATGCCGCCGGTATTGCCGCTGCCGGCTTCGGCTTTCTGGCCGTTTAACAGCAATTGCAGATTACGTAATATTTGCCGCACCGGTTGGTGCACTCTGCGCAGCAACAATAGTGTTGGCAGCATAAAAGCAATTAAACAGCCGGCGTTTATTAAGATGACATGCAGCAGCAGCTGTTGTTGCTGCAACTGTAATTGTGCCTTGGGTAACTGCAGCAGCAGATATCCCTGAGCTGCAGTAGCATCTTCAGCTGCCAGAGGCTGATAAAACACCAGCTCATGTTCACTGTCAGCCAGCAGGCCGGTCGGTGCTAATTTCTGTGTGCTACTTAACTGCAATGCGCGGTTAAACCGCTGCGGATTGGTGTGTATCAGCGCCTGATGATTGGCATCAAACAGACTGATATTGCTCAGTAAAGGCGAGTTGAGCCGGTGTGCGCTGCTAAGCAGTTGCTCCAACGCGACGGTATTTTGTCTGCTCAGTAAGTCCTGGCTGCTGATCGACAAGGGCAGGGCAATATGTTGTGCCTTTTCGGAAAAAGAAAGTGCTAACTCCTGATAACGAACATAGCTAAAATAGCCGGCACAGAATACACTGACCAGCAGTGCCGGCAGTGCGCTGCAAAGCAGTAACCAGGAGCGCAAACCAATTTTTGTCATTGTTGCCGCTGTAATCGAATTAACATTGCCCTGATAATGACATAAGACGTCGTTCTTGCCTACAACCTGACAGAGACACCATGCTTAACATATACAAAGCCAAGCCTAAAGCCAGCCTGCTGGGAAAAACCTTTAACTTCAACATAGATAACAGTGATTATGAGGTGCAAGGCATCAGTAAGCACCAGCAGAAAATTGTCTTTGTTGCAGCGGCGCTGCCAGGAGAGCAGGTGCAGGCCAAGGTAGTGGAAGATAAAGCCGGCTTTATCAGAGCGCAAACGGTTAACGTCATAACGCCATCCCCTCTGAGGATAACGCCGCCATGTCCGCATGCTGCGGTATGCGGTGGTTGCCAGTTGCAGCATCTGACCGCTGAATCACAGCGCGAGTTAAAGTTGCAGGGCATTGATGCCCTGATCCGCCATCAGACAAACCTGCCACAGTTGCCGTGGCAACCGACACTGGCATCTGCATCGACCGGTTACCGGCGCCGTGCCCGTATCGGTATCTGGTACGATAAAAAGCAGCGCCGGTTTGACGTCGGCTTTCGCCGCCAGGCGGACAAACAGATTGTCGCGCTGGACCATTGCATGGTGCTGTCAGCAACGTTAGCGCCGGTGTTTGGCGTGCTTAACCAGGTGTTGCCGCAGTTAAAAGACCCGACATCTGTCACTCACGCTGAAGTATTGCAGGCTGGCAGCACAGCTTTTGTTATCCTGCGCCATATCAGGCCGTTAAGTGAGCTTGAACAGCAGCTGTTTATTGCTGCCTGGCCAGAGGCTGTCTGGGTGGGCGAGGCAGAGCAGGGGCGATTCAGTTACTGGCAGCGTGAGGTCACCCCGGAATATACGCTGGCGGAGCAGGATCTGAGATTACAATTTTCGCCTGATGATTTTATTCAGGTAAATGCTGAGCTGAACCAGCAGATGGTAAATCAGGCGCTTGACTGGCTGCAGGTCAAAGCTGATGACATAGTACTGGATTTATATGCCGGTATAGGCAACTTTACGCTGGCGCTGGCGCAACGGGCAAAAACAGTGCGTGCAGTTGAAGGTGTGGCCAAAATGGTGCAACAGCTGGCAACCAATGCTAAGTTAAACGGTCTTAGCAACGTGGAAGCCTATCAGGCTGATTTACATCTGAGCTGGCCTAAAGCCAGTTGGAATACGCCTGAGTATACCAAGGTGTTGTTGGATCCGGCCCGGGCCGGTGCCGCCGGTGCTACAGAGCAAATTATTAAGCTAAAACCGGCACAGATATTGTACGTGTCGTGCAACGCTGCTACTTTTGCCCGTGATGCGAAGATATTGCTGCAAAGTGGGTATCGTCTGCATAAGATCAGTGGTGTGGATATGTTTACCCACACCAACCACCTGGAATTGATGGCGTTGTTCAGCCGGTCGTAAATTATAGAGGGAACAGCACATGGTAAGGGTTCGTCAGTCACACAGTACTGATTACAACAGTGGTGAAACGCTGGAGTGGTTATGTTCGCTGGGGCTGACTGAGAAAAAGATCAACAGTTTGATGAATGCAGCCGAATGGCTGAAGCAACATCAGCTGATTGAGCCCATTACAGCAGTGCGTACCGGCTGGGAAATGGTCGAGATCCTGGCCGAGCTGCGCATGGACAGCGACTCGCTGCTGGCAGCGTTGCTGTTTCCGTTGCTGGAAGCCGATTTAGTTAACACTGAGCAACTTGAAGCTGAATTTCCCGCCAATGTGGTTGCAATGCTCAAGGCCGTGCAGCAAATGGAAGCTATCCGTACCATTCCAACCGGGCCGAACCAGAGTGTAAACCCGCAACAGGCAGATAACCTGCGCCGCATGTTACTGGCGATGGTAGAAGACGTGCGTGCAGTGGTCATTAAACTGGCAGCCCAAATTTGTTATCTGCGCGAAGTGAAAAACGCCGATGAAGAAACCCGGGTATTAGCGGCGAAAGAAACCAACGCCATCTTCGCACCGCTGGCAAACCGCTTGGGTATTGGTCAGTTAAAATGGGAGCTTGAAGATTTAGCCTTCCGTTACTTGCACCCCAGGCTTTACAAACAAATTGCCAGCCTGCTCGAAGAAAAGCGGCTCGACCGCGAGCAGTATATGCAAGAGTTTGTCGCCTCTGTGCGGCAGAAAATTGCGGATGCAAATTTAACGGCCGACGTGTATGGCCGGCCCAAGCATATATTCAGTATCTGGAAAAAAATGCAGAAAAAGCAGCTGGCCTTTGATCAGCTGTATGATATCCGCGCCGTGCGGATCATCACCGAGCGGGTGCAGGATTGTTACGCCGCACTTGGCATAGTGCACACCGGTTGGCGGCACCTGCCAAAAGAATTCGATGACTATATCGCGACGCCAAAACAAAATGGTTACCAGTCTATTCATACCGTGGTGCTGGGCCCGCTTGGCCGTGCCGTAGAAATACAAATCCGTACCCGGCAAATGCATGAAGACTCTGAGCTTGGGGTAGCGGCGCACTGGCGTTACAAAGAAGGCTCAGTTGCCGGTAAAGACGGCGCCAATGATGAAAAGATTGGCTGGCTGCGTAAGCTGCTGCAATGGCAGGAAGATGTTGTTGAAAGCGCTGATCTGGCAGAAGAGCTGCGTAACCAGGTTATCGAAGACAGAGTTTATGTATTTACACCCAAAGGCGACATTGTCGACTTGCCAATGGGCTCAACCCCGCTGGATTTTGCCTATTACGTGCACTCTAATGTGGGGCATCGCTGTATTGGCGCTAAAATCTCCGGCCGCATAGTGCCTTTTACCTATCAACTGAAAACCGGCGATCAGGTAGAAATACTGACCGGGCGGGAGCCTAACCCCAGCCGTGACTGGTTAAACCCGCATCTGGGTTATTTAAAATCCAGCCGTGCCCGCTCTAAAGTGCAGTACTGGTTCCGCTTGCAGGACAGAGATAAAAATATCGCTGCCGGTAAAGAGTTGCTCGATACCGAACTGACCCGGCTGAATCTGGTGATGGAGCATCCGGGCAAGGTATTGTCGCGCTTTAACGTAAACAGTATGGATGAGCTGCTGGTGGGTATTGGCGGCGGTGAAATTAAAGTGACCCAGGTTGTGCACTTTATTCAGAGCCAGAGTGCCAAATTAGAAGAGCCGGAAATCGACCCGCGGTTAATTACCAAACCATTGTCACCGGCAAAAGCAAAAAGTGATGTAGTGGTGCAGGGCGTGGGTAATTTGTTAACCCACATGG
>NZ_DATCSY010000294.1:0-6889 GCF_036568245.1 Rheinheimera sp. | reverse complement strand
TTAATAAAGCTAGCAACGGTATCACGGGCTTGTTCAAACTCAGCGGTTGCCTGCTGGCTTAACTGGTGTGCCCCGCGGTGCACATTACTGTTTTGCTGCTGATAAAAGCGCTGAACGGCGTCGGTGACTGCCTTTGGTTTGTGCATGGTGGCCGCATTGTCCAGATACACCCAATCAGGTTGCAGCTGAAAAAACGCGAACTGGCTGCGAAACTGCTGAACGTCAAAACCACTCATAGCAACGGAACTCATCAATTGAAAGGCGCGATTTTGCCTGTTTTTACGTGATGGTGCAAATCAGCTGAGAGCTGTTACACGCACTCTGTTTGCTGTTATTAGAAATAAAAAAAAGCGGCCGTAGCCGCTTTTTAAGTAAAACGTAATTAACGCTTATTCAAAGGTTTGAAATCACGCGCTGTGTAACCGGTGTACAGCTGGCGTGGGCGGCCGATTTTGTGGCCTTTTTCGCCCAGCATTTCGTCCCAGTGAGAGATCCAGCCGACAGTGCGCGACATAGCAAAAATCACCGTGAACATGCTGGTCGGAATACCGATAGCTTTCAAGATAATACCTGAGTAGAAATCTACGTTCGGGTACAGTTTCTTCTCGATAAAGTACGGGTCTTCCAGCGCAATGCGTTCCAGCTCCATTGCCACATCTAACAGTGGGTCTTTAATGTTCAGCTCTTTAAGCACTTCGTGGCAGGTTTCACGCATCACTTTAGCGCGAGGGTCGAAGTTTTTATAAACGCGGTGACCAAAGCCCATCAAGCGGAAAGAGTCGTTCTTATCTTTCGCCCGTGCTACGAACTCAGGAATACGATCCACTGAACCAATTTGCTGTAACATCTTAAGGCAAGCTTCGTTAGCACCACCGTGCGCCGGGCCCCATAATGATGCGACACCAGCAGCGATACAGGCATAAGGGTTAGCACCTGAAGAACCCGCTAAACGCACTGTTGACGTAGAAGCATTCTGCTCATGGTCAGCATGCAACATAAAAATGCGATCCATAGCTTTTGCCAGTACCGGGCTTACTGCGTAATCTTCAGCTGGCACAGAGAACATCATATGCAGGAAGTTTTCTGAGTAGCTTAAGTCATTACGTGGGTAAACAAATGGCTGTCCAACGGTGTACTTATATGCCATCGCTGACAGCGTAGGCAGTTTGGCAATTAAGCGGTGGGCGCTACGCTTGCGCTGTGCCGGGTCGTTGATATCCAAATCTGAGTGGTAGAATGACGACATAGCACCGACAACACCACATAACATCGCCATAGGGTGCGCATCAACACGAAAGCCTTGAAAGAATGCCGCGATTTTTTCATGCACCATAGTGTGGCGGGTGATAGTGTGTTTGAACTGGTTGTATTTCTCTGCGCTTGGTAACTCGCCTTCCAACAATAGATAGCACAGCTCAAGATAGTCTGAATGTTCTGCCAGCTGCTCAATTGGGTAACCGCGGTGCAATAATACGCCGTTGTCACCATCAATGTAGGTGATTTTTGATTCGCATGACCCGGTAGACATAAAACCCGGATCGAAGGTGAAGTAACCATGCTGACCCAAGGCGCGAACATCAATTACGTCAGTGCCGGCGCTGCCAGAGTATATTGGCAACTCAAACGATTTCCCATCGACCTGCACGACGGCCTTTTTATCTGCCATTGGATTTCTCCTGTTGTTGTAGTATCGGGTTAAAGGAATTTAGCAAATTGGTCGCTATTCTACCTGCAAACGACCCCATAAAGTCAATTTTAATGCGTTTTCGCTCAATAAGTATTCGACTCTAGTATTATTGCTCTAAAGAGCAAAATGTGTAATGTTCCAAATACGGATTTTTTCGAGTAAAACCAAACAAAAATTGTAATAGCGAACTGTGAAATATATACTATTGCGGTTTTTAAACAGTTCACTCAGCAAGCACTTTTGCTGTCTGGCAGTACTGATCCAGCTTGAGCAAAAAAGTGTATTGGTTTTGGGTGTTGACTGTTTATACAGCAATGACAACGACAATGACAACAAGAGCTCGATAATGGGCATCGATGGGCAAGCACTGTGAAAAAACAAAGACCAGTAAATCTCGACCTCTCTACCATATCGTTTCCGGCACCTGCCATAGCGTCAATTCTGCACCGTGTTACTGGTGTAGCATTGTTCTTTGCACTGGTATTCGTTATCTGGGCCTGGGCGTATTCGCTGCAGGATCAGCAGAGCTTTGACTTTGTTAAAGAGCTGATGACGTCTCACCTGGCAAAATTCATTGCCTGGGGCACTATCACTGTACTTATTTATCATCTGGTCGGCGGTATCCGTCACCTGATTATGGATATGGGACACTGGGAAGAGCTGAAATCCGGCAATTTAAGCGCGAAAGTTACGATCGCTATCTGGATCGTATTAGCAGTATTAGCAGGAGTATGGTTATGGTTCTGAATCAGGCAAGCCTGAAACGCGATGGCGTACAGGATTATGTGTCACTGCGGGCGACAGCTATTGTGCTGGCTCTGTACAGTGTGTTTATTCTGGGTTTCTTTATCTGTACCCCGGAAGTGACGTTTGAAGTATGGCAGAACCTGTTTGCCAATACGCTGGTAAAAGTGTTTACCTTGTTAGCTTTAGTATCTATTGCTGTGCATACCCGCATTGGTTTATGGCAAGTGCTGACTGACTACGTTAAGTCGGCTGCGCTGCGTGCAGTACTACAATTTTTCCTTTATGCCCTGGCTTTCGCATACGTTGCTGTCGGCCTGTTTGTTTTGTGGGGTGCTTAAGTGACTATTCCAGTAAGAGAGTTTGATGCCATCGTAATTGGCGCCGGTGGTGCGGGCATGCGTGCTGCACTGCAGATTACCGAGTCAGGTTTAACCTGCGCATTATTATCCAAAGTATTTCCAACCCGTTCTCACACGGTGTCAGCGCAGGGCGGTATTACCGTAGCGCTGGGTAACAGTCATGAGGACAATTGGGAATGGCACATGTTTGATACTGTCAAAGGCTCTGATTATATCGGTGACCAGGACGCTATCGAATACATGTGTAAAACCGGCCCGGAAGCCATTACCGAATTAGAGAACATGGGCTTACCGTTTTCACGTTTCGAAAACGGCCGTGTTTATCAGCGCCCTTTTGGTGGCCAGTCTAAGAATTTTGGCGGCGAGCAGGCTGCGCGTACCGCAGCGGCTGCTGACCGCACCGGTCATGCTTTATTACATTTGCTGTACCAGCAAAACGTTAAGAACAAAACTCAGGTATTTTCTGAGTGGTATGCGCTGGATCTGGTTAAAAACCAGGATGGCGCAGTAGTAGGTTGTACTGCGATTGATATCGAAACCGGTGAAATCGTCTATTTCAAAGCCCGTGCTACAGTACTGGCAACGGGTGGTGCAGGCCGTATTTTCGCATCAACCACTAACGCGCACATTAACACCGGTGATGGTGTTGGTATGGCACTGCGTGCCGGTGTGCCGCTGCAGGACATGGAAATGTGGCAATTCCACCCAACGGGTATTGCCGGTGCCGGTGTACTGGTAACTGAAGGTTGCCGTGGTGAAGGTGGTTACCTGTTGAATAAAGACGGCGAGCGTTTCATGGAACGTTATGCGCCAAACGCGAAAGACCTTGCCGGTCGTGACGTTGTGGCCCGTTCAATGATGACTGAAATCCGTGAAGGCCGTGGCTGTGACGGTCCATGGGGCCCGCACATTAAACTGAAACTGGATCACTTAGGTGAAGAGGTTTTGGAAAGCCGTTTGCCAGGTATCTGTGAGCTGTCACGTACGTTTGCGCATGTTGATCCGGTTAAAGAGCCTATTCCGGTTATTCCAACCTGTCACTATATGATGGGTGGTATTCCGACCAACGTACAT
Organism: Rheinheimera sp.; assembly: GCF_036568245.1. Lineage (GTDB taxonomy): Bacteria > Pseudomonadota > Gammaproteobacteria > Enterobacterales > Alteromonadaceae > Alishewanella. The sequence goes on along the minus strand of NZ_DATCSY010000294.1, from coordinate 3,022 downwards.
GGTCAGGTTATTTCGCCAAAAGCGGATGGCTCTGAACCAATAGTTCCTGGTTTGTTTGCCTGTGGTGAAATTGCCTGTGTATCTGTACACGGTGCCAACCGTTTAGGCGGTAACTCACTGTTAGACTTAGTGGTGTTTGGCCGTGCAACGGGTCTGCATTTAGGCGAAGCGCTAGCGGCAACATCTGAAGGTCGCGCTGCAAGTCAGTCAGATCTGGATGAGGCTTTAGCCCGTACACGTCGCTGGGAAGACTCTAAGCCTGGTCAGGGCGAAGATCCTGCTCAAATTAAGAAAGACCTGCAGCAATGTATGCAGCTGAACTTCTCGGTATTCCGTGAAGGTAAAGCCATGGCGGAAGGTTTAGAACAGTTAAAAGAAATTCGTGAACGCCTGAAGTTTGCCCGCTTGGATGATAAGAGTTCAGATTTCAATACTCAGCGTATTGAATGTCTGGAGCTGGACAATCTGATGGAAACTGCATTCTCTACTGCCGTCGCTGCGAACTTCCGTACTGAGAGCCGTGGTGCACATGCCCGTTTCGACTATCCGGATCGTGATGATGAGAACTGGTTATGCCACAGTATCTATTCGCCGGAAACAGAAGCCATGACTAAGCGTAAAGTAAACATGGAACCGAAGTTCCGTGATGCTTTCCCACCTAAAGCACGTAATTACTAAGAGGGCACAGCGATGAAGAAGTTAGTTATCTCCGTCTATCGTTACAACCCTGACGTTGACAAAGCGCCGCGTATGCAGGATTACACGCTGGATAACCCGGAAGGCCGGGACATGATGGTGCTGGATGCGCTGATTAAGTTAAAAGAGCAGGACCCAACCTTATCATTCCGTCGCAGCTGCCGCGAAGGTGTCTGTGGTTCAGATGGTCTGAACATGAATGGTAAAAACGGTCTGGCATGTATTACGCCATTGTCTGCTGTCGGTTTAAAAGGCGGCAAAATTGTATTGCGGCCTTTACCAGGTTTACCGGTAGTGCGTGACTTGGTAGTTGATATGAGCCAGTTCTACACCCAGTATGAGAAAGTGAAGCCGTACTTAATTAATGATAGCAAGATCACACCAGCAGGTGAGTATCTGCAGTCACCGGAAGAACGTGCTAAGCTGGATGGTCTGTACGAGTGTATTCTGTGCGCATGTTGTTCAACGTCTTGCCCGTCGTTCTGGTGGAATCCTGATAAGTTTATCGGTCCGGCGGGTTTACTGCATGCATACCGTTTCCTGGCGGATAGCCGTGATACGGCAACAGAGCAACGTTTAAACGATCTGGATGATGCGTTCAGCGTATTCCGCTGCCACGGTATCATGAACTGCGTTAATGTATGTCCTAAAGGTTTAAACCCCACCAAAGCCATTGGTGAAATTAAATCGATGTTGTTAAACCGGGCGCTGTAATGCGCCCTTTTTGGGTATGTTAATAAAAGACGGCCTGGTAACCTGCGAACAGGCTGTTTTTTTGCTACTTTTTCCAGGTGCGCGGAAATTAAGGGAAACTAAATGCACGAAGGTGTAATGAAGGCATGGTTAGAGTCTTCTCATCTTGGCGGCGGCAACATGGCCTATGTCGATGAGTTGTATGAATCCTACTTAGCTGAACCTACCAGCGTCGGCGATGAATGGCGTGAGTTTTTTGCCAAGCTGCCAAAACTTGACGGAGTTGATTTAGAAACCCGTCACTCAGATGTCAGACAACAGTTTGCTGAGTTGGCCCGCAATAAGCACCGCGAAGTGGTAGTGGTGAATTCTGCGACAGCCGCTGACAGCCGTCAGGTAAAAGTGTTGCAGCTGATTAACTCTTACCGTTTCCGTGGTCATCAGCAAGCTAACCTGGACCCGCTGGGGCTGTGGAAGCAATCCAGAGTGCGTGATTTAGAGTTGTCTCATCACGACTTATCAGAAAGTGATTATGATACCGAGTTTAACGTGGGCTCTTTTGCTATCGGCAAAGAAACCATGAAACTGGGTGATTTACACAAGGCGCTGGAAAAAACCTACTGTGGGTCTATCGGTGCTGAGTATATGCACATCGTCTCTACCGATGAAAAGCGCTGGATCCAGCAACGCTTAGAAGCAAACCAATCTACTCCTTCTTATGATAAAGCCGAGAAGAGTCGCATTTTGAATGGTTTGGTCGCTGCTGATGGTTTAGAAAAGTATCTGTCATCCAAATTCCCTGGCGCAAAACGCTTCGGTCTGGAAGGTGGTGACGCGATGATCCCAATGCTCAAAGCAATGATTCACCGCGCCGGCGAGCAGGGAGCAAAAGATTGTGTTATCGGCATGGCTCACCGAGGCCGTTTAAATACTCTGATTAACGTTTTGGGTAAAAACCCTTCAAAACTGTTTGATGAGTTTGCAGGCAAGTACGAAGTTGTTGGTGCTGGTGACGTAAAATACCACATGGGTTTCTCTTCAGATTTTGAAACCTCAGGTGGTAATGTGCACTTAGCACTGGCATTTAACCCGTCGCACTTAGAAATCGTTAACCCGGTGGTAATAGGCTCGGTACGCGCCCGTCTGGACCGTCGTGGTTGTACCGATGGCTCTTTAGCGCTGCCAATTACCATTCATGGTGACTCTGCATTTGCTGGTCAGGGTGTTGTCGCTGAGACGTTTAATATTTCCCAAACACGGGCTTTTAAAGTCGGTGGTTCGATCCGCGTGGTTATTAATAACCAGGTTGGTTTTACGACTTCAAACCCTGAAGACACGCGTTCTACGGAATACTGTACAGATATCGCGAAAATGGTGCAGGCACCTATTTTCCATGTTAATGGCGACGATCCTGAAGCTGTTGTCTTTGTTGCGCAATTGGCGGTTGATTATCGCAATACCTTTAAGCGCGATGTTGTGATTGATCTGGTATGTTACCGCCGTAATGGCCATAACGAAGCGGATGAGCCAAATGCAACACAGCCGCTGATGTATCAGAAAATTAAAAAGCATCCGACGCCGCGCGAAATATACGCGAAGAAGTTGGTTGCCGAAGGTTTGTTCAGTAATGAGC
>NZ_DATCSY010000293.1:0-6385 GCF_036568245.1 Rheinheimera sp. | reverse complement strand
TCAAAAGCATAATGTGCTTTTTCATCATGCACATTACCCCTCACCACCCCGCCCTGATCCGCCGGAAAAGTGACCCGGCCACCGCGGCTGTTACCGGCAAGTTCAGTGGCAGCAATCTGCTGTGGCGTAATGCCTTTGCGTAGCGGATTAAACAAGGTGTGTGACAGGCCCATAGGCCGATACAGTGTTTGTTCCAGATACTGATCCTGCATCTGCCCGGTAATGCGCTCAATAATCAGCCCCAGCAGCATGTAGTCGATGTCACTGTATATTGCCTTCCCGCCTCGCTCGCGCTCGAAGGGCACCTTAGTGGCGATAAGTTGCATACTGTTGCGCCGGTCAAGCGAGTAAAATGCTTCGCCGTGGCGGTTATCCGGCCGGTGAAAATGCACCTCAGGTGGATAACCGGCATTGTGATACAACAGGTCCTTCACCAATCGTTGTTCACGGCCATTGCCCTGGTATTCGGCAATGTAATGCTGTACCGGCAGATTGATATCGAGCAAACCGGTACTGACCAGATGCATCAAAGCATAATTGGTGGCATACATTTTCGTGTTTGACGCCAAATCAAATACTGTGTCAGTTTGCATCGGTTCGGGCGAGCTCAGCGCGGCGCCTGCGGTATCATAACGGCTGGCATAGCCATACGCTGTTTCTTTAACCACTTTACCGTCTTTGGCAATAAGCAGCACCGCGCCGGGGAAGCCCTGCGCCACTTCGCGGTTAATTAACGCATCCAGTTCGTCAAGCTCAGTCACTGAAAAGCCGGCTTGCTCTGGTGTACCGTCGTCAAGTGACGGATAAGGCAACACCAGGCGCACCGACGCACCTAATGGTTTAATATCCAGCATTGCCAACTGGTTAAGACCGTTACGTGTTACTGAACTGATATCAAACACCAGATGTTGGCCCAGAGCGGCATCCGGCGCCAGTTGCAGCACCTTGCCATTTATACTCAGTGTAAGGCGCTGCGCTGTACCAAGTTCCAGCAATAACTGCCCCTGGCCCTGATAACCAATGAAGGTAGCCCTATTGTTTACCAGCGCTCTTTTACTGCTGGTTTGTGGCCAGCTGACATCCAACTGGCCGACAGCACTGCCGCCACTGAGCGTAGTGCGCTGCGCTGTACTTTGACTGCTGACCGGCAGTGGTGATACCTGCAACCACTGCTGCACCGTTGTACAGCCACCAAGCGATACCAGAGCAGTAGCCAGTAGCAATACCTTTACTTTACTGCGCATGCGAAAACCTAACGCAGTGTGTCAACAACGGCTAAAATCGCAGGTAACATGTCCTGACCAAGTTTCATTGAACGCACATCGGACCAACCGTAAGCTGCATCCGGCAGATTAGCATTGTCTTTAAACGGCATTTCAACGGTGTATGCCAGGCAGTTAAACTGATCGCCAACCCAGGATGTTGCTACTGTCATATTGGCTTTACCCGGTGCATCAAGCTCATAGCCGTATTGCGTTTGAAACTCGGGCGTCAAGGCCAGCAACGTTTGCTTAAACAGCTGTTCCAACTTTTGGATCCGTTCATTGTACGACGGTACACCTTCGGTGCCGGCGACAAAGTTATACGGCAGGTTTTCATCACCATGCATATCCAGAAACAGATCGACACCTGTTTCCAGCATTTTTTGCCGTACCAGATATACCTCAGGGCTTTTCTCCATTGACGGCGTCTGCCATTCACGGTTTAAGTTCATGCCTGCCGCGTTGGTGCGTAGATGCCCGCGCACCGAGCCATCCGGGTTCATGTTAGGAACTATATAAAACACGGCTTTATCCAGTAAGGCTCTGGCGACGCCATCGTCTTCATCCAGCAGGCGGTCCAGTAAGCCTTCAATCAGCCATTCCGCCATGGTTTCGCCCGGGTGCTGACGGGCTGTGATCCAGATTTTCTTTTTGCCCTCTTCCGGCTCACCGACAATCAGTAAACTCATGTCGCGGCCATCAAGCGTTTCGCCAAGCTCGACCAGCTGACAGTTATAGTCAGATTGTGCCTGATGCAGCAAATCCATGTGGCGCTCATAGCTGTATGGCGCAAAATACGCAAAATATACCGACTGTGCTTCTGGGAAGTGTTTTATTGTCAGCGCTTTGCCATCGTACTCAGTATCCACCCGAAACCAGGTCTGACGATCGTAGGAGGCTACCGCCTGATAATCTTTCCAGCCATCCGGATAAGCCGACTCTGACGCGTTGGTAATGATCAGTTTGTGTTCCTGTGCATGCTCGGTACTTAACCGAAAGTGGAACCACTGGAAAAAGTCAGACTGATTGTCTTTACGGATAGCCAGTTGAATGTTATCCGGGCTGTCCATCTGCAGAACTTCAATATTACCGCTGTCAAAATTGCTGGTGATTTTCATAACATAAATCCATTGCTTAAAATGGTAAGAAGACTAACACAGCCTGCTTGTGACACAAGTCAGGTTACTATGGTGCACTAAGGCTGCGCGACAGTGTGACGGATTCTAACAGGTTCACGCCAAAGAAAAAGCCGCTAAAAAGCGGCTTTTCGATAAAGTAACGGTTTAACGCGCTACCGGTAAGGTTGGATACTTAATGCCAGCCATATCATTCATAACACGGATAACCTGAGTACTGTAACCGAACTCGTTGTCATACCAAACGTACAACACACAGCGATCGCCATCGACAATAGTAGCCTGAGAGTCAACCACGCCGGCATAGCGGGAACCCACTAAGTCAGACGACACAATTTCGGTCGACGCGGTAAAATCAATCTGATCCTGCAACTCTGAGAATAACGACGTACGTTGCAGGAAGTCGTTCATCTCTTCGCGGCTGGTTTCGCGGTTTAGATTAAGTGACAAAATCGCCATTGATACATTGGGCGTGGGCACGCGGATAGCATTACCGGTGAGCTTGCCTTTTAGCTGTGGCAAGGCTTTGGCAACAGCACTGGCCGCACCGGTTGACGTTAGTACCATATTCAGCGGTGCTGCACGGCCACGACGCTCGGCACTGTGGAAGTTATCAATCAGGTTCTGATCGTTAGTATAAGAGTGGACGGTTTCAACATGACCGTTACGGATACCAAATTCATCTTCGAGTGCTTTTAACACCGGCGTAATCGCATTAGTGGTGCAGCTTGCTGCTGATACAATTTTGTGTTCCGGCAAAATCATATGCTGGTTTACACCATAAACGATGTTGGGCACTTCGCCTTTCGCCGGCGCAGTTAACAGCACTTTCGCTGTTCCTTTACTTTTGAAGTGGATACTAAGCTCTTTATCGTCTTTCCAGATGCCAGTGTTGTCGACCACCAGCGCATCGTTGATACCATACTGGGTGTAATCAACCAGCTCTGGTGAGTTAGCGTATATCACCTTAATGAAGGTGCCGTTGGCTTTGATACCCTGATTTTCTTCATCAATGGTAATGCTGCCATTAAATGGGCCGTGAATTGAATCGCGGCGTAACAAACTGGCACGCTTTTCCAAATCACCTTTTTTACCACCACGCACAACGATAGCGCGTAAGCGCAATTTAGTACTTGGGCCTGACCTTTCCAACATTAAGCGCGCTAACAAACGGCCGATACGGCCAAAACCGTACAACACAACGTCAACAGGCTTTACCTGATCTTCCTGATCGAGGATATCGGCCAGTTCGCGGTTCAGATACTGCTGTAAATCAACACCATTGGCCGCGTTTTTGTAGATATAGCCGTAGGCTAGCTTACCGATATCAACACGCCCCGGTGCAAGCTTCATTTTGCTAATCGCTTCCAGCACCGGAAAGCTCTCACGCAAACGCAGCTTTTGCCCTTCAAAACGTTCAACGCTTTTGTGCGCTTTAATGATGTCAATGGTGGTCGCATTTACCAGTGGCCGACCGTAAACGACTACCTCAATGCCTTTGCTGCGGTACAGCCGGCCAATGATAGGTTGCATATTTTCGGCATATTCCTGGCGTTCCTGCCAGCTCTTCTGATACTGCTCTTCGTGCGATAGGGTCATGTGTAGGCCTTTTACTTCAATAAGATGAATTAATCGGTTATGCCAAAGCACGGTCTGCGCCGCTTAACGCTTTGCCGGCGCGTATTGTAATAGAAGTTGAAAGCCTACGACAACAGTTACAGTTTTTTTATTCGCTACTTCCTTTAAAGCTGAGTGATACTGAATTCACGCAGTATCGGTTCCCGGTTGGAGCGGGGCCGTCATCAAATACATGGCCTAAATGGGCATCACAATTGGCACATACGATTTCAGTGCGGTTCATGCCATGGCTGGTATCAGGCTGGTAGTTAACTTTACCTTCTATTGCCTGATAAAAACTGGGCCAGCCGCAGCCTGCATCAAATTTAGTGTCTGAATTAAACAGTTCGCTACCACAACAAATACAGTGATAACTGCCCTGCTTTTCGTTGTGCAGCAGCTCACCGCTAAAAGGATATTCGGTGCCTTTCAGACGGGTGACGCGGTATTGCTCATCAGTTAACCGCTGCTGCCATTGCTGTTCTGTAAACTTCATTCTAAACCTCCGGTATTGATTGATATGGCGAAAACCAGCGCAAGAGCAAGTCCAGGGTACTGCGCCAGTTATCCCAATTATGCCCGTAAGGGACCTCATGATAACTTATCTCATACCCTTGCTTTACCAACTGGCGGTGAAAAGCCCGACCAGCTCTGGTGTTATCATTACGGGTTCCGATCGTCATAAACATTTTTACTGCAGATTGCGGCGCTTCCTGGTATACCTTAGCCAGAATTTTCACATGTTTATCACTTGCAGGTGATTGCATCGCGAGGTAACCGAAAGTCTCAGGCAATAGAATGCCAAAACATCCCGCATTTAAAGCGCCAAAAGACAAGCCCATAATCATCCGGCTATCTGCGCTATGGTGTAAATTATAGCGTTTTTCTAACTCTGGAATTAACTCGTCGCGATAGAATCGCGCATAGTTAGCGTTACACATGAATTGATGATTTCTGCGATCAACCGACAAATCATGCGGATCTCTGCTATCCACAAAAACGGCAATAACGGGCGAAATATGCTGCTGAGTTATCATTGAGGCTATCACTTGATCAAACTTAGCGTGCTCAAGATAATTTTGACCGTCGGTAATGAAAATTATCTTTACTGCTTCAGCGCTTTTAATAAATAACGGGGCTAACACCCGATACTGCAAATCATACCCCAATATCTGGCTGCTAATACGTTGATTATCCGATAATGCCGCCATAGGTGTCGCGGCTAAAACCGGCATTTGCCAGCACAGTAGTAGTATCAAACCGTATAAGTACTTCATCAGATAACTCTCATGAAAGCCCTGGGCTGACTGGGAAAAGCCCGGAATCAGCTCTATATATCAGCATATCAGGCTTCATATCAATAGCCCGGTAAAACACCGGCATGTAAACTAATTTATTAGTTTCATTAATATTATTGTAATTTTACTCTGCTTAGCTAAAGCCATCTTTTTCAGGAGTAAACAGATGGCTAAGCTTACCCGGCGTGACTTTCTTCTGGCCTCAGCGGCCAGTATCGGCAGTATTGTTATATCTACCAGCCTGACCGGCTGTAGCAGTGATAATGATAATCCGGAACCTTTACCGTACGATGTAGCGTTTTTACATGGTGTTGCCTGCGGAGACCCCACTGCTGATGCTTTGTTGCTGTGGACTCGTGTCAGCGCAGAAGCTGTAGAAGTACCGGTAGAATGGCAGCTGTCAGCAGACAAGGAGTTTAACCAGATATTACGCAGCGGCAAAACAACCACGTCTGCCAACAGCGACTATACCGTTAAAATTGATGTACAGGATCTGGCAGCAGGCACCGAGTATTTTTACCGCTTCAGAGCAGGTACTGTGTACTCGGCGGCCGGTCGCGGCAAAACCCTGCCTGAAGGCGATGTCAGCCAGGTTAAACTGGCAGTGTTTTCCTGCTCCAACTACCCGGCCGGCTATTTTCACGTTTATGCCGCGGCCGCGCTGATTGCAGATCTTGATGCGGCAATCCATCTTGGCGACTATATCTATGAATACGGTGCCGACGGTTATGCCAGCGAAGATGCTAAGGCGTTGAACCGGGTGGTAAAGCCGGCAACAGAAATCTTGACCCTGGCCGATTATCGCCAACGCTACGCGCAGTACCGTACCGACCAGGCACTGCAGCAAATTCATGCCGCAGCACCTTTTATTGCGGTATGGGATGACCATGAAATTACCAACGACGCCTGGCGCGACGGTGCAGAGAACCACCAGAGCGATGAAGGTGACTATACTGTACGCAAAATGGCAGCGCTGCAGGCCTATTTTGAATGGATGCCGATCCGCCCGCTAAGAGCCGGTGACAACGAGACCATCTACCGGCAGTTTGAGTTTGGCAACTTGTTAAACTTG
>NZ_DATCSY010000292.1:0-5419 GCF_036568245.1 Rheinheimera sp. | reverse complement strand
ATATTGCTAAGCGCCGGGCGTAAATCGGCCCGCATCAGCTCACCCATGACCCGGCCAGAGGTCATGCCATCAGAGCGGTACATATCGGCAACAATACGCTGCTGCCAGTTTTCGTCGCTGGCCATGCTTTTGGCCATGCTTTGCGGGTCGAAGCCGCGTTGTGGCGCGGGGGTATTGCCCGGCTGGCCAGCATCGGCGCTTACGGACTTATTGTTAGCTGATTTTTCGGCGATCAATGCCCCCAACGCCGGTAGACCATCCACATTAATGGCTGCGCCAATTTGCTCCGGGGCATTGGCGGCCAGTGCCAATGCTAAGTACCCGCCTAGTGAGTGGCCAATCACCACCGGCTTATTCAGCTGTTGCTCGCTGATGTAGCGCAGAATTGCCTGCTGTTGCGTGGCCAGATAGCCCTCCCCCCAGCTTTGCATGGGTAGCGGCTTCACGCCGGCAAAACCGGCAAGCGTAAAAATATGCAGTTGATAATCCGCTTTCAGCGCCTCTACCGTGCTTTGCCAGACATCGCCGGACGACGCCACGCCCGGAATTAACAACACTGCCGGGCCCTGGCCAACCACGGTAACGTCAAAACAGACGCAGGTTTGGTGTGGCGCAGATACGGTTACGTCGGTTTGTGCGGCAACGCTGTTCAGGCTAACTAAGGTACTGCTTAAACCCAAAGCCAGTACCAAAGTGCGTAAAGTGCTGTTTAACTGTGTCATATCTGATCCCCTATTGATTGTCTGTGTGTTGTTGACAGGGCCAGTTTAGGCTGACGGGGCTGACAGCACAGCTCACGCTTGTCACCTGTTGGGCATGACAAATGCCATGACAAAACATGACCTTTGTCACTGGCACTGCACTGTTGATTTTTACTACACTGTGCTCCGGCCCAAAGCGGGCAAGCAGCAGGATAACGCGATGGCACCCTTGAATAAGCTGGACAGTAAACTCAGCTGGGTTTATCTGATAAACCTGATTTTTTATATTATTCCGCTTTTTACCGTGCGGTTTGCGCTATGGCAGTACGCCAGTATGGCTGCTGCCCTGCTGCTGTTTCTGGTGTGCTATTTTTGGGCCTACCGCTGCCGGCGCACTGATATGCACTGGCCTATCGCCGGTATGATACTGGTGGCGGTGCTCATCACGCCGGTTAATCCAGGCTCTGTTTCTATGTTTGCCTATGCCGGTTTCTTTATCGGTTTTGCTTACGCTCTGCGGCGTTATGTACTGTTAATGACGCTGCTGCTGGCGTTACTGGTGCTGTTAGAGCTGACGCTGACCATTCACTGGAACCTGTTTTTAGTCATGGGTATGCCGATAGTGCTGGCGGTCAGTTTTCTTGGCCGGGCGGAACAGGCAAAGCTGCGCCACCGTCAGGCAGAGCAACAAAGTGAAGACGAAATTAAGCAGCTGGCCACCATGGTCGAGCGCGAGCGTATTGCCCGCGATTTGCACGATATTCTGGGCCACACCTTATCCAGTGTGATTTTAAAAGCCGATCTGGCAGAAAAACTATTGGCCCGCCAGCAAACTGATGCTGCGCGGCAACAGCTGGCTGAACTGAGCCAGATTGCCCGTGATGCGCTAAGCCAGGTGCGGCAAAGTGTATCGGGTTATCAGCATCAGGGGCTGGCAGCTGAAGTGGCTAAACTGCTGAGCCGGCTGCGTGATGCCGGTTTTCAGGCGGAGCTTAAAGGCAGTATTCCGGCCTTACCCGAGCAGCAGGAAACCGCGCTGCTGCTGGCATTAACCGAGCTGACGACAAATGTGATCCGCCACAGTAAAGGTGACCTGTGCCAACTGAGTTTTGCACAACAGGGCAATACGCTTAACGTTTGCCTGGCGGATAACGGCAACAGCCTGAACGACGCGAAAGGTATCAGCGAAGGTAACGGCCTAAGCGGCCTGCGTCAGCGCCTGGCGGCAATAAATGCCATCTTTTCACTGCAGACAAATGACGGGGTCTGCGCCAGTATTAACCTGCCCGTTCAGGAGCAAAGCGCATGAATATTCTGCTGGCTGAAGATCAGGCTATGGTACGTACTGCACTGGCCAGCCTGCTTAGGCTGGAAACCGGCTTCAACGTGACCGAGACTGAAGACGGCGCCGCCGCCCTCAGGCTGCTCAAGCAGCAGCCTTTTGATTTGCTGCTCAGCGATATCGAAATGCCAGGCCACAGCGGCATCGAACTGGCGCAGTATGTACAGCAACATAAACTCAGCACCAAAGTCATCATCATCACTACCTTTGGCCGATCCGGCTATGTAAAGCGGGCAATGGATGCGGCGGTTGGCGGCTTTTTATTAAAAGACGCGCCGGTAGAGCAGCTGGTACAGGCGATACACCAGGTGATGGCCGGTAAACGCGTGGTCGACAGTGAACTGCTGCTAAATTCACTGGGCGAGCAAGACCCGCTCAGTGACAAAGAGCGTCAGGCACTGCGCCTGGCTGCCGACGGCCAGAGTACCAGCGAGATTGCTGCTGCGCTGTATATTGCCGAAGGTACAGCGCGTAACTATCTGTCAGAAGCCATTAGCAAACTAAGCGCTGCCAACCGCATCGACGCCGCCCGTATCGCCCGGCAAAAAGGCTGGTTGTAATCTTACGCCTCCCTTGTGAACTAAACGGCTTACCCTAAACCAACCGTTGGAGCCCTGGACGGGCGGACAAATGTGTCTGGAACACATTTGAACATCGAAGATGGCCCGCAGGGTGAATTGCCGGAAGCAATTCATAAACGAGCCCCCAAGGATGGGTTTACGGCGTGTTGGTGTGGGTAAACCGGTTAGTGCTACAGCGAATACTTTACAGCCGCTTAGTTTTTCAGCCACACTAAACCGCTTACTGCCACTTCGGATGTTGGAATGGATTTTCGCAATAAGATCAAAGCTGACCGCGTGCTGCAAAGCAGCCGTACTGACTTACAAAGTGCACTGGAAAGCGACCGCGGCCGCATTATTAACTCTGCTGCAGTGCGCCGCTTACAGCAAAAAACCCAGGTTTTTCCGCTGGAGCGCAATGCCGCTGTACGCAGCCGCCTGACGCACTCACTGGAAGTGCAGCAAACCGGCCGTTTTATCGTGCAGTCGGTGTTTCGAGCCCTCAGCCCAGAAAAGCTGGAGCAGTATGGACTTACTGAGCTGGAACGCCCGGCAGAGTCATTGGTAGAAATGGCCTGCCTGCTGCACGACGTTGGTAACCCGCCGTTTGGCCACAGTGGCGAAGCCGCCATTAACGACTGGTTTAGCCGCGAGCTGCCGTTACTGAGTGAAAACCATAAACTTGAAGGCAATAGCCACTGGCAAATACTCTGTCAGGAACTGGCGCAATTTGAAGGCAATGCCCAGGCTATCCGGCTGGTGCACAGCCTGCAGCGGATGAACCTGACCTACTCGCAGCTGGCCTGTATTTTAAAGTACACCCGGCTGGCCAGCGTTGCGAAGCCAGATAAAACCGACCCACTGAGCTACCTGCAAAAGAAACCCGGCTACTATGCGACTGAGCAGGCAGTGGTAGAAAAACTGTGGCAGGAGCTGGGTACCGAGCCGGGTTGCCGCCACCCGCTGACCTACATTATGGAAGCGGCAGATGATATCTCTTACTGCCTGGCCGATATTGAAGATGCCGTGGAAAAGGGCCTGCTCAGCCTGAGCCAACTGGCTGATGAGCTAAATAAAGCCTTTACTGCACTGGAGCCACAGCAGCGGCTGATTGATACCCATAACGGTGCCAGTGCCAGCTTTTCAGTGCTGATAAAAGCCGCGCTGGATAAAGCGCAGCAAGAACCGATCAATAAAACCTCGGCGTTCTTTATTAAGCTGCGGGTCGACATGATCCACCCGCTGGTACGCCACGCTGCACAGCAATTTATCGATAATATAGAGGCGGTTTATCATGGCCGGTTAAACCGAGCGCTGCTAGAAGACAATAGCCAGTACCATGCCATTACCAGCAGCTTTAAACAGGTCGCACGGCAGTTTGTGTTTAACCAAAGCGAAGTAGAAACGCTGGAGCTGCAGGGTTTTCGTATTATTTCAGGTCTGTTTGACAGCTACCGACCGTTACTGCATTTATCGCAGGTCGATTTCACTGCAATGCTGAGCAATGATGGTTATCACTGGCCGCAACAGCAACGTTTGGTGCACCGCCTGCCGAATAAACATCTGGCCGCATATCAGCTGGCAGTGGCGCAACTGAGCACTGACGACAATGCGCAGGAGCTGTATTATCGTTGCCGTCTGCTGCAGGACTTTATCAGTGGTATGACCGATCATTTCGCCTTTGATGAGTATCAAACGCTGGTACAATGCCAGCAGTAATACATTTAATTTCAGGATCTTGTATGACAGCCAAACACACTCCGCTCAGTAATTACGTGACGCACAACAGCCCTCTGGTGTTTGGCTGCATGACACTTGGTGGTGGCTGGAACCAAAACCCGATCAGTGCCGATGATATTGCCCATTGCCACCAGGCGATTGATGCAGCGCTTGAGGCTGGCATCTGTGTGTTTGATCATGCTGATATTTATGCCCGCGGCAAAGCCGAGCAGGTGTTTGGCAAGGTGCTGCAGCAGCGGCCTGAACTGCGCAGTTTAATCACGCTGCAGTCTAAGTACGGCATCCGCTTTGCCACAGATACCGAGCCGCAGCGCTATGACTTTTCCGCGCAGTGGATAACACAGTCTGTCGACGGCATTTTAGCGCGGCTGCAAATAGAGCAGCTGGATGTGCTGATGCTGCACCGGCCCGATCCGCTGATGCAGCCGGAAGAAGTTGCGGCCACGTTCAGCAATTTACAGCAAGCCGGTAAAGTAAAGCATTTTGGTGTGTCGAATATGCAGCAGCACCAGATGGCCCTGCTGCAGGACGCATTGACTACGCCGTTGGTAGTTAACCAGCTGGAACTGAGTTTAAGCCATCTGGCCTGGCTGGATGAAGGCACCACAGCTGGTTGCAGTGGCGAGACACTGGTGAATTTCGGTAGTGGTACTATCGAATACTGCCGCCGTAATAAAGTGCAGCTGCAAGCCTGGGGCAGTTTAAGCCAGGGCTTGTTCAGCGGCAAAGATGTCAGCAGTGAAGCGACGCATATTGCTGAAACAGCAGAGCTGGTTGCCCGCCTGGCGGCAGAGTATCAGGTCAGCCGCGAAGCGATAGTTCTGGCTTTTTTAATGCGTCACCCGGCTCAAATTCAACCGGTAATAGGCACTACCAATATTGAACGCATTAAAGCCTGTGCCCAGGCCACGCAGGTACAGCTGAGCCGCGAGCACTGGTATATGCTGTATTTGTCTGCCCGCGGCAAAGCGCTGCCTTAAGTCAGCGTAAAGCGCCCAACCACAGCCTGTTAATGGCCTGTGTCAGCTCGGTGGCGAAATCACGCTGCAGGCTTTGCAGCTCTGGTTCCTGTTGCA
>NZ_DATCSY010000291.1:0-5096 GCF_036568245.1 Rheinheimera sp. | reverse complement strand
GGCTATTCACTCGGTGAGGCGGTAGCGGCCATTGAGCAGGTGCAGCAGCAACTGCAATTGCCGGCTGAAGTAGAGTTGAGTTTTCAGGGCGCCGCTGAAGCATTCCGCGCCTCGCTCAGTAACACTTTGTGGCTGGTACTGGCCGCTATTATCACTATGTATATTGTGCTGGGCATTTTGTACGAAAGCCTTATTCACCCGGTGACTATTTTATCGACATTGCCATCTGCCACGGTAGGCGCGTTGGCGGCGTTACTGCTGACCGGGCAGCCGCTGGATCTGATTGCTGTTATTGGCATAGTGTTGCTGATTGGTCTGGTGAAGAAAAACGGCATTATGATGGTCGACTTTGCACTGGATGCGCAGCGTAATCAGGGTATGTCGCCACGCGATGCGATTTATCAGGCGGCGCTGATGCGGTTCAGACCCATTCTGATGACCACTCTGGCAGCTTTATTTGGCGCTATACCACTGATGCTGGCGTCGGGCTCGGGGGCAGAGCTACGCCAGCCGCTGGGCCTGGTCATGGTCGGTGGTTTGCTGGTCAGTCAGGTACTGACACTGTTTACCACGCCGGTGGTGTATTTATGGTTTGACCGTCTGGTACGCCAGCGCGATACCCGGGCTGTAACAGCATGAACCTGGCGCAACCTTTTATTCAACGGCCGGTCGCCAGTGGCTTAATTGCCACCGCTATTATGCTACTGGGGTTATTGAGCTGGCGTTTGCTGCCGGTATCACCGTTGCCGGCGATTGATTTTCCGATGATTGTGGTGACCGCCAGTCTGCCCGGTGCCAGCCCGGAAAGTATGGCGGCGACTGTCGCCACACCACTGGAGCGGGCACTGGGTAGTATTTCCGGTATTCGCCGCATTAGCTCGTCCAGCAACCAGGGGTCAACTCAGGTACGGCTGGAGTTTGAGCTGGACCGCAACGTAGACGATGCCGCGCGCGAAGTGCAGGCGGCAATTAATGCTGCGCGTGGCCAGTTGCCATCCGGTATGCCGGGTAATCCGGTGTACCGTAAGTTTAACCCGTCGCAGGCACCGATTATGGCGCTGGCGCTCAGTTCTTCACATCTGGCCGGCAGTGTGCTGTATGACAACGCCTCCACCGTACTGGCGCAGAAGTTGGCACGTATTAGTGGCGTCGGGGAAGTCGAGGTGTCCGGCTCGTCGCTGCCGGCCGTGCGGGTGCAACTGAACCCCGGTATGCTGACACACTATGGTGTGGCGCTGGATGAAGTACGCAGTGCCATCAGTGCCGTCAATGCCTCGGTACCGCTGGGAGTGCTGGAAACTGATACGCTGCGCTGGCAACTCGCCACCAGTGAAACGTTGCGCCAGGCCACTGACTATCAGGATTTGGTGGTGAAGTATGTCGATGGCGCTGCCATACGTTTATCAGATGTGGCGCTGGTGACCGACTCGACAGAAAACCGTTACAGCTCGGGCTTTCATAACGACAAAGACGCCGTTATTCTGCTGGTCAGCCGCCGCAGCGGAGCCAATATTGTTGAAACCATCGACGCCATTTATCAGCAATTACCGCTGCTGCAGGCATTAAGTCCGGCTGGTGCCGATTTAACCGTAGTGATGGATCGCAGCCCGGTGATCCGCGCGACGCTGGCCGAAGCGCAACTTAGCCTGCTGATTGCCGTGGCGCTGGTGGTGTTGGTGGTGTGGGCATTTCTGGGTAACTTACGCAGTGCGCTTATTCCCAGCCTGGCCATACCGGTGTCGTTGGTCGGTGCTTTTACCGTGATGTACCTGTGCGACTTTTCACTGAATAATCTATCGGTAATGGCGCTGATCGTCGCAGCGGGTCTGGTAGTGGATGATGCCATAGTGGTGGTTGAAAATATCCGCCGCCATCTGGAGCGTGGTTTGCCCGTGCTGCAGGCAGCAAGACAAGGCGTAGCTGAAGTAGGCTTTACCTTACTGTCGATGAACCTGGCGCTGATAGTGATCTTCCTGTCCATTCTGTTTATGGGCGGGCTGGTCGAACGGCTGTTCCGCGAGTTCTCCATTACGCTGGTAGCGGCGATGGTGATTTCACTGCTGATCTCACTGACACTGACACCCAGTTTGTCAGCGCTGCTGCTAAAAAGCGGCCCGGCGCAGCAAAGTAACGGCATATTCAGTCGCATTAGTGCCGGCTACCGGCGCAGTATTGACTGGGCTTTGCTGCATTACCGCGCGCTGTTGGTATTGCTGGTGCTGCTGTTCGCAGCCACCGGTTGGCTGTTTAGCAAGGTGCCGGCAGGGTTACTGCCCGAGCAGGATACCGGCCAATTAAATGGTTTTGTCCGCGGCGATGATGGCGCGTCATACCAGATGATGCAGCCGAAGATAGAAGCCTTTCGCCAGTATGTGCTGCAAGACCCGGCTGTAGCCGATCTGACCGGCTCTGCTGGCGGCAATACCGGTGTCAGTAACTCCTGGATGCGGGTGCGGTTAAAACCGTTGGCCGAGCGGCAAATCTCCGCCCGAGAAGTAGTAGACCGGCTACGCAACAATGCACCGAAAGTGCCGGGTGGCATTTTATTTATGAACGTCGATCAGGATATCCGTTTATCGTCGCCGTTTAGTCGCAGTGATTATGAAGTACAACTGCTGTCTGATGATTTGCCGCTGCTGCGTCAGTGGGGCAAAAAGGTTGGTGAGAAACTGCAGGAAGTGCCTGAGCTGGTCGATGTAAATACGCCTGGCGGTGAAGATGCGCAGCAAATAGAGTTGCAGATAGACCGCGAAGCCGCGCAGCGCCTCGGTGTCGATATGCGCACCGTGGCAACCTTGCTCAACAATGCTTTTTCTCAGCGCCAGGTGGCTACGTTGTATGATCAGCAGAACCAGTACCGCGTCGTGATGGAGTTACTGCCAGGTTACACGGCCCAGCCAGAAGTGCTGCAGCAACTGCAGATTGTGACCGCAGACGGCCAGCAAATTCCGCTGGCGGCGATTGCCAGTTATCGGTATGGCCTGGCGACCGACCGGGTACAGCATGATGGCCAGTTTGCCTCGGTAAATATCGGTTATGCGTTGGCTGAGGGCGTCACGGTGCAGCAAGCATCGGCGGCGATTGATCAGGCATTGGCAGAGCTGATGGTGCCGGGTGCTATTCATGCCATAAGCGGCGAGAACCAGCGTAACGCTATGTTCAGCACAGGCGATCAAACCTGGTTGATCATTGGTGTCATCGTGGCGGTGTACTTACTGCTGGGTGTGCTGTATGAAAGCTTACTGCAACCGCTGACCATCTTATCGACACTGCCTTGCGCGGCCCTGGGTGCTTTGCTGGCGCTGTATCTTACCGGCGGTGATTTTAACCTGATCGCCTTGCTGGGGCTGTTCCTGTTAATCGGTATAGTGATGAAAAATGCTATTTTGCTGGTCGATTTTGCGCTGGCTGCTGAGCGGCAGCAGGGGCTATCAGCCATGGAGGCCGTTGCACTGGCCGCGCAGCAGCGCTTAAGACCAATTCTGATGACTAACTTTGCCGCTTTGCTGGGAGCCCTGCCGCTGTTGCTCGGCGTCGGCGAAGGCTCCGAGCTGCGCCAGCCATTGGGTATTACCATCGTCGGTGGCTTGCTGGTCAGCCAGTTACTGACGCTTTACACCACACCAGCGGTGTATGTGTTGATCAGCAAATTACGCCTTAAGCTGGCGGCTAAGCATATAGTGCCAGCCGACGTGGCTTAAGGCAGCTGTGCTATGGCGTCAGCTGGTGCAATATGTTGCAGTGCGGTCTTAAGTTTCACGGTGTCAATCCCAAGAAATGACATAATGACCGGCTCAACGCCGATATCAAGGAGCAGCTATGATCACGTTTTACTACCATCCGTCACCTAACCCGGCAAAAGTGGCGCTGTTACTGGAAGAAACCGGCCTGGCGTATAAAATGGCGCCGGTAGATACGCGTAAAGGCGAACAACATAGCCCGGAGTTTCTTGCCATTAACCCTAATGGCAAGACGCCGGCGATTGTTGATGGTGACACTACTGTGTTTGATAGCAATGCGATCTTATTGTATCTGGCAGAGAAAAGCGGTCAGTTTCTGGCAGACAATACGCCACAGCGCCGCGGGGAAATGCTGTCCTGGTTAATGTTTATCGCAACCGGTATTGGCCCTTACACCGGCCAATATGTGCACTTTAATCATTTTGCTCCTGAACCCAAAGCTTACGCGGTTAACCGCTATGAATTTGAAGCCTGGCGGCACTGGAACATTATTGAGCAGCAGTTAGCCAAACAGCCGTATATGCTGGGTGAGCATTATAGCCTGGTTGATATGGCCGTATGGGGGGGGGCGCGGGTATTACCCTTTGCGCTGGGTGAAAACGCTTTTGCAAAATTGCCGAATGTAAAACGGTTGCTGGATACCATTAATGCCCGCCCGGCGGCGCAGCGCGCTGAAGCACTGAAAACACAGCATCAGTTTAAAACCGAGATGGATGATGACGCCCGCAAAGCGATGTTTCCACAAAATGAGCGCTTAAAAGGTTAGTGATACACCAAAACAAAAAGGGCGTAATCTTTGGAATTACGCCCTTTTCGCTTATACGAGCCTTTGCCCTTCTTCGCCTTCACCACTCTGGTCTGAAACAGTTTGCTGGTGACTAAGGCTTTTACTGCATTATCGCGGATTTCACCGCGGCCATGCTCAGTTGCCGCTGTTTTACTCATCTTCATTACTCCCGGTTAAAAAACGCGCACAGTGTAACGCCCCGCTTTGACCTGAGCAATGGCAATCAGTTCCGGGCGGTTTATCTGAATGGTTAGGAAAAGTGACTGTCTATACTGTCTTTATCGCAACAGTCTTTTAATCTTACTGACGGAGGAGCAAATGACTAAGCAAGCCACGTTGTACCGGATGAAAACAGCTGAACATATCTGCCCGTTTGGGCTGAAATCAAAACATCTGCTAAAGCAGCAGGGGTTTGAGGTGTCAGATCATCTATTGACATCTAGGGCACAAACCGATGAATTTAAGCAGCAACATGAGGTGAAAACGACGCCACAAACCTTTATTGACGGCAAACGTATCGGCGGTTACGACGACCTGCGCCGCCATTTTGACAAACCCCCTGCCGGCCA
>NZ_DATCSY010000290.1:0-4459 GCF_036568245.1 Rheinheimera sp. | reverse complement strand
CATCAGTAGGTGCCCAGGTTAATTTACCAAAATACTCATCGCGATCGCTTTTATAGGCTTTGGTAGGGCCGTATGCAGTCACTTTATTTGAACCTTTTTCTTCCGGGCCATAGTAAGAACCATAGAAAAACAGCTGATCTTCAATCAAGGGGCCGCTAACGCTGGCGGTAATCCAGGTTTTATCGGTGTCCTCTTCTACACCATCTTCCGGCGAGGCGCTAAAGTTTTTATTTTCAATTTTGTATTCAACGCTGCCTTTAAACTCGTTAGTACCGGATTTTGATTTAGTATTGATAGCAAAACCACCTGAGCGGTTAAAGCCTACTGCTTTAGCGCCGCCGCGCTCCATCGACACCATTTCGATATCGTGTGTTGAAGGCTCAGATGCCAGGTTGCCGAACAACGGCATTGACACATCGACACCGTCGAAACCGTATTTGTTATGTGCACCGGAACCGCCAGCTGACGGGCCTAAAGTACCGTTTTCGGTATATTGCACGCCAGGCACGATTTTCAGCATATCGCGGAAGGTTTGGCCGACAGGCAGCGCTTCTACCACGTCTGAACCCAGAGAGTTACTCAGCGATGAATTGCCTTGCTGAGCGAAAAATGGTGAGCCGACAACCTGAATAACTTCGATATCACCAGTCTGACTTTGTAATGCAACATTAACGTTGGAGGTTTGATCCAGCAGAACATCGACTTCCATCTGTTGCACGCTGCCATCAGCTGCAGTGATGGTCAGGGTGTAGCGGCCTGGGATCAGCAACGGCAAATTGAAGCTACCATCTTCACGTGTGTGGACTGTGCGTGGCTTAGGCATGACCGGGCTGGTTGCTACGACGGTGACACCTGAAACAGAACCCGTTGCCTGCTCAGTCGTTACTTTACCGCGGATACCACCTGCCTGTTGCGCCAGTGCCGGTGTGCAAAGCAGCATACCGGCCAGTACTACGGCTGAAACTTTTGCGGGTTTAGTCAAGGCTGTTTGCACAGCATCGACTAATCGATGTTTATGTAAGGTTTGCTGTTGAGACTTCATTGCTCTCTCCTGGAGTTGCGTTATTTTGTTTTATTCAGTGCTATCCGTTATTCGGGTCTACGCGCCCGTTTTTTTAGTAGTGTTTGTTTTCTGCACAAAATTAACATAGCAATATTTCTTTCCTTTGGAAAATAATTTATGCTCAATTTTGTAAATTATTGGAATATTTGATTCCTTTACGTTGTATTGTAGCCCTGTTGTTGCTATTTAACGTAATGAAATTAAACAATTATTCAGGAGTTGGCATGAAGAATATGGTGCGGTTGCTGTGCGGTTGTTACCTGCTGGCACTGACCACAGCGTCTGCTAATCAGTTTAGTTCTGACGTGCCATTAATACAGCCGGAACAGATGAGTCGCCAATTCTGGCAGACGAAATTAACGGCCGGCGATAAGGTATTGCTCACGCCAGAGCAAATAACCAAGCGCAATAAACAGGCTTTTGCTGTACAAAGTGAAATGCAGCCGCTTGAGCGGTTGCCGCAGGCGCTCAGTAAAGGTGAACTAAGCAATATTATTGCTAAGGTTAGCCAGGTACCTGCCAGCGCCCGGTTTTATGCTGATGGCCGCGAAGTCAGTCAGCAGCAATGGCAACAATATCGTGCATTACTGGCTACGGATAAGGTGCAGGTACAAAACCCGCTGCAATTTGCTTTAGTAGTAAAACGCACAGCACTCAGGGCGTTTCCTACCGAAGATAAGGTATTTAACAGCGAAGCCAATCTGGATTTGGACCGCTTTGCTGAAACTGCGCTGTTCCCCACTGATGCCGTTGCAATATTGCATTACAGTGCAGATAACAGCTGGGCACTGGTGCAGAGCTTTAATTACACCGGCTGGGTTAAGACAAAAGATATCGCCACCGGCAGCAAAGAACAAATACTGGGTTATGCCCGCAGGCAACCATTTTTGGTGGTCACCGGCGCCACAGTTCGCACTGCTTACACACCAACGCGGCCAGACATATCTGAACTGCAGCTGGAGATGGGCGTGCGCCTGGCGCTAATGGATGCAGCGGATACTGGTTTTAACGTGCATGGGCAAAACCCGCTGGCCAGTTATATTGTGTCTTTGCCGGTGCGCAATGCGGATGGTTCGCTGGCATTTGTGCCAGCGCTGATCCCGCGCAGTGCCGATGTCAGCTTGGGCTATCTACCGTTTACCGCCAATAATATTCTGCAGCAGGCGTTTAAGTTTCTCGGTGAACGTTATGGGTGGGGCCACGACTACAACGGCCGTGACTGCACCGGCTTTATCTCCGAGATTTTCCGCAGTTTTGGTTTTTTAATGCCGCGCAACTCCGGGCAACAGGGCAAAGGGGGTTACGGCGATAATATCCGCTTTGACCAGAGCAGCGGTGCGCAAGATAAACTGAGCGCTATCCAAAAAGCCAAGCCGGGGGACTTATTTTATTTCCCTGGCCATGTATCGCTGTATCTGGGTATGCAGGATAACCAGCCTTTTATGATCCATGACGTTAATACACTTATCTATCCGCTAGAGAACGGCCAGCTATACCGTGGCACGTTAAATGGCGTAGTGGTAACACCTATGCTACCACTGAATGCTAATACTGAGCAGTCGTACCTCGACGCGCTCTATGCAATTAAATCACTGCGTTAACAGGGGCAACTATGAAAATTACAGACATTAAACTGGGTATGTTGCGCGTGCCTCTGAAAACACCGTTTAAAACAGCTTTGCGCACGGTAAACACCATTGAAGACATTATTGTGATGGTGGAAACCGATACCGGCCATGTTGGTTATGGTGAAGCACCGGCAACCGCGGTGATTACCGGCGATATCCATGGCTCCATTATCGAAGCCATCCGCACTGTGATAAAACCGAAGCTGATTGGCCAGGATATCTCTGATTTGAATCATATAGTGCGGCTGATCCAGGGCTGTATTATGAAAAACTACAGTGCTAAAGCGGCTGTCGAAATAGCGGTTTATGATTTATTCGCCCAGCTGTACAAAGCCCCGCTATATAAAGTATTGGGTGGTGGAGTACCTAAAATAACTACAGATATTACCATTAGTGTTGATTACATCGATAAGATGGTTGCGGACTCGTTGCAGGCGATAGACCGCGGCTTTGAAACACTGAAAGTCAAAGTGGGTAAAGATATAGGTGTTGATATTGAGCGGGTAAAAGCCATTTATGCAGCAGTGGAAGGCAAGGCACTGATCCGGCTCGATGCTAATCAGGGCTGGACAGCAAAAGAAGCGGTATATGCACTGCACAAGCTGGAAGATGCGGGCGTGCGGCTAGAGCTGGTAGAGCAGCCGGTTAAAGCCTATGACCTTGAGGGGCTGAAATACATTACTGAACGTGTACATACGCCGGTGATGGCCGATGAAAGCAGCTTTGGTCCACGTGAAGTGATTGACCTGATAAAGATGCGCGCGGCCGACATTATCAATATTAAGTTGATGAAAACCGGTGGTATTGCCAATGCGATTAAAATTGCTGATATCTGCTCGTTTTACGATATGCAGTGCATGATTGGCTGCATGCTGGAAGGCAGTGTCAGTGTGGCGGCGGCAGTGCATGTGGCGGTCGCAAAATCAGATGTGATTACCAAAATAGATCTGGACGGGCCTTCATTGTGCTTGTTTGATCCGGTAAAAAGCAGTGTGAAGTTTCACGATGCCGATATCACCATTGAAGATGCGCCGGGGTTGGGTATTACGGCTATTGAGGGCCTGGAGATGTTGCCGGGTAACTAACATAGCCCGTTAGATTGCACCGCCCTGAACGAACAGCTCAGGGGTATCCTTTTAACCTCAAGGCTGTTCCAGTATATGTAGCAGCTTGCTGCTTTCTTCCAACTGGTGATCGCTGTTTTGTCGCTGGCACAACAGTAAATACAGAATATGGCACAGGTGCTGCTGTGCCAGCTGTACCAGTATAGGGTTTACCCGCACGTTCTCATCACCACTTAGCGCGTATAACGCTGTGTTAGCGGCCATACTCAGCGCATTGGCTTTGAAGCTGGTCAGGCTGATAAGCGGAATATTTTTGTTCTTGGCATAACGCGCCAACTTCAGCAAGTCACTGTTCTGGCCGGATTCGGATACCAGCAGCATTACGCTATTACTGCTAAGTGTGCTGGCGAGCTGCAGTGTCAGGGCCGGATCACTGTGCTGTAATGCCAGTTTGCCCAGTTGCAGTAAGCGAAATTGCATATCGTGGGCAACAATAGCCGAGGTGCCATAGCCTGCCAACAGTATTTTATCCGCCTGACTCAGATGCGAAGCGGCATCGAGTAACGATTTTTCTTCATTAATTTCTAAAATGCCACGCAAATGGCTGGTCAGACTGAACTGCAACTGTTCTACTAAGTTCACCAGCCCGCTTTGTACCGGATTTTGCTCTTGGTTGTCGCGGTTTAGCGTTGAAGCGGTGATCA
>NZ_DATCSY010000289.1:0-8603 GCF_036568245.1 Rheinheimera sp. | reverse complement strand
AAACAGAAACCGGGGTGGTGTAATACCAACCCGGTTTTTTTAGCGCTCTACTTTTCGATAAAGGCTTGTTCTATCACGTAGTGGCCCATAGTGCGTGAATTGGCTTTTACAAAGCCACGCTGGTCGAGCATACCCATCAGTTGTTGTAGCATGGCATCGTTGCCGCATAGCATAAACCTGTCATGCTCAGGGTTAAGTGCTGGCATACCGATACCTTGTAACAGCTTGCCGCTGTCGAGCAGATCAGTAATGCGGCCCTGATGTGGCACACCGTTTCTTACATATTCTTCTCTTGTTACTGTCGGGTAATAAATCAGCTTTGCGCGGACCTCTTCGCCAAAGTAAGGGTTATCCGGCAATACCTGTTCAATTTCGTTTTGATAAGCCAACTCTGAGCGCCAACGCGTACCATGTACCAGAATAATTTTGTCGAAACTGTCATAAATAAACGGATCACGAATGATGCTCATAAAAGGCGCAAGCCCGGTGCCGGTGCTTAATAGATACAAATGTTTACCGGGGATAAGGTAGCCGGGTACCAGCGTGCCGGCAGGGCGCACTGTCAGCATAACCGGATCGCCAACGTTGATATTCTGCAGTCTGGATGTTAGCGCGCCGTCGGGTACTTTAATGCTGAAGAACTCAAGCTCTTCATCGTAGTGGGGGCTGGCGATGCTGTAGGCACGCATCAATGGCCGGCCATCAACTTCCAGCCCAATCATGACAAACTGGCCGCTTTCAAAGCGAAACGAAGGTTCCCGCGTGGTTTTAAAGCTAAACAGTGTGTCATTCCAGTGGTGAACAGCGGTGACAGTGGCACTAACAATATTACGCATGACAGTCCTTACTGAATGGGCCTGAGCGCAATTATGCCACAGCACACCAACTGATAATAGTTATCATTACCTATCTGTGCGGTCTACTGACAATAATAGCTGTTGAGCTGCAAAAATTTATTTGTTTCTTACTTGGTGCTGCAATGCAGCGTACAGTTTGGTCATGACAACAGCGCCAATAACTGCCTTTCGATAGCAAACACATGTTCATCGTGCTCACCCATATCGCGCAGTGCCTGTGCCAGTTTTAGTACATAGTCGCTGTTCGGCCCGCTCGGGCCATGGCTTCTGGCAATATGGGCGGCAATGTCATGATCGCTGGCAGGGCCCAGATACGCCTCGTTATCTGCACCGGCTAAATACACCACGCCTTCTGTTTCGCCACTTTCATCTAACCAATGCAGCGGGGTAAATATACGTAAATAACCGTTTTTCTCACGATGGTCCAAATGTTCAAAGGTATCGGGTGTCACTTCATACGCCATACCGGCGCAACGTGCCCCGGCTGATTCTATCAGTGTTAATACCCGCCCTGGCGCCTCTGGCGTTCCACGGTGATCATGCGAGCCCTGCCAAAACCGGCGCTGCCAGCCATAAATGTAGGCGGGTTTGCTGTGTAAAAACGGAAAATCAGTTTTATAAATCAGTGAACCATAGCCAAATAGCCAGACTGAATTCAGGTGGTCGAGCGGCTGACGCTGTTTATTAAGGGAAATAGTGTTATGTGACATCAATCTATAGTGCCAATTATCTTACTTTGTTCGAATTCTTTATTAATGCCTAAACCTAAACTTCATTTAGTTTAGTCACCTGTGCATCAAACCGGCCTTCTGCCAGTTTAATGGCTACCTTATCGCCGGCTTTTAGCTGGCTGCTATTGGTTACCACCTGTTGTTTTTCATCAAAGGTAATGCTGTAACCGCGTGCTAACGTGGCGAGGGGGCTTACAGTGTTTAGCTGGCTACCTAATTGAGCTAAGCGTTGTTTATGTTGCTTTAACTGCTGTTGCTGCGCTTGTTTTACCCGCTGTTCTAACTGGTTTATATGCTGCTTTTGCTGCGTAAGCATTTTAACCGGCGACAGTTGGCGCAGGCTTTTGTCCAGATACTGCTGTTGCTGTTGCGCGCTTAATACATTGCGTTTGATGCTGGCGGTTAAGCGTAGTTGCAGCTCGTCGAGGCGCTGTTGTTGCTGCTCTAAACGGCGTTTCGGGTGCAGGGCTATTAAACGCTGATTCAGATTGATAAGCTTTGGTGCGACCTGTTGCATACGGGCACGCTGCGCCTGGATAAGTGCACTGCGCAAGCGGCTGATACGTTCCAACAAGTGCGATTGATCGGGTGAGACTAATTCCGCTGCAGCAGAGGGGGTTGGTGCACGTACATCGGCGACAAAGTCGGTTAGCGCAAAATCGATTTCATGACCTACGGCACTGACAATCGGAATCGGGCAGGCTGCTACAGCACGGCATAGCTGTTCATCGTTAAAGCACCATAAGTCTTCCAGCGAGCCGCCGCCACGGCCGATAATCAGCACGTCGACTTCTTTGCGCCTGATGGCAGTGCTGAGCATATTCCTAAGCTGGGCAGCTGCGCTGTCGCCCTGCACCTGGCTGGGGTAAATAATCACTTCTATACCCGGTGCGCGGCGCTTTAATACGGTAACAATATCGCGCACAGCGGCGCCGGTGGGTGACGTTATCACACCAACGCGCTGTACCTGCGCAGGCAGTGACTTCTTGATTGCCGGGTCAAACAAGCCCTCGGCCTGTAATTTGGCTTTTAACTGCTCAAACTGCTGCTTTAATAAACCGGCACCGGCGCTTTCAATAAATTCGGCCAGTAACTGATATTCGCCGCGCGGCTCGTACACACTAATACGGGCACGGATAAGCACCTGCTGGCCGTTTTGTGGCCGGAATGTGCTGCTGCGGTTAGCCATTTTAAACATGGCGCACTTTACCTGGGCAGCGCTGTCTTTTAGCGAGAAGTACCAATGGCCACTGGCGGCCGCGACAAAGTTAGACACTTCACCCTGCAACCATAAGGTTTGAAACTGCAACTCCAGTGTTAGGCGTACTTCACTGTTTAAACGGGATACGGTGTAAATATCAGGGTTTTGCATAAATTGTATGGTACTGGCTGCCGCGACTTTTGTGCCTAGCGTAACATAAAACAAAAAAAGCTTTGTGATACGCGTGCAAAACCGTTAAAATTGCGCCGCAACATTCCCTATCTTTTCAGCCACAGCGAGATTGTTGCAATGCTCAGGATCAAACAAGAAGCCCTTACCTTTGACGACGTGTTACTGGTACCGGCGCACTCTAGTGTTCTACCTCACACCGCCGATTTACGCACCCGACTGACTAAAAGCATCACGCTGAATATTCCTATGGTATCTGCGTCTATGGACACAGTAACCGAAGCACGCTTAGCCATTGCGCTGGCGCAGGAAGGTGGCTTAGGTTTTATTCATAAGAATATGACCATCGAAGAGCAGGCTGCCAACGTTCGCAAAGTGAAAAAGTACGAAAGCGGTGTGGTGTCTGATCCGGTAACGGTTGGGCCGGATATGACGATCCGCGAAGTGCAGGCGCTAGCGCAGCAGCACGGTTTCTCCGGCTTTCCGGTGGTGGATGCCAGCCATAATCTGGTGGGTATGTTAACCAGCCGCGATATGAGCTTTGAAGCGAACAATAACGAAAAAGTCTCCAGCCTGATGACGCCGCGTGAGCGTTTAGTCACTGTGCTGGAAACGGCACCGCGTGAAGAAGCCTTTAAAAAGATGCACCAGCACCGCATTGAAAAAGTGCTGGTGGTTGACGAAGAATTTAAACTTAAAGGCTTAATTACGGTACGCGATTACTACAAAGCTGCCAGCAAGCCAAATGCCTGTAAAGATGAGTTAGGCCGCCTGCGTGTAGGTGCTGCTGTGGGTGTAGGCCCTGGCACAGACGAGCGCATTGCGGCGCTGGTAGAAGCCGGTGTTGATATTCTGCTGATTGATACCTCGCACGGTCACTCGCAGGGCGTGATTGACCGCGTTAAACACACCCGTGCGCAGTACCCTGATTTGCAAATCGTGGCCGGTAACGTAGCAACCGCCGAAGGTGCTAAAGCGTTAGCTGAAGCAGGTGCCAATGCGGTTAAGGTCGGTATCGGCCCGGGCTCTATCTGTACTACCCGTATCGTTACCGGTTGTGGTGTGCCGCAAATTACTGCCATTTCAGAAGCTGTAATGGGTGTAGCAGGTACCGATGTCACTATCATTGCTGATGGCGGCATCCGCTTCTCGGGTGATATCGCCAAAGCCTTAGTCGCTGGTGCTAACTGCGTAATGGTGGGTTCAATGTTTGCCGGTACTGAAGAAGCGCCGGGCGAAGTTGAGCTGTATCAGGGCCGTTACTATAAATCTTACCGTGGTATGGGCTCACTGGGCGCGATGGCGCAGCGTAATGGTTCGTCAGATCGTTACTTCCAGGGCAGCAACAATGCTGAGAAACTGGTTCCTGAAGGTATTGAAGGCCGTGTGGCGTACAAAGGCCCGATGGAAAACATTATTCACCAGCAAATGGGTGGCCTGCGCAGCGCCATGGGCTTAACCGGTAGCCCGACCATTGATGATTTACGCACCAAGCCTGAGTTTGTGCGGGTAACTTCCGCCGGTATGGGCGAGTCGCATGTGCACGACGTGCAGATCACCAAAGAAGCTCCTAACTACCGTTTAGGCTAAACAGTTTCGGTTTCATCGGCTGGCTCACCCCAGCCGCTTTACTTTTTAAAGGTCGCTATGAACAAAAACATTCATCACCACCGCATCTTAATTCTCGACTTTGGTTCGCAATATACCCAGCTGATTGCCCGCCGCGTGCGCGAAATTGGCGTGTACTGTGAATTGTGGGCCTGGGATGTCACTGAAGAGCAAATTCGTGAATTTAACCCAACCGGTATTATTTTATCCGGTGGCCCGGAAAGCGTGCATGAACATAACTCACCGCGCGCACCAGAGTATGTGTTTAACGCCGGTGTGCCGGTATTGGGCATTTGCTACGGTATGCAGACGATGGCAGAGCAACTGGGCGGTAAGGTGCAGGGCTCTGATCTACGTGAGTTTGGTTATGCTCAGGTGGAAGTGGTTGCTGAAAACGACCTGTTTGCCAAAATTGAAGATCATGTCGGCAGTAACGGCAATGCACTGTTAGATGTATGGATGAGCCACGGCGATAAAGTGGTACAAATTCCACAAGGTTTTATTACCTGTGCCAGCACCAGCACCTGCCCGCATGCAGGCATGGTAGACGAAGCGCGTCAGTTCTATGGCGTACAATTCCACCCGGAAGTCACCCACACCCGCCAGGGCCTGCGGATGCTGGAGCATTTCGTGGTCGATATCTGCGGTTGCGACAAGCTGTGGACACCGGCATCGATTATTGAAGATGCCGTTATTCGCTTAAAACAGCAAATTGGTGACGATCAGGTTATTTTAGGTTTATCCGGTGGCGTGGATAGCTCAGTGGTAGCGATGTTATTGCACCGTGCTATCGGCAAAAACCTGACCTGCGTGTTTGTTGATAACGGCTTGCTGCGCCTGAACGAAGGCAAGCAGGTTATGGATATGTTTGGCGACCATTTCGGCCTGAACATTATCAAAGTGGATGCCGAAGAGCGTTTCTTATCAGCACTTGCCGGTGAGAATGAACCGGAAGCCAAGCGTAAAATCATCGGCCGTGTGTTTGTTGAAGTGTTCGACGAGCAGGCACAAAAGCTGGCCAACGCTAAGTGGTTGGCGCAGGGCACTATTTACCCTGACGTAATTGAATCAGCGGGCTCTGCTACAGGTAAAGCGCACGTGATTAAATCGCACCACAACGTCGGTGGTTTACCGGAGCATATGAAACTGGGCCTGGTCGAGCCACTGCGCGAGCTGTTCAAAGACGAAGTGCGCAAAGTGGGCTTAGAGCTTGGCCTGCCGTACGACATGCTGTACCGCCACCCATTCCCGGGACCGGGCTTAGGTGTACGTGTACTGGGCGAAATCAAAAAAGAATACTGCGATATTCTGCGCCGCGCCGATGCCATCTTTATCGAAGAACTGCACAAAGCAGAGCTGTACCACAAAGTCAGCCAGGCCTTTGCGGTATTTCTGCCGGTGAAATCAGTTGGTGTTATGGGTGATGCCCGTAAGTACGACTGGGTAGTATCACTGCGTGCAGTAGAAACTATCGACTTTATGACCGCGCACTGGGCACACCTGCCGTATGATTTACTGGGCAAGGTATCTAACCGCATAATCAATGAAATCAATGGTATTTCCCGTGTGGTTTATGATATCAGCGGTAAACCACCAGCCACCATTGAGTGGGAATAAACTTTACGTTTACCAAAAGCCAGCATGTTGCTGGCTTTTTTATGGCCCGGATTTCAGTTACCTAAAATGTCAGTACAGTGAGCAGACAATGATTATCAGACCTAAGTTACACTGGCTTCGTATGTTGTTTGTCTGGCGCGGCTCCGTAGTCCGTCGTATTTTGCCGCAGCTTATTATTCTGGTTGTCAGCTCTGCGGTCGTGGTAGCAGTTAATGTGTTTTGGCCGGCGTTGTTGCACGATTTAACACCGGTCCCTTTCACTCTGCTGGGTATAGCGCTGGCCATCTTTTTAAGTTTCAGAAACTCAGTCAGTTACGACCGGTTCTGGGAAGGGCGCAGGTTATGGGGCTCCATGCTTAATGATACCCGTTCGCTAGTGCGGTTGTATTTGTCGGCGCTGGATACAGACAACACGGCAAAGCAGCAGTTTGTCTATACGCTAATTGCTTTTGTGCATGCGGTAAATGCTCAGTTGCGGATGAAAGTGCTGACTGAACACGCTCAGGCGTTAATCAGGCCACAAGCTAGAAACGCTATTTTGCAGGCGCGGTTTAAGCCGGTAATGATTTTATCCGATGCCGCTTCGCAGTTGTCGGAGCTGCGTAAGCAAGGCGTAATTTGCCCAATATTGTTTACCAGCTTTGACCGGCAATTGTCATTATTGAATGAAGATCTGGGCGGTTGTGAGCGCCTGGCCAGTACCCCGGTGCCTTTTGCCTACTCCGTTATTTTGCACCGTACCGTTTATCTGTATAGCTTTTTACTGCCATTTGGCCTGGTTAATACCGTTGGCCTGATGACTCCGCTGATTGTTGCCTTTGTGTCTTATACCTTTTTGGCGATTGAAGCACTGGCTGAAGAACTGCAGGAGCCTTTTGGTATCGAGCCAAATGATCTGGCACTTGATGCGATGACAATTACCATTGAAGCAACGCTACGTGAGATGCTGGGAGAGCCGGCTTATCCACCGCCGCCTGAGCCAGTCAATTGTGTGCTGATCTGAGGTTGATAAAGTAAATCAGAATATATTTTCAGTCGTTTGACGTTTCTGCTGGCACAGTGGTTTGCTATAAATAGTCACTGAGTAAGACACAAAAATAAGCGGGTGACGTCAATGCGTAATGTAAAAAAACTTAACTTCAGTATTGTGATTAATGCACCTGTGCAAAAGGTATGGCAACTAATGTTTGATCAGGAAGGCTATCGCAGCTGGACCTCAGCCTTCTGCGAAGGCTCATACTATGAAGGCATTTGGCAGCAGGGTGAAACAATACGGTTTTTATCGCCATCCGGTGATGGCATGGTCGCTGTTATTGCACAGTGTCTGCCTTTGCAGTATGTCTCAATAAAACATTTGGGATTTGTTGTTAATGGCAAAGATGATTTTAACAGCGACAATGTCCAAAGCTGGGCGCCAGCGTTCGAGAACTATCGTTTTAACAGCACAGCATCTGGCACTGAACTGAGTATTGAGCAGGATATTGCACCGGAGTACGAGCAATATATGCTGAAGACCTGGCCTTTGGCACTGCAGAAACTGAAAGCGTTATGTGAGCGCAGCGAACCGCTGAAATAGGGGCTAACAAATCCAACAGCACTGCACTTTTTCACCTTCTCAACCTCAAACAGGTTTCAACAAATAATTAATAAATCACTATTCAGGCCCGTACTAAACACTTAGTATGGGCCTGTTCTTGCGTTATATTATTGCCATAGTTGGTACAAAACTGACGATTGTTAATCGACTGATATGAGATTTGAGCCTTGTTATCGATATTACTTGTAGATGATGACCGCGAATTTACTGACGTTGCCAGTCACATCATCGACTTTTTAGGGCACACAGTGTCTGTTGCAGCCAATCTGGCAGAAGCGACAGAATGGCTGCAACACAACAATTTTGATCATATTCTGCTGGATTTTATGCTGCCTGATGGCAGTGGTATCCATTTGATGGACAGAGTACAGCAGCTGTTTCCGGTACCGAAAGTGACCTTCATCACCGGCCATCCTTCCGTTAAATCGATCATTGCTGAGCTTTGTGGTCCGAAGGTTGATTACTTACTTAAACCTATTCAGCGTGAAGCGCTGGAACAGGTGCTAAGCCCGGCCAAAGCTAACGTCAAAAAAGCTGCCGCAAGCGAAGTTAAAAAGCACTTTGATTGCCTGATCGGTGAATCTGAACCGATGCGGCAGCTTTATACCATGATAGAACGTGTTGCGGCGTCCAATGCCAACGTGATGTTAATGGGAGAGAGTGGCGTAGGGAAAGAGGTTGTGGCGTCTGCCATTCATAATGCCAGTAAAGTGGCGGGCCCACTGATTGCGACAAACTGTGGTGGCTTGTCAAAAGAGCTTATCAGCAGTGAGCTGTTCGGCCATGAAAAAGGCGCTTTCACC
>NZ_DATCSY010000288.1:0-12168 GCF_036568245.1 Rheinheimera sp. | reverse complement strand
TTATAGCGTAGCTGTTAGCTTCATCAAAGGCAGTGCCATGCAGCACGACATTACCGCCCAGCGCTTTTACCGCCGCGACTTTAATTTCCGGCGTGGTTATCGGCATCACGATAGTGGCTTTCAGCCCCAGTTTACTGGCTGAAAGTGCCACCCCCTGGGCATGATTACCGGCAGAAGCACACACCACACTGGCAGAGGGGTTTTGCTGCTGTACTTTATGCAGTTTGTTAAAAGCGCCGCGCAATTTAAACGAATACACCGGCTGCTTGTCTTCACGTTTTAACAGTACATTATGCCCCAGTCGCTGGCTGAGTTTTGGCATCGCATCCAGCGGGGTTTCGACCGCAGCCTGGTATACCGGCGACAGCAAAATATCGCGCAGATACTGCTGCATGACATCGGTATCTGTTTGCGCTGTGGTTACTGTGGCCAGGTTGTTCATTACTGCTCCGGTTATTTAGGTTTGTTGCTTAATTACAGGCGAAGACTAAAGCGCAGGCTCAAGCTCACGGCAAGGAAATGCTCTTTTCGCCGCCTTCGACAGCACGTCCCTGTGCTGTCTCAGCCTCCGCGGCATCCCTGCCGCTGCTGCAAGAGCACACCTTGCCTATCGCCGCGTGCTTTGTTTACGCCATCTGTATCGCTTAATTTGCTAGCGAAGACCAGAAACTGCTAAACAAGGCGTCTCCGGCAGGGAAGCCGGAGAGGAGCCTACAGGGATGTATTTACGGCGTCCTTGTGTGCGGTTTGTGGTCGAAGCTCACTCTAGACATTTCCAATACTTACTCTTCAAGTTTCGACAAATCCCGCACTGCGCCCTTATCGGCACTACTCGCTAATAAGGCGTAGGCTTTCAGCGCCGCACTTACCACGCGCTGACGGTCCAACGGTTTCCAGCCTTGCTTACCTTTGGCATCCATCGCTGCGCGCCTTGCTGCTAACTCGTCATCGCTAACGGCAATGCCAATTTTGCGATTCGGTATATCAATCTCGATGCGATCGCCTTCTTCAACCAGTGCGATAGCACCGCCACTGGCGGCTTCCGGCGACACATGGCCAATAGATAAACCCGAGGTACCGCCAGAGAAGCGGCCATCTGTGATCAGGGCGCAGCTTTTACCTAAGCCCATCGATTTTAAATAACTGGTTGGGTACAGCATTTCCTGCATACCCGGGCCGCCTTTGGGGCCTTCGTAACGGATAATCACCGCATCACCTGCCACCACTTTGCCTTTTAGGATGGCATCTACCGCATCATCCTGGCTTTCGAAAATACGGGCGCGGCCGTTAAACACCAGACATTCGTCATCAACGCCGGCCGTTTTTACAATGCAGCCGTTCGGTGCTAAGTTGCCAAACAGCACGGCTAAACCGCCATCCTGCGAGTAAGCATGCTCTTTACTGCGGATACAGCCTTGCTCACGGTCATCGTCCAGCGTTGGGTAACGGCAATTTTGTGAAAACGCCTGCGTGGTGCGAATACCGGCCGGGCCCGCCAGATACATCTGTTTTGCATCTTCGTTGCTGCTGGTTTTGATATCCCATTGCTCCAGCACGGCCGCTAAGCTGCTACCGGCGACATGCGGTACGTTCGGGTTTAATAAACCGGCACGGTTCAGCTCGGCTAAAATGCCAATCACGCCACCGGCGCGGTGCACGTCTTCCATATGGTACTTTTGCGTCGAGGGCGCAACTTTGCATAAATGCGGCACTATGCGCGATAAACGGTCGATATCGGCCATACCAAAATCAATTTCGGCTTCCTGCGCCGCAGCCAGTAAGTGCAATACGGTGTTGGTCGAGCCGCCCATGGCGATATCCAGCATCATGGCGTTTTCAAACGCAGTTTTATTGGCGATGTTACGCGGCAGGGCGCTGGCATCATCATGTTTGTACCAGCGGTTGCACAGCTGCATAATTCTGAAACCGGCTTGCACGAACAGCTCTTTCCGGTCGGCGTGCGTTGCCAGCAAGGAGCCATTGCCCGGCTGGCCTAAGCCCAGCGCTTCGACTAAGCAGTTCATTGAGTTAGCGGTAAACATGCCCGAGCAGCTACCGCAGGTCGGGCAGGCGCTGCGTTCAATCTGTTCGCTGTCGCTGTCACTGACTTTCGGGTTGGCGGCGGACACCATAGCATCCACCAGATCCAGCTTGATGATTTGCTCAGACAGCTTGGTTTTACCCGCTTCCATTGGCCCGCCGGACACAAAGATCACCGGTATATTCAGCCGCAGTGCGGCCATCAGCATGCCGGGAGTGATCTTGTCACAGTTAGAAATACACACCATGGCATCGGCGCAGTGTGCATTTACCATATACTCAACCGAGTCGGCAATCAGTTCGCGTGATGGCAGGCTGTACAGCATGCCGCCATGGCCCATGGCAATGCCATCATCTACCGCTATGGTATTGAATTCTTTAGCGATACCGCCCGCTTCAGTAATGCTGTTGGCCACCAACTTACCCAAATCACGCAGGTGTACATGGCCTGGCACAAACTCTACAAAAGAGTTCACCACTGCCACTATTGGCTTGCCAAAATCGGTATCTTTAACGCCGGTAGCACGCCACAGTGCGCGGGCGCCCGCCATATTGCGGCCTTCGGTAACAGTGGCGGATCTTAACTTTGGCATTGTACTACTCCGTAAAATCGGTAAATAAACAGTATAGGGTTAAAAATGGTTCAGGCGCTCAGCACAGCCAGTTCACTGCCGGCCAATTCCAGTTGTACTACGTCATACAGCTTGTGCAACTGACTGGTTAACAGGTGAATCGGTTTATCGCCACTAACGGTAAGCGTAATGGCAACACTGCGCGCATCTGAGCGCGGCTTCATTTCTAAACCGGTCAGCTGATAACCGCGATAGCGGGTTACCTGTAATAAACGCTCAACAACGGCTGGGGTATTATTTGCCGTGATATTCAGTACATGGTTCATGCTTTGGCCTCCGTGATCATCTCTTCATTGGCAGCACCCGGCGGCACTAACGGCCAGACGTTGTCTTTATCATCAATGCAAACATGCAGCAAATAGGGGCCTGGCCAGGTAAACATGGCTTCCAGCGCATCTGTTACTTCATCTTTGCGGGTTATGCAGTGGCCCGGAATGGCAAAGGCGGCGGCCAGTGCCACAAAGTCCGGGTTATCGGATAAATCGGTTTCGCTATAACGCTCGTTAAAAAACAGTTGTTGCCATTGTTTCACCATGCCCAGGCGCTGATTGTCGATCACGACAATTTTTACCGGCAGGCGAAAACGTTTTATCGTGGCCAGCTCCTGCACGTTCATCATAAAAGAGCCATCGCCAGTTACCGTGATCACGGTATCCTGTGGCCGGGCTAATTTGGCGCCGATGGCTGCTGGCAAGCCAAAGCCCATAGTACCCAAACCGCCGCTGGATAAATGATTGCGCGGGCTGCTAAAGCGCATATGCTGCGCTACCCACATCTGGTGCTGGCCCACATCGCAGGCAACCACACTGTTATCCGGCATGCGATCGCTTAACTGTTTTAACAGCAAAGGCGCGTAAATACGCTCGCCCGGGTGGTCATAACGCCAGCCGTACTGCTGTTTCAACTGAGCACAATGTGCCAGCCAATCGCTGCAGTTATTTTGCGTGCTGATGGCCGGCAGGATTTGTTTCATATCGCCCAGCAGTGCCACTTGGGCAAAGCGCACTTTATTGATTTCAGCCGGATCGATATCAACATGGATTACCTTGGCCTCTGGCGCGAATTTTTGCAGATTGCCGGTAACCCGGTCATCAAAACGGGCGCCTAAACAAATCAGCAAATCGCATTGCTGCACGGCCAAATTGGCGGCCTGAGTGCCATGCATGCCCAGCATGCCCAGGTAATGGGCGTTATCTTTGGCGACAGAGCCCATGCCTTTCAACGTGGTTACCGACGGCATAGGATTACTGGCTAAAAACTGTTGCAACTGAGGCATAGCGCCTGCCATATGTACGCCACCGCCGATGTAAGCGATAGGTTTTTTGGCACTGGCAATTAACTTACGTGCTGCAGCTGCATTGGCTAAAGAGGTTTGAATATTGCTGTTACTTTTACTGATAGCTTGCAGCTCGGCATCAATGTCAGCCAGTTGCACATCTTTGGGAATATCGACCAGCACCGGCCCTGGGCGGCCAGACTGGGCAATAGTAAAAGCTTCGTTTAGCGTTGCTGCCAGTTCATCCACACTGCGAACCATAAAGCTGTGCTTGGTTACTGCCAGGCTTAAGCCCAAAACGTCGACTTCCTGAAACGCATCGCTGCCCATCACGGCTTGCGACACCTGACCGGTAATGGCTACCACTGGCACTGAATCCAGCATGGCGTCGGCCAGTGAGGTGATTAAATTGGTTGCACCCGGGCCAGAGGTGGCCATACAGACACCGACTTTGCCTGAAGCACGGGCATAGCCGATGGCGGAGAAGGCGCCGCCTTGTTCATGCCGGCACAGGTAGTGCTTGATGCTGCTCTGATACAACGCATCGTAAATCGGCATAATAGCGCCACCAGGGTAACCGAAAACGGTATCTACCCCGTGTTGTTGCAGCACTTTAAGTACCAATTCTGCGCCTTTCATTTTGTATCCTCTGTATGCTAAACCGCTTTTTTCAAGGCCCGGAAACGACAAAACCCCCGGTCCTTTCGGAGCGGGGGTTTTGTTGGAATTCGCTTTTTACGCTACTTTTTTTCCAAAACACCGCCCCCGCGGAGATTAATAATCACCACGACCACGAGGACAATAATGTTCAGAACAGCAGCTAAACGCATATTATGATTCTTACTTATTTACTTGGTTAAAATTCGTTTTAGTTATGTTGATCTGTCATGCAGATCGAATTGCTATTAGAAATAGCCGTCTATCAGTCCGAAGTCAACAGGTTTTTTAGATCTGTTAAGAAATAATCAGTTTTGAGAGCAAGATGATTCGCAGAGAATCGGCTTACGCTACGCTGACCGTTGGAGCCCCGGACGGGCGGAAACGAGCCTACAGGGATGTATTTACGGCGTGTCAGCGTGTGTGAGACGGTTCTTAAGGCTGCAGCCATTTGCACCTAACGTTTGTCACAACGTACACTTAGCCTATTCGTTAACCTGCGTGGTAGCCTTGTGGATCAGTTAGAGCTGTTTGACTTACCCAATCCCTGCATCGGTGTTTGCCAAAGCAATAGCCGTGGCTACTGCATGGGGTGCTTGCGTTCGCGGGATGAACGTTTTAACTGGCACCAAAAGCCGGTAGAAGAGCGCGCCCGTATTCTGAAGCTGCTGACGCAGCGCCGGGCACGTATTAACAGTAAGGCGAAAAAGGATAGCGACGCACCGCAAAGCGGCGAGTCACTGGATTTGTTTTAAGTCCAGAGCAAGCGCTGATCGTTACAACGCCAGCTCTGGCTCGTCACAGCAACTCGGCCTGCAACCTGCGGCAGGGCTCAGACACTCTATGACGCCCAGATCCGGGTTCTAACGCGCGCTTCAGGTTTTTTACTGCCCACTTAGCCTTTTACCAAACGAAATAGCATAAGCTGGTGAGCGCATCCGCAGCACCGGATCATCACTGGCGCTAAAGCCACTGCTTAGTACATTAGGGTCAAAGTTGATATTGTTGCAGCTAGCATCGCCACTGGCCTTAATACGCAAAGTGCCGGCATTTAATGTTGGCCTTGCCGGCCATTGTACCGATGGGTCATTTTCGCTATCGCTGGCCTCGCCCAAACTGATTATCCAGTCAAACTCGACCATTCCGTCTTTTAAACGTTGATGCAGTCTGTCGTTGAGGAAGTTTGCATTCTGCTGGGCTACTTCAGCGTCTGTTAATCCTTTTATGCCGTCTTTTGGCTGCAAATGCCAGCGTATTTTTATATTTTCGCCACTTTTATCTGCTAGGTAAAAGGTGTGAATGCCAAAATATTCCGCCGTAGTATAGCTCCATGGTGGTGGGTTAGTGGCCAGCCACTGCGCCTGTGGTTGGGTGTCAGGGTGGGCAGTACGAAACGCCTGTACTTTCGCCATATCCGGCTTGCCATCTGCGCCCGGTACAGAGGCTTGAAGCAGGCCTAAAAAGTTCTCCGGGTCTTTGGCACCGAAGACCGGAGTGGTTAAGGTGGCAATGTTGTGTTTAGAACCATCTGGCAAATTAAACTGAGCTGCTAAACCCCGGGGAGCGCGGGCATAGTCTGGCACGTTCGGGTTACCGCCGGCCATCGAAAACCGGTAAGTAACGGGTAGCGTAGCGCCGGAAAAAAGCGCCGCATCAAAGCGTGCTGTTGCTTCAGCGCTGGCGGTAAAATCACCTACAGCGCACACGCCTTTGGCATGGCCTTTGCGGATACCTTTATGCTCGCCAAATAACTTGGCAAACACTTCGATAAAGTCATTTGGCTGTGCCGGTTTAGTGTCGGCAGCCAGAGGTAAAGCGGCAAAGCTGACAGCCGTTGCCAGAAAATAACCAGAGAGCTTGTGCATAAGAGTGTCCTGTCGGTTGGCGTAAAGGTGCTACGCGTCGCTTTACAGGACAGGGCGATGTGAATAAATATTTCAGCCTGGCGCATT
Organism: Rheinheimera sp.; assembly: GCF_036568245.1. Taxonomy (GTDB): domain Bacteria; phylum Pseudomonadota; class Gammaproteobacteria; order Enterobacterales; family Alteromonadaceae; genus Alishewanella. The sequence continues at coordinate 5,611 of NZ_DATCSY010000288.1, read as the reverse complement.
AATGTTGTTACGGATGCTAACAGGCAGTATTGCGCCGTTTTCGCTTAACGTGATTTCTGTATCGCTATTGTGATGAACCAGGCAAAGCATATAGCCTGGCAGAGTAAAATATTTATGGCGGATTTGACCTGGTAAGCCACTACGCAGTACCTCAAGCAACGCGTTGCTGCTGTACTTGCTGTATGCTTCGGCTAATGTCCACTGTTGGTAGAAAGTATTCAGGTCCGGTGCATGTTGTAAGGCAGTGTGGCCTTGCTGCAATTGCTTAAACTGTCTTGGTTTTATTTGCTCGATATCCAGACCGATTTTTTCATTAATACTGATTGCTGCGGCAATAGCTTCTTTTGAATGAGAGAGAGACAAATACCAGTGCTTCTCGCCGACTATTAATGTTGGAGCCTTGTCTGATGGTAATGATATGGCAATATCATTAGTATCTGCTGCTTGAATGTGTCGCAGCATTTTTCTTACTAATGCCCTGCCATTACAAAATTGTCTGGCTCTTTTTTCACTTAATGTCTGCGCATATTGCCATTCGGTATCTGTCAGCCAGCTTTGGCATTGCAGTGGTGATAACATTTTCAGGCTATAATTAAGCCAAATCATTTGCTTAGAATTTTTGCCATGCCAAACTCCGGCATTTTAATTTACTTTTGACGCTAACTTTATATATGATACCGCGCTTTCGCTACCGTTGTTTTCGGTGAAGGTAATGACTGCATGGAACTGTTTATAAAATCCTGGGCAATGTGGATGCCGCCGAAACACAACGATGATACCTCGCTCTTACCCGAGTTGAAACAAGTACCGGCAATGACCCGGCGTCGTCTGAGCAAGCTGACCAAACTGGCATTTGATGTGGCTTTGCAAACCGCCGAGCAGCAAGAGAATCACTCCTTACCCACTATCTTTGCATCACGTCACGGTGATTTGCATAAAACTTTAATGTTACTGCAGCAGTTGGGTAATGGCGAAGAGTTATCCCCTTCACAGTTTGCACTGTCTGTGCACAATGCGATCAGCGGCCAGTTTAGTATCTATAGCCAGAATCAGGCCGACAGTAATGCTATCGCAGCCGGTGCCGACAGCTTGCACTATGCCGTGCTTGATGCGGCTGCACGTTTTTGTGCTGAGCCCAAACTAAATCAGCAACTGATTGTTTATGCCGATGAAGCAATCCCCGAGCCTTATCAGACATTTTGTCAGGACCCGTCAACGTCGGTTGCGCTAGCGCTTTTATTGCACCGTACGCAGGGACAACCCGTGCACTTTACCCTGTGTGCTGACAACGATGCAGAGGCAGAGCCGGATCAGGCAATAAAATTATTGCCATTTTTGCAGCAGCAAAGCCAACAGTTGACGCTTAGCGGAAACAAACGACGCTGGCAGTGGCAGCGGGTATAGCAGATGCAAAAGCTGAATCACCTGTACCGTATTCTGGCGACCGGCCTGTGTTTTGTTGTGTTTGGCATAGGAGCGGTGTTGTTGTCTGTTACGGTGTTTCCGTTACAGCGTTTGTTTATCTGCGAGCCAGAGCGGCGTAAACAGCGAGCCCGCCATACCGTTCATCTGACGTTTCGTTTTTTTATCGGCCTGATGCGCTTTGTCCGCGTGTTTAATTTTGATTTCGCAGCGGCTTCAACACTACGAAATGCGCGTGGCAGGATCATTATTGCCAATCATCCGAGTCTGATAGATGTTGTCGCCTTGATAGCGATGACACCGCAAGCCGATTGCGTGGTAAAAGCACAGTTGTTCCGCAACCCTTTTATACGCGGCGTGATTAATAGTACGGGTTATATCAGCAACTCCGATCCGGACAAATTACTGGATGACTGTGCGGCGTCTTTGCAAAAAGGCAATAACCTGATTATTTTCCCGGAAGGGACGCGCAGTACCCCCGGTGAGCCGCTGACATTTCAGCGCGGCGCAGCCAACATTGCACTGCGAGCTAACAGAGGTTATCTGGCGTTGTATATTCGATGCCAGCCAAGTACTCTGACCAAACAGGAACAATGGTATCAGGTGCCAGCGAGCAAGCCGACGCTGGCAATCTGTTACCTGCAGGACATTCAGCTGACAGCAGCGCTGCAGCAGAACCCATCTCCTGCTCTTGCTGCCAGGCAGCTGACCAGGGAGTTACAACATTTTTATCAACAGGCAGTGGACCAACATGGATTCTTTGAAACTTGAACTTAAACAGTTGATCATCAGTACTTTGGAACTGGAAGACATTACACCGGACGATATCGTTGATGATGCGCCATTATTTGTCGATGGCCTGGGTTTGGATTCAATAGATGCCCTTGAGTTGGGGCAGGCACTAAAGAAACAGTACAATATTAAGCCTGATGCTGACTCGGAAAAGAATAAGCAACACTTTGCCAGCCTGAATACTCTGGCGCAGTATGTTAAGCAGCAACAGCAGTAAGCGGAGCTAACAATGAAAACCCAGCAAGACGTATTTAATCTTCTGCAGCAATTAATGGTCAAAGAGTTTGAACTTGATGCCAGCCAAATTACGCCGGATGCCAACTTATATGAAGACTTGGATCTGGATAGCATTGATGCAGTTGATCTGGTGGTAAAACTGCGTGAAATCACCGGTAAGAAAATCGAGCCCGAAGCGTTTAAATCGGCGCGTACTGTTAATGATGTCGTCAATGCTGTCTATGTATTGATAGAAGCCTGATGCGTTTGAGAACTGCGCTTGATATCAGCCTCAAGTGCGCCCTGGTACTCTATCCGCTGTATGTCTGGTGGGCTATTCATCACTGGCATCCGGCGGCAGCTTTATTGCCGGTGGCCGCTGTTGCGTTAATTAAATCCTGCAGCCGGGGCGCAGGGGTAGCAAGCCGGAGTTTCTTCCTGCTAACTTGCGCCTTTTTATTGGCGGCAATGTGGTTGGGTCAGGCAGAGCATGCGTTGTTGTACTATCCGGTATGGATGAATGCCGGCATGCTGTTGCTTTTTGCCGCGTCGCTTTGGTTTCCGCCAACGGTGATTGAACGGCTGGCGCGGCTAATGGAAGGCGAACTGGATCAACATGCTGTAGCTTACACCCGTAAGGTAACGCAGGTCTGGTGTCTGTTCTTTCTGTTTAATGGTGCTGTTGCCTTTGCCACGGCCTGGTGGGGCGACTGGGATATCTGGGTGATGTACAACGGACTGATTTCGTACATTCTGATGGGTTTGCTGATGTTTATTGAATGGCAGGTACGACGAGTTGTTAAAGCAGCAAAGCGATAGCTGGCAACTGGCGTGGCCGGATGCCAGCCTGCCCGTGTTTACCGATGGTGTAACTGTAGTTACTGCTCAGCAGTGGCAACAGCAACTGCAGGCCGTTAAACGGTTTATTGCTATGCAACCCGGTGATACGGTGTTGCTTTATCAGGCCGACCCGGTACTGTTTTCTGTCTGGTTTATCGCCTTGTGTCAGCTTGGCAAACATATCGTACTGGCGCCGGACGGGCAGCCTGATACGCTGCAACTTGCTGGCGCGCAGTGCGACTGGCAGGCGCCCCAAGCCGCTGTCAGGGCCGACACTGTTGCTTATCAGCCGCGGCTGTTGCTGCAAAACAGTTGTCGGGTCAGTTTCTTTACTTCTGGCTCCACTGGCCAGCCCAAATTGGTCACTAAACGCTTGTCACAATTACTGCTCGAAGTACAAACCTTGCAGCAGCAATTTGGTGTGGCATTAAGCGGGCAAACCCTGTTTGCTGCAACGGTGTCGTTTCAGCATATCTATGGTTTGTTGTTTCGTATGCTGTGGCCGTTATGTTATGGCCATTTACAGTATCGGGCGCAGCTGAGTTATCTGGAGCAGTGGCAGGCGTTGTTGCAACATTATGATGTGGTGCTGGTTGCCAGCCCGGCGCATCTTGCCAGGTTTGATGATATTGCCACGCTTGCACCTTACGCTGTGCGGTGTCAGCGTATATTCAGCTCTGGCGGCCCGCTAAATGACGCTGTGCCACAGCGCTATGTGACGGCATTACAACAAGCTCCAACGGAGGTGTTTGGTAGCACTGAAACCGGCGGCATTGCTTATCGTCAGCGTAATACAGCAGATGTTGGCTGGCAGGTATTTGATGGTGTGTCGGTAAGCCAGGGGCCAGAGCAGGCATTGCAGGTGAGCTCGGCTTATCTTGATAGCGCGGGCTGGTTTACCTCGTCAGATCAGGTAGAGCTTGTGACAGAGCGCTCATTCAGGTTAATCGGCCGGCTGGACCGAATTGTGAAGATTGAAGAGAAACGCTTGTCGTTACCTGAGCTGGAACAGTACTGTCTGGCAAGTAACCTGGTGCTACAGGTAGCGGCTGTAGTGCTGACAGCAACAAAACCACAGTTGGCACTGGTAATAGTACTGAGCAACCAGGGTGAGCAGTTATTAAATCAGCAAGGTAAACTGGTGCTGAATCAACACATAAAGCAGCATTTGCTGCAGCGTTTTGAGCGGGTGTTGCTGCCGAGAAAGTTTCGTTATGTGGCCAGCCTGCCATACAATCAACAAGGCAAGTTACCCAGGTCAGAATTGGAAGCACTTTTTGAGCATGACTAATTTATTTCCTGCAGTGCAGCTATTGCAGCACGGCGATAACAAAGTTGAGTTACAGCTGGATATCCGGGCCGACATCGCCTACTTCGAAGGTCATTTCCCGAATGCGCCGGTATTGGCGGGTGTGACTCAGCTGCATTGGGTGGTGCAGTACTGTAAACAGTATTTTCCGCAACTGGCAGCTGTTAGCAGCGTTGAAGTGCTTAAGTTTCAGTTGATGATCCGCCCAAACGACAGCTTAACCTTGTTACTGGAGCGCACGGCTGATGCAACAGTGCTGTTTAGTTATAGCCGCGAGGGTAGCAAAGTCGCGTCTGGCCGGCTGAAATGGACGCTGGCGTAGTATGAACGGCTGTTTTCTGATCCCGATATATAACCATCATGAAACCATTAGCAGCACTGTGCAGCATCTGCTGCCATTTGGCTTCGCTATTATTATCGCCGACGATGGCTCAGATAGCGCAACCAAAGCTGTGCTGGCGGAGTTGGCGCAAAGATACGCACAGGTAGAGATTATTACCCTGCCACAAAACGGCGGCAAAGGCGCAGCTATGTGCGCTGCTATGTTAAGGGCGCATCAGCTGGGGTTTAGCCACGGTTTGCAGATAGATGCTGATGGGCAGCACGATGTTGCCGATGTCCCTAAGTTCTGGCAGGCAGCAGCGAAGTGTCCTGCAGCGCTTATCAGCGGTGCGCCGGTGTACGATAGCTCTATGCCGCTGGGGCGGAAGATTGGCCGTGAGATCACCCATTTCTGGGTACGGATTGAAACGCTATCATTACAAATCAAAGACTCCATGCTGGGGTTTCGGGTTTACCCACTGCAAAGCTGTGTTGATATTATTCAAACGCACCGCATTGGCCAGCGGATGGATTTTGATATTGAGATTATGGTGCGGCTGTTCTGGCATGGTGTGCCGGTGCAGTTTCTGCCGACCAAGGTGATTTATCCTGTGGGCGGCCGCTCGCATTTTAATATGCTGAAAGACAACTGGCTGATTAGCAAAATGCACACCCGGCTGTTTTTCGGCATGTTGCTGCGTTTACCCCGTT
>NZ_DATCSY010000287.1:0-2086 GCF_036568245.1 Rheinheimera sp. | reverse complement strand
GTCGGGTTTCTGCATTAATAAGCCGCAGCCGTCGCCGGTTTTACCGTCGGCTGAAATACCGCCGCGATGTTGCATCCGATCCAGGCCATTGATAGCGGTTCTGACTATCCTGTGGCTGGCCGCGCCCTCCAGATGAGCGATAAGACCGAAGCCACAGTTCTCTCTTGCCTGACTGTGCTGGTACAACGCCATGACACACCTCCACACTTGTCCTGATATTTAAATAAATATTTATTATTTTTGAATTATTATTCTTTTTATTGGTTTTTGCTGCTGCTGAAAGAAAATAACGGTTACTCTTTCAGAGGTCAATGCGTTGTAGAGTATTTACTCTTGAAATGTTTAGCCATCTAAACGTTCAACTGCTGACAGGTATACCGGCATTTTACTAAAAAAGCAAGCGCGATTTGTGGCGTAGCGCTGTGTAAACAGCGCAGAAAGGCTACTTCTGAAATTGAAAATTAATTACATGAATTGGCGGTATTTTTGCCACTAATGTCAGTTGGCATGGCAAAAAAACAAAGATAACAGCTTTTTAGTCGTAAATGTTACTGCTGCTTAGTGCCATATTTATGCGGAATGCTGTTTTGCGATCAGTAGGACGACAAAAGCATCAGGGTGCTGGCTGCACTGCATGACATTTATCTACCCGTTAAACCACTCTTACAGGTAGTAAGACGGCTAATGATATGAACTTATCGCAAAGGCTTTGTGGAGGATATCGTGGCCGGAAAATGAATGTTAAATGAATTTAACTTTGTTATTAGAATTACTGCTAATTGGCAAAGAAGTCAATACAGGATAATCTATGTCCACTTTAATTGAGGGTTGCTATCTGTCGTAGTGGTAGTTGAACACGTCTGCGCTAATTATAAGAAAGAGAACAATGAGATCACTCAGCCTTTGTATCTTTGCAGCCTTACTGGCTGGTACGGCTTCAGCCGCGAATGTAAACAGTAATAAAAAATTTCCTGATTACTCTATGGTTTTGGTAGGCGGTGGGTTAAATACCTGCGCCTCTGCCAGTGTGCGCGATTGCACTGATAGCGACACCTTCAGTACGGCCGCTAAGTCAGCAGATGAATTTATACTGTCGCAGGAACATCTGGCTAATATTGCCGACAGCACATTTTGGAGCGAAGAGCGAGTGATAGAGCAGCAGCAAACTCTGGCCTTACTGGAGTTTGTGCGCAGCCGCGTCAGTAATGAACGTATATCCGAGCGCGAGCTGGTCCGGTTGTGGCGCTCTGCAGAGATTGAAATTGACGGTATCTGGGTGTCGGGCAGAGTGAACTACAATGCGCTGACTGACAGAGAACGTGATTTTGTGCTCGATCAGCTACAGGTTATGGTGTCTGCTGACAATGGCGCCAAACGCAGTGCAGTCAACCGGCTGAAGGAGTTTGCCAACCTGAGCAAAACCAAAGACAGCTTTACCGTTGAGATTTACCGCAAAATAGTCGAGCTGGCGCAGCAGGTTGCAGGGCCAAGCCGGGCACCGAGAATTCTGATCGTTACCGCTTCCGGCCGGGATCCTTTCGCCGCTGTCGATATGTATGTCAACGTATTTAACGAAGCTGGCGCTCGGGCCAGCTGGCTGCCACTGAATGCGGCCTATCAGGCTGCGCAGCACGTTCTGATTGATGACAAACCAAGCTGCGAGCAGCTGCCACAATATCTGGCTGCTTATCATGGCACTTATCAGCGTGAACGGGTTTATCCAGACTTAATGCAGCAGCTGCAGGCATTTTGTAAACAAGGCACCGATGCTGCCGTTGAACAGATCCGCCGCGCTGATGCAATTTTCATTAATGGTGGTGATCAGAGCCTGACGTTACAGGCTTTTCGCCAGCCGGATGGCACGGCAACCGCCGAACTGAAGCAAATTGAATCGATGCTTGGCGCGGGACAGCTTGTTATTGCCGGTACCAGTGCAGGTACTGCAGTGATGGCCGGGGGCAGCTACCAGGGGCGCAGAACACCTATGATCACTAACGGTGACAGTTACAGTGCGATGCAGTATGGCGCTTTTGATTTAGCCGCGCCGCAGCCTGGCTGTGATAAAGATCAAAGCTGCAGCAATGGC
>NZ_DATCSY010000286.1:0-7972 GCF_036568245.1 Rheinheimera sp. | reverse complement strand
GTTCAAACGCGAACTGATCCTGATGTAACTTTGCAACACGATGATTTGGCTCAACAAAGACATTACCTGCGCTTGGTTCAAGCTCGCGGCTTAAGATCTTCATAAAGGTTGATTTACCGCAGCCGTTCGCCCCGATTAAACCATAGCGGTTACCTTCGCCAAATTTAATGGAGATATTTTCAAACAGTGGCTTAGCACCAAATTGCATCGTAATGTTAGCAGTTGATATCACAGTGTGTTCCAGAGCAGATTAAATCGGGCCAGGCCGGTAAGGCCCAGAATAAAAAGTGCGCTACTATACGCTTTTTCCGCCGTAAACTCAAAACAAACGCCCGGTATAAACCGGGCGTTTGAGTGTTTAAACCGCGGGCAGTGTAACTAGCCCCGGCTTTGCGCTACGGCAGCGTTACACAGCTCAGTAATACGCGCCCAGTCTTTATTACTTACCGCATCGTCCGGTACTATCCAGGAGCCACCGACACATTTTACATTAGGTAATGCCAGATACTCGAGGAAGTTCTTCTCGTTGATGCCTCCTGTCGGGCAGAAACGGATATCGGCAAAAGGCCCATGAATAGATTTCAGGGTTTTTACTCCGCCTGCAGCTTCTGCCGGAAAAAACTTAAAGTGACTATAACCCAGCCCTGTTCCTTCCATCAGCTCTGAAATACTGGCAATACCGGGAATAAGCGGAATCGGTGCATCTTTACCAGCCTGCAGTAACTCACGGGTTAAACCCGGACTGATAGCAAATTTGGCGCCTGCATCAATACATTGTTGCAATTGCTCAGGCGTAGTCACGGTGCCTGCACCTACTATGGCGTCAGGTACTTCCTGTGCCAGCAACCGTATAGCATCCAGTGCAACCGGTGTGCGCAGTGTCACTTCCAGCACTTTAATGCCGCCAGCTAATAATGCTTTTGCCATCGGCACAGCGTCAGCGAGATCTTTTACTACGATCACCGGAACCACTGGGCCCTGTGCAAACAGCGTATCAGGTTGCAATTGCCAATTTTCAAATGCCATATTTAGTTACTCGCCAAGAATTGTTTCAGGTAAACCGCAGCACCGACCAGACCGGGTTGTTCTGCAGTGACGACATAGGTGGCTATCTGGCGATTAAACGCACTAAACCGGCCTTTTGCTTCAAAACGTGCTCTGAATTCACTGTCTGCCAGCATTGGTAACAGCTTGGGCGTAATACCCCCGGCGATATAGACACCACCAAAGGTACTCAATGTCAGCGCTAAATCGCCTGCCACACTGCCTAAGCTGGCGAAAAACTGGGCGACAGTATCAACAGCCAGCTCTGATCCGCCGCTAAGGGCCTGCGCCGCAATCTGCGAGGCACTAAGTGGCGAAACCTGCTGCTCGCGATACAGCGCCAGAGCTTTGTAAATAGCCTCAAGCCCCGGGCCTGACAGCAACCGCTCCGGTGACACATGGCCATACTCTTTAGCAAGTGTTTGCTGAATAAACCACTCCTGTTCGGTTTGTGCAGCCCAGTCAATATGGCCACCCTCGCCCGGCAATGGAATAAACTGATCATTTACCGGCAGCAGATGCGCAACGCCTAAGCCTGTACCTGCGCCAAGCACCGCCATTGGTTTGCCTGGCTGAACTTCGCCCGGACCGATTTTGACTTTTTGCTGTTCCGTCAGTGCCGGCAGACACATCGCTACAGCAGTGAAGTCATTAATCACCTGCAGTGCGTCTAACTGCAGCTGTTGCTGCATGGCTTTGATCGAAAACGTCCAGTGGAAATTGGTCATGCTGACGATGTCACTGGTGACGGGACACGCGATAGCAATAGCGACATGCGAAATAGCTGTTAGCTGCTGCTGTTGCCGGTAATGTGACAATGCATCAGCAAGCGTGGGAAAATCAGCACACGGGTACACAGCAACCTTGTCCAGTGCCAGCGTAGCGAGGTCTACGCGGCTAAAGCGGGCATTAGTACCACCAATATCCGCTACTATTGCGTATGCTGGCAACTTAGCCATGCAAATGTTCCTCCGTGATAAACAGGCTACAGGCACCCTGCTCTGCACCCGTTAACTGACCGCGCAGTGCGCCGAACATTTCGCGGCCCATGCCGTAATAACTCTCTGCCATATCCTGGGTCGCAAGTTCACGTGCGGCAAATTCTGCTTCTGGTACCAATACCTCAAGCTTGCCGGTTAAACCGTCTACCAACATCATGTCACCGGTTTTAATGCGGGCGATGTTGCCACCATCAATTGCCTCAGGTGTGACGTGAATAGCGGCAGGCACTTTGCCAGATGCACCTGACATACGGCCATCGGTTACCAGGGCGACTTTGAAACCTCTGTCCTGCAACACACCAAGCGGTGGTGTCAGCTTGTGTAGCTCAGGCATTCCACAGGCTTTAGGGCCCTGAAACCGTACGACAACGATACAGTCTTTATTCAGCTCACCGGCTTTAAATGCTGCATCCAGCTCATGTTGGCTGGAAAATACTACCGCAGGCGCTTTTACCACTTCGGTACCCTCGCGCAGTGCGGACGTTTTGATCACACCACGGCCAACATTGCCTGATAGTACTTCAAGACCGCCATGTGCTTTGAATGGTTTTTTCACGGTTGCCAGGACATCGGCATCCAGAGACTGCTCAGGTGCATCAATCCAGACTAACTTATTGTCCTGTATCACAGGTTGCTGTGTATAACGGCGTAGTCCCGGGCCAGCCACAGTTTGTACATCTTCATGTAGCAGGCCTGCATCCAATAATTCACGGATCAGCAGCGCCATACCACCGGCATGCTGGAAGTGGTTAATGTCGGCCTGGCCGTTTGGATAAATTCTAGTCAGCAACGGTGTCGCTGCAGATAACTCTGCAAAATCATCCCAATTTACAATAAAGCCGGCAGAACGGGCCATTGCTATCAGGTGCATGGTATGGTTGGTTGAACCGCCGGTTGCCAGTAAGCCTACAATGCCGTTTACCACAGACTTAGCATCAATCATTTTACCGGCAGGCAGATAATCGGTACCTAAATCTGTTAACCGCGTTACCTGTCGTGCGGCGGCCTTGGTCAGCTCATCCCGAAGCTGCGTGCCCGGGTTAACAAAAGAAGCGCCGGGCAAATGTAGCCCCATAATCTCAACGACCAGCTGATTAGAGTTAGCCGTGCCATAAAATGTACAGGTGCCCGCAGAGTGGTAAGAAGCTGACTCTGCCGCCAGCAATTCCTCTTTGCCGACTTTACCTTCAGCATACAGCTGGCGAACACGGGCTTTCTCTTTGTTCGGTATGCCTGACGGCATTGGCCCCGCCGGAACAAACACAAATGGCAGGTGACCAAAGCTCATGGCAGCCATAAACAAACCGGGTACGATTTTGTCGCAAATACCCAGCATCAAGCCGCCATCAAACATGTTATGGGATAAGCCAACCGCTGCCGACATGGCAATAATATCGCGGCTTAACAGGCTAAGCTCCATGCCTGGCTGACCTTGTGTCACGCCATCACACATAGCAGGTACACCGCCAGCGAACTGTGCAACGCTACCTACTTCAGACACGGCTTGCTTAATCAAGGCTGGGTATTGCTCATAGGGTTGGTGCGCCGACAACATGTCATTGTATGACGACACTATGCCGATATTCGCTTTGGTTAAACTACGTAAATCGCCTTTATCCTGCTGACTACAGGCGGCAAAACCGTGCGCCAGATTACCGCAGCTCAGCACGCCGCGATGCGGCCCTTTCAGACGGGCTTTTTCCAGTCGTTGCAGGTAAATTGCGCGGCTTTTTTGGCTGCGGGCAATAATTCTGTCCGTTACTTTCTGAATCACAGGATCCATGATTATCCCCTAATTATTACTGTACATCACGGTAACCTGTGCTACCGGATGATGTAAAAATGCACGTATTGGCATCGCCAGCACATCGTGCTCTGCCATTGCTTTGTTTAGTACTGCCAACTTGTTGCTGCCAACCAGATGTAAAAAAATATGCCGGCTATCTAACAGCCGTGGCAGGCTAAGTGACATTCGCTGATAAGGTGCCGTCTGGGGTTCAACTGCCAGCACAGCAGGTGCACCGTCTGACAACCCTTCTTCAATCTGGGCACTGCAAGGAAACAGCGATGCGGTATGACCATCCTCGCCCATACCGAGGATCACGGCATCGAAGGTTGGTAACGCGCTAATACGCGGTAACACCTCAGCTGCACCGGTAAATGCCGATGCAGTATCGGCATACAAACTGATAAAGCGCGCGTTGCTGGCTTTGTTCTGCAGCAACGTGGCTTTGACCAGCCTTTCGTTAGAATCAGCCTGACTAACATCCAGCCAGCGATCATCCGCCAGTAATACGGTGACTTTATCCCAGGCTAACTCTGTATTACTCAAGGTGTTGAAAAGCGCTTGCGGTGTTTTGCCACCGGACACAACCAAATAAGCTGCGCCACGCTGCTCGATGGCCTGTTGCAGAATGTCAACCAGACGTGCGGCAAAGTCAGCATTAAGCGCATCGGTGTTGCCGAACTGTTGTAATTGCATCATGGTCTATTCTTCCCAGTTACGGTCATCACGGGCCAGCATCGAAATCGATGCGACGGGTCCCCAACTGCCCGCCTGATAAGTTTTCGGTGGCTCATTGCTGGTTTTCCACGCATCCAGAATGCCGTCGACCCACTTCCACGCATGCTCTACTTCATCGCGGCGGACGAACAAATACTGATTGCCCAGCATGGCTTCAAGCAGTAAACGCTCATACGCGTCTGCGATACGCTGCGATTTAAAGGTTTCATCAAAGCTCAAATCCAGTTTACTTTCCTGCAGGCGCATACTTTCACCAAGGCCCGGAATTTTATTCAGCACCTGAATTTCAACACCTTCATCGGGCTGCAAACGGATAATCAGCTTGTTGGCCGGTAAGTGACTGTAAGTTGCATGAAAAATATTATGCGGCTGAGGTTTGAAGCTGATCACGACTTCGCTCAGTTTAGAGGCCATGCGCTTGCCGGTACGCAGATAGAACGGCACGCCAGCCCAGCGCCAGTTATCAATGTCTACTTTAATCGCAACAAAGGTTTCAGTTTTGCTGTTAGGACGTGCGCCCTCTTCTTCCAGGTAACCCGGTGCAGCTTTACCTGCAACAAAGCCGCCGGCGTATTGACCACGCACAGTCTTTTCCTGAATATTACTGATATCGATTTTGCGCAGTGCTTTAAGCACCTTCAGTTTCTCATCTCGGATGCTATCAGCATCAAGCCTGGCTGGCGGTTCCATTGCTATTAAGGTCAATACCTGTAACAAATGGTTCTGCACCATATCACGCATCTGGCCGGCATCGTCGTAATAGCTCCAACGGCCTTCAACACCCACTTCTTCTGCCACGGTAATTTGTACATGGTCAATCGAATTATGATCCCAGTTACCGGCAAAAATGGCATTTGCAAAGCGTAAAGCTAATAAGTTAAGAACGGTTTCTTTACCCAGATAGTGGTCTATACGGTAAATCTGGCTTTCTTTAAAGAATTCAGCGACCTGATCATTGATCACTTTTGATGAGGCCAGGTCATGGCCGATAGGCTTCTCCAGCACGACTCTCGCCGGCTCTGCCGCTAAACCGGCAACCGCCAGACCTTTACAAATTGAGCCGAATAAAGAAGGTGGCGTCGCAAAATAGCTTACCGGTACACGTTTGCTGCAGTCAGTGACCGCAGTCAGTTTGGTATAGTCCTGCTCGTTTGCAAGGTCTAACTGTACATACACCAGCTTCTGCTGCAACCGCTGCCAAACCGCTTTATCCAGCGGCTCTTTCAGAAACTTGTTCAGGTTTGTTAACACCAGCTCAGCATAGTCTTCAGTCGACATTTCATCACGTGCAACCCCAACGATACGTGATTCTGCACAAAGTAAATCGGCTTTTTCCAACTGATACATAGCTGGCAGCAACTTACGCCTTGCTAAATCACCTTTGGTACCAAACAGGATTAAATCGCATGCTGAATTTTGTGCTGTTGTTGTCATAACTGACCCTTGCTTTATATGTAATTTTACAACACTTAGGCCATACTAGCGTAGCATCCCAGGGTTGTAAACCGAATATCTTGTAATTAAATTACAGATTGCGTAATGTTTTGACTATTCTTATATAATAAGGCAGCCTTAGCAACGGATCTGTTGTTTTGTGATAAATTTAATACTGTTTTGACCACAACGCAGAAGGGCTACAACCCTTATTACACCCTGTATAAGCCAAATTATAAGTCAGGAATCGCCGGATGAATGTGCTGGAAAAAATCGTCAATAGCGTAAATAACTTTAGTAAGTCGGAGCGTAAAGTTGCCGACGTCATTCTGGCTAACCCGCAAACAACTATACACAGCAGTATAGCTGCCCTGGCCAAGATGGCAGATGTCAGCGAACCTACAGTGAACCGGTTTTGTCGCCGGCTTGATACCAAAGGCTTTCCGGATTTTAAATTGCACCTGGCGCAGAGCCTTGCAAACGGCACGCCTTATGTAAACCGTCACGTTGAAGAAGAAGACGGCCCTGAAGCTTACACCGCTAAGATCTTTGAATCTACTATGGCAGCTTTAGACACTGCCCGTCAGCGCGTTGATATTGCCACCGTGAACCGGGCGGTAGATGTGCTGACGCAGGCAAAGAAGATTTCTTTCTTCGGGCTGGGTGCTTCTGCATCTGTAGCACACGATGCGCAGAATAAATTTTTCCGTTTTAACGTGCCGGTTGTCTGTTTTGACGATATCGTCATGCAGCGTATGAGCGCCATTAACAGCGCCGAAGGCGATGTGGTGGTATGTATCAGTCATACTGGCAGAACAAAAAACCTGTGCGATATAGCAGCGATAGCCCGTGAAAATGACGCTACTGTAATTGGTGTTACCGCTTATGACAGCCCGCTGGCTAAAGAATGTACTCTGGTATTGTCACTGGACGTACCTGAAGATACTGATATGTACATGCCTATGGCATCACGGGTAGCACAGCTGGTATTAATTGATATTCTGGCGACAGGTTTTACTTTACGTCGCGGCAGTAAGTTCCGGGAAAACCTGAAAAAAGTGAAAGACAGCCTGCGTGGCTCCCGTTTTGATAAGAAAGACTTCAACAACTAATCTGCTGTAAGGTGCGGTTGCCGCGGCAACTGCACCAACCTGTCGTTTTTATTCCTTCCTGCGCTGTATTCTGTAATAAAATTACATTACACTGATCGCACCTGAAACTCCCTCTTTGCAATATGCAGGAACAGAACATGCACAGAAGAACAAAAATCGTCGCTACGCTGGGGCCAGCCACCAGTACTCAAACCGCTATTGAAAAGCTGATCCAGGCTGGAGCCGCGGTATTCCGTTTGAATTTCTCGCATGGCAGTGCCGATGATCACCGTGAACGTGCGGCGATGGTAAGGGCTGCAGCGGCTAAGTTAGGCGCGCATGTTGCAATTCTGGGAGATTTACAAGGACCAAAGATCCGGGTATCGACCTTTAAAAATGGCGCAGTAATGCTGGAAGAAGGCCAGCCTTATGTGCTGGATGCCGAACTGGCGAAAGGCGAAGGCGACGAGCACCAGGTAGGTATTGACTATAAAGAGCTGCCGCAGGATGTTGAAGCCGGCGACTTACTGCTGCTTGATGATGGCCGCATTCAGTTAACGGTGGACCGTGTTGAAGGTGCCCGCGTTTATACAACGGTAACCGTAGGCGGTAAGCTGAGTAACAATAAAGGGATAAACCGCCAGGGTGGCGGCTTAACTGCCCCTGCCCTGACTGATAAAGACAAACGCGACATTATTACTGCGGCAGAAATTGATGTGGACTTTCTGGCCGTGTCGTTTCCGCGCAGCGGTGATGATTTACGTCTGGCACGCGATTTGGCACTTGCTGCCGGTTCTGAAGCGCGCATTATGGCTAAAATTGAACGTGCTGAAGCGGTTGCCGACAACGAAACTCTGGATGACATTATCCGTGCATCA
>NZ_DATCSY010000285.1:0-8896 GCF_036568245.1 Rheinheimera sp. | reverse complement strand
GAACCGGTTAGTAACAATGCAGTGGCAAGTGTCACTATCCGGGGCAAAACCTATATTGCCAGCTTTATGGGCATAGGTCCGGGTAAGCAGCACAGCGATGTTCACAATAAAGTATTCATGCACACTTTAGGCGAGTTT
Source organism: Rheinheimera sp. (assembly GCF_036568245.1). Taxonomy (GTDB): domain Bacteria; phylum Pseudomonadota; class Gammaproteobacteria; order Enterobacterales; family Alteromonadaceae; genus Alishewanella. The sequence goes on along the minus strand of NZ_DATCSY010000285.1, from coordinate 8,758 downwards.
GGCTGGCATGAAATGCCGGACGTTCCCAGTCAGCAGCGGTTACAGGGCCGCATTGCTGCAAGCGCCGTAGCGTTAAATAACAACTTTTTTGTCTTTGGTGGTTTTGCGGTAAATGCCGATGGTACAGAGCAAACCGCAGCTGACAGCTATCGCTTTGACCCTATCACCAAACGCTATACACGCCTGAACGATATCCCCGTCCCGGTAGATGATGCAGTCGCCCTGACCTACCAAAACCGCTACATTTATCTTGTCAGCGGCTGGAGCGACCACGGCAACGTGAATTTAGTGCAGTTGTTTGATAACTATACCCAGCGCTGGTCACAGGCTACGCCGTTTCCGGGGAAACCGGTGTTTGGTCTGGCCGGCGCTATGGCGGATAACCAGATGCTGCTGTGCGACGGCGTAGCATTGGAATACTATCGTGATAAAAAACGGGAGTACAAAGCAGAACCCGCCTGCTACCTGGGTACGGTTGGCAACAACGCTAACCAGATAGACTGGCGCATAGTGCCTCATCCTACTGGTAAAGCCCGTTACCGCATGGCAGGCATTAACACTGAAGTTGCCGGCAAACCGGTACTGGCTTTTATTGGCGGTAGCACCACCGCTTACAACTATAACGGCATTGGCTATGACGGCAGTGCGGCTGCCCCTGACAGTAAAGTCTGGCTTTATTCGCTGGCCGAACAACGCTGGCTGAACGCCGCCGATACCACCGCCGTGATGGATCTGCGTGGTCTAATCAAAGTGGATGGTGATATCTACACGGTCGGCGGCATGCAAAGCAGCCAGCAGGTCAGCTCACAGCTGATTAAACACACATTAAAACTCCAATAGAATTGGTTCTGCCGCCTTGCTAGAATGGCGGCAATTTTTTAGCACGAATACGAGAATACGATGCGCAGCAGTCAGTACTTACTATCTACCGTTAAAGAGACCCCAGCCGATGCCGAGGTTATCAGCCATAAATTAATGCTGCGTGCCGGCATGATCCGCCGGGTCGCTTCGGGCATGTATACCTATCTGCCGACAGGCGTGAAGGTACTGCGCAAAGTTGAACAGATCGTGCGTGAAGAAATGAATAAAGCCGGTGCCATTGAAGTGTTAATGCCAATGGTGCAACCAGCTGAGCTGTGGCAGGAATCTGGTCGTTGGGACAAAATGGATGCTGAACTGCTGCGTTTTAAAGACCGCCATACCCGCGACTTTGTGCTGGGGCCAACGCATGAAGAAGTCATTACCGACTTAGTACGGCGCGAAATTACCAGTTACAAACAGCTGCCATTAAATCTGTATCAGATTCAGACCAAATTCCGTGATGAGCGCCGGCCACGTTTTGGTGTAATGCGTGCGCGCGAGTTTTTAATGAAAGACGCTTATTCTTTCCATTTAAGCCAGGACAGCCTGCAGCAAACTTATGACGCTATGTATCAGGCCTACTGCAACATCTTCACCCGCCTCGGGCTGGATTTCCGTCCTGTGCTGGCCGATACCGGCGCCATTGGTGGTAGCATGTCACACGAGTTCCATGTACTGGCAGCATCCGGGGAAGATGCCATTGCATTCTCTGACAGCAGCGACTACGCCGCCAATATCGAAATGGCTGAAGCTGTTGCCCCTGCCGGTGAGCGCGGCGCAGCAACGCTAGCGATTAGCGAAGTTGCCACACCCAATGCTAAAACGGTGGCAGATGTCGCCAGCGTGCTGGGGCAACCTCAGAGCCTGGTTAGCAAAACACTTATCGTATACGGCGTTAAAACAGAAGCCGATAAAACACAGCCGCTGGTCGCGCTGGTGCTACGCGGCGACCATGAACTGAACGAAATAAAAGCCGAGAAGTTACCACAGGTTCAAAGCCCACTGGTATTTGCCAGCGAGGAGGAAATTCGTGCAGCTATCGGTGCAGGCCCGGGTTCACTTGGCCCGGTAGCGATGCCACTGACGGTTATTGCCGATCGCAGTGCGGCGCACCTTAACGACTTTATCTGTGGTGCCAACAAAGATGGCTATCATTTAACCGGCGTTAACTGGGATCGTGATATTAAGAATTACAGCGTTGCAGACCTGCGTAATATCGTTGAAGGCGACGCCAGCCCATGCGGTAACGGTAAACTGGTGATAAAGCGCGGTATTGAAGTTGGTCATATCTTCCAGCTCGGCGATAAATACTCACAGGCATTAAAAGCCGGCGTACTGAATGAAGAAGGTAAGCACCAGATCATGACGATGGGCTGCTATGGCGTGGGTGTATCGCGCATCATCGCAGCGGCAATTGAGCAGAACAACGACGAATACGGCATTATCTGGCCAGATGCGATAGCACCGTTTCAAATTGCATTAATTCCGATGAATATGCACAAATCAGTGCGCATTGAAGAGGCGACAGTACGTTTGTATAACGAACTGACCGCAGCAGGTTTTGACGTGTTATTTGACGATCGTAAAGAGCGCCCGGGCGTAATGTTTGCCGATATGGAGCTGATGGGTATTCCACACAGCATTGTTATCGGCGAGCGCAACCTGGACAACCAGCAGGTTGAGTACAAACACCGCCGTAGCGGCGAGAAAGAAATGCTGGATATCGCCGGTGTTGTTGCAGCCATGCAACAAAAACTGGCAAAGTAAGTCAGTATCCAGACACAAAAAAGGCAGCCGAAGCTGCCTTTTTTATTTCGCTGATATCAGAACAACAAATTCTTACCGAAGAATATAGTCGATACCGTATTGACGAAGATCACCGCTAAAATTAGCGGAATAAAAGTCCCTAAAGAGAAATTTACATACTTCTGCAACAGTGAACCGGCAAAAGAGCTGTTTCCCTGGCTGATTTCAGCATCAAAATTATGTTTCTTCCAACGGTAGATAACGAATAAACACAGCAGCAAACCGTTCAGTGGCAGGATAGTTTCATAGAAAATATCGTACACCACATCAAAAAATGATTTATTCACCCCGCCGTAAGAGAGCAGGTTACTGAACAGTTCTACCCGGCCAAAGGACAAGGCTGAAAACACCGCCAGCAGGATCATCACAGCACCCAGTGAATACAGTGCAGTGCGGCGGCTCACGCCTTTTTGGTCCATCAGGCTGCATACCGGCACTTCAATAATTGACACCAGCGATGTCAACGCAGCGAAGAATACCAGCAGAAAAAAGAAACCGGCAACAAAAGAGGCACCAAAGTAGCCGATATCAGCTTGCATGGCTAAAAAGATTTTCGGTAAGAAAGTGAAAATCATACTGATACTGGATTCAGACAGCGTGCTTAACTGAATATCCGGGTTAAATGAGAATACCGCAGGTAAAATTAACAAACCCGAACAAGCCGCGACCAGTAAGGATAACCCCGCCACCATTTTACCGGCCTGGACGATATTGTTGTCTTTTTGAATATAAGAACCGTAAGTGATCAAAATGCCCATCGCCAGCGATAACGAGAAAAATGCCTGTGCCAAGGCACCGTTCAGCACCTTACCGGTAAGCTTGTCAAACTCCGGCACAAGGAAAAACTTCACGCCCAGCATGGCGTTATCCAGCGTAAATACATACAGCACCAGGGCTATCAGCATGACAAATAGCATAGGCATCAGCACACGGGCTGCTTTTTCAATACCCTGCTTTACCCCTCCCTGTAAAATGGTAAAGGTCAGGCCAATAACAATCACCATATAGACAAACAGCTCATTGCTGTTGATGAAGTTACCAAAACTGTCCGGCCCGGCCAGTTCATTCAGCTGCCCCAATACCGACTTTCCAAGGTAGCCAAAAATCCACACGGTGATCACCAGATAAAACACACCGATCATAAAAGGTGTGATAACCGACATCCAGCCAACGGTGCGCCAGGCGCGGTTCTGGCCAATTTCGCTGTAGGCTCCCAGCGGGTTTTGCCGGGTGTGACGCCCCAGGCTCATCTCTGCCAGCATCACCGGCAGACAAATAAAGAACACGAAAAAGGCATACATAATTAAAAAGGCGGCACCGCCGTTTTTACTGGCCATAACCGGAAAGGCGACCAGATTGCCGATACCTACGGCTGAACCGGCAGCGGCCAGCACAAAGCCAAGGCTTGAACTAAATTGTTCACGTTTCATTGCTACGCGGACTCCCTGAATATTTCTTATTAGAATGTCTGAGCAAGGCTCAGTAATATAAGTAGCGCCCTGCATGCTAACAGGCTGTTGCGGCAAATCCTAGTCTGCACTGCTCCGATGCGTGCAATATCATTGGCGAAGCGTTATCAATCTGCTAAGGTGCGCCAGTAAAAACAGGCTCTGCAAAAGGACTTATCTATGTTCTACATGATTTATTCTGAAGATGTTGCCAACAGTCTGGATAAACGTCTGGCAACCCGCCCGGCGCATCTGGCCCGGTTAGAGCAACTTAAAACCGAAGGCCGTTTACTGTTGGCTGGTCCAACCCCAGCCATTGATAGCGCAGACCCAGGCCCTGCTGGTTTTAGTGGTTCGCTGGTGGTCGCCGAATTTGCGTCACTGGCTGAAGCACAGCAATGGGCTGATGCCGATCCCTATCTCGCCGCAGGTGTGTATCAACGTTCAACGGTAAAACCGTTTAAAAAAGTACTGCCATAACAGCCAAACTGAGGAAGACAGGAATGAGCCATATTTTACTTACCGGTGGTGCAGGTTACATTGGCAGCCATACGGCGCTGGAGCTACTGAACGCCGGTTTTAACGTACTGAGCTTCGACAACTTCAGCAATAGCTCTGATACAGCATTAAAGCGCGTAGAGCAGCTCAGCGGGAAAAGTATTATCAGCGTGAAAGGTGATATCCGTGATGAGCAAGGGCTACGGGACGTATTCAGCCAATACGATATTGTTGCAGTTGTGCATTTTGCCGGCTTAAAAGCCGTTGGTGAATCAACCCAAATTCCACTGCATTACTACGACAATAACGTTGCCGGCACCGTTACCTTATGCCGTGTTATGCGCGAGTTTGGGGTGAAAAAACTGGTTTTCAGCTCGTCAGCAACCGTGTACGGCGATGCTAAACAGGTACCCATCCCTGAAACCGCCCCCCGCTCTGCCACTAATCCTTATGGTCAGAGCAAACTGATGATTGAGCGTATTCTGGAAGATCTGGTAAAAGCAGAGCCAGACTGGGGCATTACACTGCTGCGCTACTTTAACCCGGTCGGCGCGCATGACAGCGGCCAGATTGGTGAAGACCCTAACGGCATTCCGAACAATCTGATGCCGTTTATCTCTCAGGTGGCCGTTGGTAAACGTGAGCAATTAAGCGTGTTTGGTGACGACTATGCGACGCACGACGGCACAGGCGTACGTGACTATATTCATGTTGTGGATTTAGCCCGCGGCCATGTTAAAGCACTGCAGTATCTGCAAAACAACACCGGCATTGAGGCAATAAACCTGGGCACCGGTACCGGTTACAGTGTGCTGGATATGGTAAAAGCCTTTAGCGACACCAATCAGGTGGCTGTGCCTTATCAGATAGCACCGCGCCGCCCTGGTGATATTGCAGTGTGTTATGCCGAACCGGCTAAAGCCAGAACCCTACTTGGCTGGCAGGCGGAGAAAACACTGGACGATATGGTGCGAGACAGCTGGCGCTGGCAGTCAGCAAACCCTAACGGTTATAGCAACTAACTGATTAGCCCAAGCTCCAGTGCCAGCAATACAGCCCGGGTGCGATCACGCACCCCGAGTTTAGCCAGTATCGCTGAGCACTGGTTTTTAACTGTACCTTCAGATTTATACAGCGCCGACGCGATTTCTTTATTACTGTAACCGCCCGCCATAAGCTGCAGAATTTCCAGCTCTTTATCGCTTAAGGGTTCAATATGAGCAGGCATGGTGAAATTACTATCGGCTTGACGCATTGTACTGAGCAAGCGCTCTGTAATATTCGGTGCAAACCAGCTACCACCGGCCGCCAGAGCTTCAATAGCCTGGATCAGAGTTTCCAGCGACACATCTTTTAGTAAAAAGCCTTTGGCGCCGTGGCTGATACTTTTTAGCACCAGCTCATGCTCATCAAAGGTAGTTAAGATCAGTACCGGCGTATTGATATGTGCCTGTTGTAAGGCTTCCAGTGTCTGGATACCGTTCATCACCGGCATCGACAGATCCAGTAAAATCACCTCAGGCTGACTTTGCATTACGCTGGCGATGACTGAAGTGCCATCGGCACATTCTGCCACCACCTCTACTTTGTCCGATAACGCCAGCAAACTCCGGATACCATCGCGGATTAATTTCTGATCATCTGCCAGCAACACTTTAATCATGTTGTTGCTCCTGATATGGCAGCTGAATGGTCAGTGCCATCGCCCCCGCCTTGTTGCTAAAGCGGATACTGCCGCCACATTCAGCGATGCGCTCCTGCATACCTTTAATGCCATTGCCAGGCTGCCAGTTACCTGCCAGCCTGCCATTGTCATGCAGCTGAATAATTAACTGACCGTCCGAAATACCAGCATTGATGTGAAGTTCAGTGGCAGCACTGTGTTTCATACTGTTGCTCAGTGCTTCCTGTATTACATAAAGTAAGTGCTGTGCTTGCTGTAAATCCTGTAACTTTATCCGCGGTTCAATCTGCTGTTTTAACGTTAAGTGTTGTGGTAGCAGTGCCAGTAACGGCGTCAACGCATCAGCTAACGGCATATCGGCATACTGCCGCATGGTGCTGACGGCTTCGCGTACATCCGATAACAGTAACCTGGCCAGTTGATGGCACTTATCAATCTGGGCTTTTATCTCACCGTCACACTGATGGCTGGCAACCTGCAGCTGGATTGTCAGGGCGGTTAAATGATGCCCGACTAAATCGTGCAGATTGCGGGCAATGCGGGTACGCTCGCTCTGCCGACTGGCGGCCTGCAATAACTGCTGGGTCGCCTGTAATTGCTGATGCTTTAGTTCAAGCTCAGCTTTCGCATTTTGTGCATCGCGGCTGGTGCTTTGCACCATCAGCGCAAACATGTGAAAGCTGCCATACAGTAACGCACTTATCCACGTTGGGCTTTCACTACGCAGTGCTACCAGAGTAAACCAGGCCGCTACGACCAACACGATAACAGCAACAGCAACAGTTGTACGCAGCACAAAAGGCAGCATGGCTGCCCAAATAATGGTCAGAATGGCGAGAAAATCAAAATACCGCACAGGTAACAACCAAAGTAACGCGAAAGCCGTGGCCAATTGCAGTAAAAGTAATGGCTGTGCCCAACGGCTTGCCAGGTTATAGCGGCTGTTATCGTTGGTAAGCAGGTAAAATAACGCACCATACAGCAAAAATAATGCATGTATCGGCCAGACATTGCGCGGCCAATTTATTCGTTGCAGCAAATACAGGGTTAAGCCATACACCAGTAGCCAGGTGGCTAAACCGGCCAGGGTCGCAACATCAAATTTCGTTTTCATCTGTGCATTATGCGCAAAGCCGGCAGAACCACAATAGGCCAGAAGTCATAGTGCAAAATCCTGACTTATGGCACCTGTCTTAACAGAAGTTGCCGAGTAAGCTCTTGCTGTCAATCACGGAGGCTTATTATGCACACACTTCATACCGTTTTACTTTATCTGCACATAGCACTTGGTGCTGTGGCTTTGTTACTTTACTGGCTTCCCATCATAGTGCGTAAAGGCAGTAAACTTCATATCAGCGCGGGCAATATTTTTTATTACATTATGCTGTTGGTGTCGGGCTCCGGCGTGGTATTAAGTTCACTGGGCTTAGCTGACCCGGTTGCTATTTATGCTGCAGGAAAACAGTTAAACCCTGAACAAATACAACGCATGCTGGTGTGGCGGGTGCCGTTATCGCAATTTCTATTACTGCTTAGCCTGTTAACCTGGGTCACTGTGCGCCACGCTATTGGCGTACTTCGCACCAAACATAATCGGGCGCTGCTGCGGCGCTGGAACTATCAAGGCCCGGTGTTTTTGCTGTTCCCTACTGCTTTATATGTTGCCTGGCAAGGGCTAAGTGTCGGTATGCCATTGTTAATCATCTTTGCCGGCGTCAGTTTAGTAACGGCGTCCACAATCAGTTGGTATGTGTACAAAGCAGAAGTCAGCCCGCGCGCCTGGATTATCGAGCATTTCAGCGCCATGGTAGGCAGCGGTATCGCCGTTTACACTGCGTTTTTTGCCGCCGGCGGGCGCAGAGTATTGGCCGAGCTATTACCTGATAACTGGCTTCTGGTTAGCTGGCTGGCAGCGCCGGTAATTGGCACAACTGCACTTGTTGCCCTGACAGGCTACTACAAACGCAAATATAAAGTTCAGCCAAACAAGGCTTTACAACAAGGCTAGAACCGGCTTACTGTCGTGCTACTTCTGGCCAACACAGCATAACCAATATGAAGCACTCTGCAGTACATGACAAAGTTATCTGGATCACCGGTGCCTCAGGCGGCATCGGTGAAGCCCTGGCCCGCGAACTGGCAGCTGATGGTGCCAGACTTGTGTTAAGCGCTCGTCGCAAAGACGAACTGCAGCGGGTTAAAGCCAGTCTGGCTAACCCACAGCAGCACTTGCTGTTACCGCTCGATATTACTGATGACGCTGCCATCAGCGCAGCGATCTCAAGCATACAGCAACACATCGGCGGTCTGGATTGGCTGATTAATAATGCCGGTATCAGCCAGCGTGCACTGATACAAGACACCAGCTTTGAAACAGAGCGGCGTTTGTTTGATGTCGACTACTTCGCTCAGGTGAACCTGACCAAACACGCCTTGCCACTGCTATTGGCGGACGACGGCG
>NZ_DATCSY010000284.1:0-4504 GCF_036568245.1 Rheinheimera sp. | reverse complement strand
CTGCAACAGCTGGAAGCACTCAGGCTGATTTTACTGCGCCACGCATCGCACGAGTTAAAGACGCCGCTGTCCAGCATTCGTGAAGGGTGTTCATTACTCAGTGAACAGCTGGTAGGCCCGTTAAACCCTCAGCAGCTGGAGGTAGTGGGCTTGCTAAATGGCAGCGCCGACCGGCTCAGCGTATTAACTGAACAGCTGCTGGATTACAACCGCTTGCTGCAACAGGCTAAGCCCGAACCAGACTGGCATTCGCCGCAACAACTGCTGACCGATTGCTTTAACGACCATGCGCTGTCGTTACAACAACGCGGTCAGAGTATCGACCTGAGTTGTCAGCTCAGCGCGATTTATACCGACGCTACGCTATTCCGGCGTATACTGGATAACCTGATTAACAATGCTCAGGCCTATGGCAGCCAGAACAGCCCGGTATGGGTAAAATTGTACCAGCAGGAACATCAGTTGTTTCTGGATGTCGCAAACAATGGTAATCCTATTCCTACTGCACTGCGCGAGAAGTTATTTGAACCCTTTCAGCGTGGCACTACACCAAGGTTTGATGCAGTACAAGGCTCCGGCCTGGGGTTATCTATCGTTGCCGACTGCGCGCGCCTGCTGGGCGGCCATGCCGACATTGTTGATGTTATTTATGCCGACGTCTGTATCCGGGTGCGGCTACCGCTGTTAGAGGACAAACCAGCATGAAAAGCGGATTAATCATCCTTTTTAGCCTGACTCTGGCTGGCTGCCAGATGACGCCGGCGCCGGAGCCTATAGCGCCAGTGCCAGAGCCGTTGCCACAGACAGAGCCGTTAGTCGATTTCGCCGAGCAACCGGAACCGGCTGCGCCCGCACTAAAGATCAGCGACGATGCCGATGCGTTACAAGCCTGGGTCAATTACCGCGCCGCTATGCTAAACCGGGTAAATGAAGAGCGCGAACTGCTTAACAGCGATACCACACAGAACGATGTCTGGATGCTCAAGCGCACGATTTTGCAACTACACCCCGATACCCCATACCTGACGCGGCTGCGGATCCAGATGCAACTGGCTGATCAGCTGGCCAGCCTGCCGCCACAACTTGCTGCTTTGCTGAGCTGGGATCTGACGTTCAACCAAAAGCTGCTGGAAGCCGAATCCGCAGTCAGCGCACTGACACGTTTAAACGCGCAACAACATGACAACATAGAACGGCTGCAAAAAACCAACCGCGAATTGCAAAAGAAAATAGATGCGCTGACCCAGATAGAGGCCCAGCTGAATCAACCTAAGGTGCAAGAGGATAATAATGGCCAGCGCTAAGCCCCGTTTATTGCTTGTTGACGATGACCCAAGCCTGCTGCGGCTGTTAACCCTGCGTTTGGAAGGCGAAGGCTATCAGGTAATCAGTGCGGACAGCGCCGAGGCAGCTTTGCCTTTACTGGCCAAAAACAGTATTGACGTCGTGCTGAGCGATTTGCGGATGCCAGGCCTTGACGGTATGAGCCTGTTTGATGAAATTGCCAAACGCTACCCGGGTTTGCCGGTGGTGCTGATGACAGCGCACGGCTCGATCCCGGAAGCCGTTGCGGCTACCCAGCGCGGCGTGTTCGGCTTTCTGACCAAACCATTGAATACCAGTGAGCTGCGCGATATTTTACAAAATGCTGTGCATCAATCAGTGCCGGAACAGGCTGAATGGCGCGAAGATATTATTACCCGCTCGCGCCTGATGGAAGATGTCCTGGAGCAAAGTTACCGTGTAGCGCAGCGCGATGTCAGCGTGTTGATCACCGGCGCCAGTGGTACAGGTAAAGAACTGCTGGCTAAAGCGATACACAAAGCCAGCCCACGTGCAGCGAAAGCCTTTGTGGCGATAAACTGCGGCGCCTTGCCGGAACATCTGCTGGAATCTGAGCTGTTTGGCCATACCAAAGGCGCCTTTACCGGCGCAGTCACCGAGCATGGCGGCCTGTTCCGGGAAGCCGATGGCGGCACTTTGTTTTTGGATGAGATTGGCGACATGCCGGTTGCGCTGCAGGTTAAACTGCTGCGCGCACTACAGGAGCGGCAAATACGCCCGGTTGGCAGCGCCAAAACGGTACCCATTAACGTCAGGGTGCTATCGGCAACACACCGCGACCTGCAGCAAGCTATGCAGGACGGCAGCTTCCGTGAAGATTTATACTACCGGCTGAATGTGGTTAACCTGCAATTGCCAAGCCTTGAGCAGCGACCCGAAGATATCCCTTTGCTGGCACGCCATGTGCTGCAGCAAAGTGTAGAACGGCATCAGGTTGATGTAACGCGTTTTTCAGATGATGCCATGCAGCTACTGGCCACCGCCAAATGGCCCGGCAATGTGCGCCAGCTGGTCAACGTGGTGGAGCAATGCGTGGCGTTAACCCATAGCCCGGTAATAGGCGCAGCTCAGGTGGAGCAGGCATTATCGCAAGACAGCAGCTACTGGCCACCACTGACAGAAGCGCGCGATCAGTTTGAGCGTCAGTACCTGATCCGCGTATTACAAATGACTGAAGGCAATGTTACCCGCGCAGCTGAGCTGGCGGGACGTAACCGCACTGACTTTTATAAATTACTGAAAAAGCACGAACTCAGCGCCGCCCAGGTAGCCGAGCAAGGCGATGAAACCGAGTAAACTGTTATGACTGCAATCACACCACCAGATGCGCATCTGATTGATGACGAACATAATCCTGAGCTAATCAAAGCCAAAATTATCAGTGAAACAGCCCGTATCAACTGGCTGGAGCTGCAAAAATTTTACGCGGCCGGTGCCGTCATTACTGTATCAGCGGCGTTGGATTTGGTTGACGTAGCGCTTGCCTTTAGCCGCGATGACAAAAGCCGCGTTGCTGACTGGCTGGCAGCAGGCACGGTCGGCCGCACCAGTGAACAGCAGGCCCAGCTGTGGTTCGATGAAAAAACCGAATTATGGGCCGTGGTCATTTCGCCCTGGGTACTGGTACAACATAAACCCGATTCCGGCCTGAACTAAACCAGACACAGCAGAGCAGTTATTCGCTATTGCTTTGCTACACTTGGCTACACAATCGTCAGTAATAAGAAACCGTTATGAGCGAAGAATTTAAAAAAGGCAGCAGTTCGCGCGTTACCCTGTCGCAGCTGATGCTGCCATCACACTCTAATTTCAGCGGTAAAATTCACGGCGGTTATCTGCTGTCACTGATGGATCAGATAGCCTTCGCCTGCGGTTCTAAGTTCAGTGGTAAATATTGTGTCACCGCTTCAGTGGACCGGGTAGATTTTCTGAACCCGATTGAGGTTGGCGAACTGGTCACATTAAAAGCCTCGGTTATTTTTGTTGGCAACAGCTCAATGGTGGTAGGCATCAGAGTTGAAGCGCAGAACATTCAGACCGGTAAGGTCAAACACTGTAACTCGTCTTATTTTACGATGATTGCCAAAGACGAGCAGGGTAACAACGTGCGGGTACCCCGGCTTATTTTAACCAGCAAAGAAGAAGTATTGCGCTTTGTTAAAACCACCCAGCGCCTGAAGCTGCGCCACAGTTATGCTGAACTCTGCGCCGACTTTGATGGCGATATGCAGCAAGCGATAGAGCAAATCACCAACCATTATCAGGTGCAGGTGCAACTAGGTTAGTTAGCTCAGCCGTAAAACCGGCTTGCTCACACCGACACGCCGTAAATACGTCCCTGTACGCTCGTTTGCGCCCATCCTGGGCTTCAACGGTCGGTTTAGAACAATCCGGTTTCAATCCTGTCTGTCCGTTTAGTACCCCGCAGCCTGGCCATCTTTGCGCGACTCTGATGCGCCAACCCAGACGCCGTTTTCGTGGTCGCGCATAATAGCCTGATAACCGCCGTAACCGCCTAAGCCGTAGCGCACATCATGGCCTTTTTTCATCAGCTCGCGTACTGTCTCGTACGGCACACCGGTTTCCATTTCGACATAGCCACCGTTTTCCAAATACATGTCGCTGCCATCGGTAGGCTCTGTGCTGCCAAGGTGCTGCCAGCGCGCTGCATCACCGGCTTCCTGCAGGTTCATGCCGTAATCGGCCATATTGACCAGAATTTGCACATGGCCTTGTGGCTGCATGGCACCGCCCATCACACCGAAACTGATCAGCGGTTTATTATCTTTGGTAACAAAGGCCGGAATAATGGTCTGAAATGGCCGTTTTCCCGGCTGATAAGCGTTAACGTGTTTTTTATCCATCGAGAACAGCTCGCCGCGGTCCTGAAACACAAAACCCAACCCCGGCACCACCACACCTGAGCCCATTCCACGGTAGTTACTCTGAATTAATGACACCATATTGCCGTCTTTGTCAGCGGTGGTCATATAGATGGTATCGCCCTGGTACAGCGCCGGGTTACCGGCATCAACCCGCTTGGCGGCTTTGTCACCAATTAATTTGGCGCGCTCACGGCCATATTCTTCTGAAATCAGTCCCTTAATCGGCGCTTTGTTAAAGTCCTGATCGGCATAAAATTTGGCTCTGTCTTCAAAGG
>NZ_DATCSY010000283.1:0-6199 GCF_036568245.1 Rheinheimera sp. | reverse complement strand
CGCAGCTGTTCACCCAGTTCAGTCAGTTCACGTGGGCCGGTCATTTTTTCTTCCGGAAACTGATGCTGCTGCCCGATAGCGCGGATCATTCTGTCCAGCTTACGCACCGGTGCCGTAATGCGGCCAGAAGCCCACAGCACCAATAGCAGGGTCAGCAACACCAGCGCAACCGTTTGCCAGGCCAGTTGTTGTTGGCTCTCAACCACAAAATGCTGCTGTTGTTGCAGGTTTTTTTCCAGTAACAACCAGATTTGCTGCGTCAGTTGTTGTTGCTGTAAACGAAACTGCTGCATTACCGGCTCCAGTTCGCTGCTGCTAAGCGCAGTGAAATTGTCCAGAATGATTTGCAGCTGATACTGCTGTTGCTGGCATAACTGCGGCTGGCCGACATTGTCACACACCTGCTGTAGCAGGGCCTGATAATTATCCAGATGGGTTTGGGCTACCCGTGCTAACGCTTCGGTTTTTACTACGGCATGCTGGCGCACGGCCCGTTCTATATCGACCACCAGGTTCTGCATGTTCTCGGCACGGCGCACACTGGCAATCGAAGATTCAGCTTCTGCGACAGCGTTTTGGCTTACGCCATTAAGTGCCCTGTGGCTTTGCCACATCAATACCGCCACCGGGATCAGGGCGAGAAAAAAGCTCAATAACACCAGTTGCCGCAAAGAAGCAGTTTGCAAAGAAAAGCGCATAGTCGTTTGTCGTAATCGCAGGGCCATTAAGCATACCCTATTTTAACGGCAAAAAAAAAAGGCCAGTGGGGTTCTGGCCTTACAAAAATTCAGCGAAACCGCTGAACTCATGGGATAGTGGCGCAGGCGGCTTAAGCCGCCTCGGCCAGGTAAGATGGCTGGTAAGCCGTTGCCGCCGGTAATGCCGGTGCTGCAACTGGTTGTGTTGGGGTAGCGGCCATTTGAGCCTGTTCCCATGCCAACACGCTGTCGTTGTTCAGGTTTACACGGCGCAGCATGCTGATCACTACAGCTACGTTAGCCAGTAAAAACAACACTGTACCCATCAGAAATAAGTCCATAACAACCTCCGTTAAATGCAGCTTTACATCAGCGTGCTGCGTTCAGTCAGTTCGAAGGAGAATGTGGCAAAGGCACTTGGAAACCTGCACTTGCGACATTCTCCTGTAACGTCGCTTGGTATACTTAATACAAGGGTTGTGCCAAGTTTAAAAATTATTGATATTTTCATATAAATCAATTTCTTATTTATGTTTGATTTATAAGGAAGCAGTAGTGAGCAGATTAACTGTCGCAGTTCGGCGACAGTTAATCTGGCTTGAAAATAATATTGTTATTTATCAGATGGTTATGGTGTATGCTTTTGGCGACACATTGTGCAAGTTGTTGAATTTAATTATATAAACTCATATTTTTTGGCGACGCGGTCAAAATATTCCAGACATTGCTTGGCGTATTCGCGTTTTTCAACATAAGTACCCGGGAAAAAGCTTTTCTTAAAGCCATAGGCCACCATGTCTTTCAGCCGTTTCAGCGGAATATCAAAGTTATCCAGTGCCAGCTGATATTCTTTGCTGACAGTGGTGTTTGAAACCAGGCGGTTGTCGGTGCAAATTACCGTAGCAATGCGGCTTTCCAGCATGTCTTTAAATTTGTGCTGCTTAATATCGGTGATCGCCGGATTGGTTTGCAGGTTGCTGGTTAAGCAGACTTCAATCGCAATGCGTTTATCGGCAATGTAGGATGCCAGATTACGGATATAAGCCGCTTTATCCTGAATGTCGCCGTCGCTAATCATTTCTGGAATAAACATGGAGTAGCCATGGCCAATACGGTCGGCATAGCACTCGGTAATGGCTTCAAATACGCTCTCTGCGCCATAAGCTTCGCCGGCATGCAGCGTTTTCAACAAAAAATGCTGGTGGGCGTATTCGTACACCTCTTTAAACTTGCTGGCCGGGTAACCACTTTCCTGGCCGGCCAGATCCAGGCCGACAATTGGCATACCCTCTTCATCGCGCAGCCGCACACTGGCCCGCACCAGCTCCATCGCTGCCAGTTTAATGACATCCATCGGTGCAAAATCACGCATCAGTTGAAACAGGTTGGTGTAATAAGGCGAGAAGCCTTTGTCGCCAAACATGCGCATGGCGCAGTTAATAATGCCATAGGCAAAAGGTGGCTTCAGGCCGCTAAGCACCGGTTCAGAGCGGTTGTACTCCTGCATCGCGCGTTTTAAACCATTATTAACGGCGTGCATGACGCGGTCGAAATCGATGCCATTGGGTAAGTCGATAAGCAGTTGCGGGGCAAAACGCACTTCGATGTAGTTTACGCCTTCCAGTTGGTTATCTATCGCCAGCTCATAGGCTGCACGCTCCAGGTTCTCCATATCACGCAGTACGGCACAGGTGTACTGAAAGCAGTGTAAATATTCGCCCAGATTGTGGTATTTATCTTTAAATACCAGCTGTTTAAGCCCTTCTACGGTATCGGCAGGCAGTTTAGTACCGGTACGTTTGGCCATTTCAATCAGGCTTTGCAGGCGCAGACTGCCATCCAGATGCAGGTGAAGGTCGGATTTTGGCATCTCTTTGATAAACTCAGCAGAATAACGCGGCATAACAACTCCTTGGCAGATAACTGTCGTTAAGTGTATCGCAAATTCAGCGCTATTCGTGGCTTTACTGCCATATTAACCTGCAGCCTGCTTGCCTCGGCAACTTAACTGGCTTAAAACAAAGCAAATAATCAGAACAACAACATCAAAGGATCTGCCATGAAAGCTATATCCGCCCTGCTGGCAATCACTGCTGCACTACTGACCACCAGCCTGCTGGCCAAAACCGAAACTTTTACTCAGGGGCGTCAGCTTCTTTCTGCCAGCGAATTTCAGGTGCTGACACCCCGCCAGCGGGTTGCACCGGAAAACCGGATTTTAACTGAACGGCTTGAGCAGCTGCTGCCGCAATTGATGGCAGAAGCGGGCTTGGATATGTGGCTGGTGGTTAACCGCGAATATGCCGAAGATCCTGTGTACTTTACGTTGGTACCCCAGCCGACGTTTGCTGCCAGGCGCACCACTATGTTGCTGTTTAGCCGCAAAGCCGATGGCAGCCTGGAGAAGCTGTCGGTTAACCGTTATCCGCTCGGTGCGCCCTATGAGTCAGCGTGGTCTGGTGGCGATTTAGCGGCGCAGTGGCAGGCACTGGCAGCGGAAATTGTAAAGCGCTCGCCTAAGCAAATTGGCATTAACGTATCTGAATACTGGCCGGTAGCTGACGGGCTAACCTCGGGTTTGCATCAGCAACTGCTCAAAGTGTTACCTGCTGAATATCAGCCGCGCTTAGTGAGCGCCGAAAAATTAGTGATCCGCTGGCTGGAACAGCGCACGTCAAGCGAGCTGCAGTTATATCCTCAGGTGGTTGGTCTGGCCCGCGCTGTTATCGCCGAAGCGTTCAGCAATAAGGTGATTACACCCGGCGTAACCACTACTGACGATGTGGCCTGGTATATCCGCGAGCGGTTTGAGCAGTTGGATTTGCCGGTATGGTTTATGCCGTCGGTCAGTTTACAGCGTGCAGGTCAGGCTTGTGCAGCTGACAGCCCATTTTGCGGCAGTAGTGGCATTATTCAGCGTGGCGATGCGCTGCATACCGACGTCGGAATTTGTTATCTGAAACTATGTACCGATACGCAGGAGATGGCATACGTGCTTGATCATGGCGAAGCAGATGTGCCGGCAGGGTTAAAACAAGCACTGGCCACCAGCAACCGCTGGCAGGATCTGTTAACCAACGAATTCCGGGTTGGTCGCAGTGGCAACGAGGTGCTCTCTGCGACCCATAAAGCTGCGGCGAAAGCGAAGATTAACCACAGCACCTACACCCATGCGCTGGGTTTTGTCGGGCATGCACCGGGGCCGACCATTGGCATGTGGGATAATCAGGGGCCGACAGCAGTACAGGGCGACTGGCCGGTCTATGCTAACACCGCTTATGCGATTGAAGGCAACATCAAGCAGGTGGTGCCGGAGTGGCAAAACCAGCTGATACAGATAAAGCTGGAGCAAAGCGCATATTTTGACGGGAAACAGGTGATCTATCTGGCGGGCCGGCAGACACAGTGGCATCTGATACGTTAGTAAAGCGCTGTGGTGAGGCTCAGCCAGCCGTATCGGCGGCATATTTATTGATATTGGCAAAGGCCATCAGAATATCTTTGGCGTAGCTGACACGGGGGTGTTTCAGTGCCCCTTTACGCCAGACCAGGTAAATCACGTTTTCCGGGCCGGCTGCGCCTAAACGTACCAGTTCGCCGCTTTTAATACCATCGCGGCACAGGTAATCCGGCAATACGCTGTAGCCAACACCGGCTTTAACAATACCGGCAATCGCCCTGATGTCGGGGCAAATAGCTGCGATCGGTGACTGGCAGCTTTGATTAAACACGGCATTAAAATACTGCCGGATGAGCGGCAGCGTAGCGTCGTAGCTGACGACCGGATACAGCGCCAGTTGTTCGGCACTAAGAGGCAGCTGCTGCAGCTGCGTGCCGGTAAAGCGGTTTGCCACCAGCATCAGCCGCTCACTATCAATAATCTGATAGTCAAATGCTTCAGGATCGGGGGTTGAGGCGGTTATAGCCAGCTCTGCCGTGCCATCAGCCAACAGTTGGTAAATCCGTTCTTTGTTGCCGATATGTACCACCAGATTCACTTCACCGGCTTGTAGCAAATTGGCAAACTGCGCCCCGGCAATATGGCTGATGTACTCTGCCGGCCCGGCGATGTTTAATGTGCCGTATACTGCTTTACTGCGGTTGCGGACCGATGCCAGCTTTTGTTCTACCGCGTCCAGATGTGCCGATACCTGCAGCGCTAAATCGTGCGCTGCCGCTGTGGGCTCGACACCGCGGGCCTTGCGCTCAAACAGCGCCACACCTATCAGCGATTCAATACTTTGAATATGGGCAGTCGCGGCGGGCTGAGATAACCCCAGGTTAGCGGCCGCCTTGGTAATAGTACGACAGCGGTACACCTCAACAAAGGTGCGTAACTGAACAAAGTATGACATTGCAGTAAGTCATCAGAAATATGATGGCTGATCATAAAAGCGCTGAATTCTCATAGCAAGCGAAACCGCTTAAGCTTGTGTCATCTGATGCTGCAGCAGGCGGCGTAATAACAGACAAGTGAGGATATTATGTTTAAGCAAACACTTTTAGCGGTGGCAGTATTAAGCAGCCTGAGCCAAGTGGCTTTGGCAGAAGAAACCAGCAAGGGCCAAATCCTGGTGTTGTTATCCAGTGAAAGCCAGATGCAGCTACAGGATGGCAAAACCTTAACGACAGGTTATTACCTGAATGAATTTGGCGTGCCAGCGGATGCCTTTTTGCAGGCGGGTTATGAACTGATACTGGCAACGCCCAAAGGTAATGCCCCTGTGGCAGATGAGAAGTCGGTTACTGCGCAGTATTTCGGTGGCAGCGAAGCAGAAATGCAGCGTATTCAGCAGGTAATAGCGGCCATTCCCGGTATCGACGACACTTTGTCATTGCAGGAAGTGATCGACGGTGGCCTGGCGCAATATGAAGCCGTGTTTATACCCGGTGGCCATGCGCCGCTGATTGATTTAGCCAATAACCCGCAAGTCGGCACTATACTTAGGCATTTTAATGCACAGGCTAAACCAACGGCAGCGATTTGCCATGGCCCGATAGCGCTGCTGTCTGCCCAGCACAATCCGCAGCAATACCAGCAGGCACTGGTACAGCAAAAAACACCTGTGGCCAGCAACTGGATTTACCAAGGCTACAAAATGACCATTTTCTCTGACGCAGAAGAAACGGTATTTGAGGTGTCGTTAAAGGGTGACAAGTTGCAGTATTACCCTGGTAAAGCCATGCAACAGGCTGGTGGCAATATGCAATACAGTGAAGCCTGGACACCGAATGTGGTTATCGACCGAGAGCTGATTACCGGCCAGAACCCGTTTTCCGATAAAGCACTGGCAGCTGCGATGTTAAAAAAACTGGCGACTGCCGCCGAATAATGCTGTAAACCGATACGATTGGAGTTGTTATGTTGAACTTTACCTTTAAAAACCAAACCGAAATTCTGTTTGGTAAAGGCCAGATTAAAGAGGCTAAAAGCCGGTTACCGCAAGACGCCCGGGTATTACTGTTGTACGGCGGCGGTTCGATTAAACGTAACGGCGTGT
>NZ_DATCSY010000282.1:0-5396 GCF_036568245.1 Rheinheimera sp. | reverse complement strand
ACCGGGCATCCCTATCTTAACCTTCGTCGTGACAAAGAATTCCAGGCTTACCTTAATCAGCAAAAATTGCCTTATCGCTCTGTTATAGGCTGTGCTCCGGATCATAGTTTTCAGGAAAAAAGCTGGATAGTACTGTGTGAGAAAAATACGGCTATTACGCTGGCGCGGCAGTTTGAACAAAATGCTATTTACTGGGTAGAGCAGGGCGAGTTATTTTTGGTGCCGGTACTGCTGGCTCAGCATGAAGAAAGCCTGGGAAATTTCCGCGAACGTCTGGTATTGATGCCTGACTAATTTTTACGCTGCAGAATGTCCAGCACCGGTTGCAATTTGTCACCGTAGATCACTTCCATCTGTCTTCTGGTCATGTTCTGGCTGACTTTTTCACCTTCTGTTTGCGGTTGCTGCAGCAGTGCTGCAAAATCACTGGCGCAAATGCAGATCAGGCCTGGTGCTGCCATGCCGGGTAACTGTGCTGTGCGGTACAACATATTCGGGCAGGCTTTGGTTCGTTTGGGGTTCTGCACACAGCCAGGATTGTCAGCTGCTGCCGATGCTACTGTAAATAACAAAAACAGCGCTGACAATTTATACATAAGGAGCCCTTAGTTTTTCTGGCTTGCGCGGTATATCACAAAGCCATTAGCTTTTGCGATAACACTTACCTGCTTAAATGAGTTTTGCAGCAGTTCCTGATAGGCCAGATGGCTGTTAGCCACAATGGTCAAATTACCCTGATTGCTCAGGCGGGTAGCACTTTGAGCAATAAAAGCCTCGACAATACTGTAGTCAGTTTTTATGCCGGTGTGAAATGGCGGGTTACTGACAATGTAGTCAAACTGCTTGGGAAACTCAGGCAAGCCATCTGCTGCGATAACCGTGCCGCTGAGGTTGTTGGCGCTCAGTGTCAGCTCGGTTGCTTTCACCGCCAGCGCACTAATATCTGAACTGAACAGCTCAATCTGTGGATGTTTACGTTTTAACACTGCACCAATCACACCGCAGCCACAGGCGAAATCAAGCACCTTACCCTGGCTGATAGCTGGCAGGTTATCCAGCAGCAGCGCAGTACCAAGATCGAGCTTGCCGTGGTTGAACACCCCAGGCAACGAATGCAGCCTAAGCTGTTCACCCGCGGCTGTAATACTGAAGTGGCTGTCAGCTATCTTTGGCAGTGCAGCAAAATCACCAAACAGCGAAAACCACAGGCAATGCTTGGCGTTATCCAGCTTGTTGGCTCCTAAACCAAGCTTCTGAGCGTGGCTGCTCAGGCTCTTAATGCCACCTTTATTATCACCGGTAACGAAAACTGCCGTAGTACTTTTAATCGCAGGTTTAAGCTGACTGAGGGTGTATGCCAGCTGCTCTTTGCTTTTGGGGTAGAAAATTACAATGGTATCAAAGCTGTCGCTAAATGCCGGTTCTGCGCTGTTGTACAGCGTAACGGCAGGCTGTCGCCAGCTGGCAGCGACAGCGGCGTCAGTGCTGTAACAGCTTAACTGTAACTGCGGTGCCAGATGCAGAAGATCAGCAGCTAAGTTATCTGCCATAGGCTCTGCCAGCAGCACTTTACCACTAAGATCGGCTATGTTACGTAAAACCAGTTGACTGGCGTTGGCTAACATTTAGTAGTCCTTTTTATACATCAGATCCCAGACGCCGTGGCCTAAACGCTGGCCGCGCTGTTCAAACTTGGTCAAAGGTCTGTGTTCAGGCCGTTCAACATAGGTGTTATCAGCAGAGAGGTTACTAAAGCCCTCTGCTGCTTGCATAACTTCCAGCATATGCTCCGCATAGTTTTCCCAGTCAGTTGCCATATGAAACACACCGCCGGGTTTTAGTTTACGCCTAAGCAGCTGCACAAACTCTGGCTGCACAATACGGCGCTTGTGGTGACGTTTCTTATGCCACGGATCAGGGAAAAACAGCTGAACGGTGTCCAGGCTATTGTCCGCGATGGTATCTTCCAGTACTTCAACGGCATCGTGCTCAAATACCCGCAGGTTTTTTACCTGCTGTGCAACTGCATCAGACAAACAGGCACCGACGCCCGGACGGTGAACTTCAATACCGATAAAATCTTTTTCCGGCGCTTCTTTTGCCATCTGTACCAGAGATTTACCCATACCAAAGCCAATTTCCAGCACTACTGCACTGCTACGGCCAAACACATCTGCCAATTGCAGTGCAGAGCTTTGGTATTGCAGGCCATAATCTGGCCAGTAGGTATCCAGCGCATGTTGCTGGCCTTTGGTCAGCCGGCCTTCGCGCAGCACAAACGAGCGGATTTTCCGCATATAAGTTGTGTTGTCAGCCTGTTCGCCGTGCTGCTCGGTACTGTCTGTCATGTGTTGCTCCGCATAATCGTTAACGGCGCGTATTATCCTTGTATTAGCGCCTTTGCTCAACCGCGATTATGGTTGGCAAGGTCAGGCGCTGTGCTTATACTGCCGGCAATTGTTCTAGCAGAGGCCGTTATGTTACAACAACAGGATGCAGTTTGGTTTTCAAATCAGTTAGTTAGCTGGTATCAGCAGCACGGACGTAAAGCACTGCCCTGGCAGTTAGAGAAAACACCCTATAAAACCTGGCTCAGTGAAATAATGCTGCAGCAAACCCAGGTTGCGACTGTTATTCCTTATTTTGAACGCTTCCTGGCACGTTTTAACGATGTCGAGGCATTGGCTGCAGCAGAGCTTGATGAAGTACTACATTTATGGACCGGGCTTGGTTACTACGCCCGGGCGCGCAATCTGCATAAAGCCGCAAAAATGATAGTGGCAGAGCATCGGGGCCAGTTCCCGCTAGGGTTTGAACAGGTACTGGCACTGCCGGGCATTGGCAGGTCAACCGCCGGTGCTGTACTGTCGTTAGCTTTGGGCCAGCATTACCCTATTCTGGATGGTAACTGTAAGCGTGTTTTGGCGCGTTTTGCGGCAGTACCCGGCTGGCCGGGAGACAAAGCTACAGAACAAACACTGTGGCAACTGGCTGAGCAGATAACACCAAAGCAGACGGTGGCGCAGTTTAATCAGGCCATGATGGACCTTGGCGCTACGTTGTGCAGCCGTAGCAAGCCGCGCTGCAGCGAATGTCCGCTGAAATTAAAGTGTAAAGCGGCGCTGGCAGGCGAACAGGCGCTGTATCCGGGCAAAAAACCGAAGAAAGCGCTGCCGGAGAGGCAAAGCTTCTGGTTGCTGCTGCAGCACCAGAAGCAGGTGCTGTTGTTACAGCGCCCGGCAGCAGGCTTGTGGGGGGGGCTGTATGGCTTTATTGAATTTGCCAGTGCACAGGAGCGCGAGCAGTACCTGGCGTTACATGCTTTGCAAATTGAGACTACCGAACAGCTACCGGCTTTTCGGCATACCTTCAGCCATTTTCATCTGTGGATCCAACCGCAATTGCTTAAGTTGAAATCGTTGCCGGATGCAGTGCAGGAGCATTCTGGTGCAAGTTGGTTTAGAATAGATGCCATTCCTGCGGTTGGTTTGTCAGCTCCGGCAAAGCAGCTGTTTCAACAACTGATTGCTACAACAGCGGATTCTGAGGATCGTTAAGTATGAGCCGTACAGTATTTTGTGAATATTTAAAAAAAGAAGCACCAGGCCTGGATTTTCAATTGTATCCGGGAGATTTGGGCAAGAAAATTTTTAACTCAATCAGTAAAGAGGCTTTCGCCCTGTGGCAGGCCAAGCAAATTATGCTGATTAATGAGAAAAAGCTTAACATGATGAACCCGGAGCACAGAAAGCTGCTGGAAGAACAGATGGAAGCTTTCTTGTTCAAAGGCGAGAATGTTGAAATTGAAGGCTATAAGCCGGTAGAGAAATAGTTGTTAGTTAGAATGGTGCTGGCTTAGTGCCAGT
This sequence comes from Rheinheimera sp., assembly GCF_036568245.1. GTDB lineage: Bacteria > Pseudomonadota > Gammaproteobacteria > Enterobacterales > Alteromonadaceae > Alishewanella. Next base: position 1,530 of record NZ_DATCSY010000282.1, on the reverse strand, counting down.
GCCAACGCTATAATTCGGATTAGAAAATTTAATCATTCAAGAGAGATTATGGCGCGTCGACTGCCCCCGCTTAATGCATTAAAGGCGTTTGAAACTGCCGCCAGGCATTTAAGTTTCACTAAAGCTGCTGAAGAAATGTATGTAACCCAGGCCGCTATTAGTCATCAGATTAAAGCACTGGAAGACCATCTTGGCCTGAAGCTGTTTATGCGGAAAAACCGTTCTTTGCTACTGACCGAAGAAGGGCAAAGCTATTTTCTTGATATAAAAGAAATTTTTCTGCAATTACATGAATCAACCGAAAAGCTGCTGGCCCGTGGCGCTAAGGGCTCACTGACGGTAAGTTTACAGCCAAGCTTTGCGATTCAGTGGTTAGTACCCAGATTAAACCAGTTTAGTGAGCTGCACCCGGATATTGACGTACGGATAAAAGCGGTTGACCTGGATGAAGGCTCGTTAACAGATGACGTAGACGTTGCCATTTACTATGGCCGCGGTACCTGGCGTAATCTGCATGCTGATAAACTGCATACTGAATACCTGCTGCCTGTCTGTTCACCATTGCTGCTGAACCGCAGCAAACCGCTGTTGGAGCCGACAGATCTGCAATACCATAACTTGTTACATGACGGTTCACGCCGGGCCTGGAAAGCCTGGTTCACGACACAGGGCTTCAAGCATTTTAACGTAAACCAGGGGCCGATTTTCAGCCATTCCTCTATGGTGCTGCAGGCTGCTATTCATGGTCAGGGTGTAGCACTGGCGCATAACGTTCTGGCGCGACCGGATATTAATTCCGGCAGGTTAATAGTACCGTTTAATCACGTGCTGATCTCAAAAGATGCCTACTACTTAGTGTGTCGGGAAAGCCAGACAGAGCTTGGCAAAATTACCGCTTTTCGCCAGTGGATGACACAGATGGTTGAGGCTGAACAAGCTGAGTTTGCCGAACAGCAATTTACCAATGCGGTGGCACTTGACTGAGTTCATTAAAGACAAACCTGCACAGCCCAAAGCCCGCTTATTGCTGGCACATGGCGCCGGTGCTGGTTCCGGTAGCGATTTTATGTGTCAGTTAGCTGCTCAATTGCTGCAACACAATGTGGAAGTGTGGCGCTTTAACTTTGCTTACATGCAGCGTTTTATCGACACAGGCAAGCGCAGCCTGCCGGATAAACTACCACTGTTGCAGCAGTTTAGCCAGTTGGTTGAACAGTGCCCTGACGATTTGCCGCTGTTTATAGGGGGTAAATCTATGGGAGGGCGGGTTGCCAGCATGCTTGGCCCGCACAGTAAGCTAAGGGCAATTTTTGCCTTTGGTTACCCGTTTCATGCCCCGAAAAAGCAGCAGTGGCGTACTGAGCATTTTACTGCCTTAGGCTGTAAGCTGTTTATTGCACAGGGTGAGCGTGATGCCTTTGGTCAGCGGGATGAAGTGGCTGCGCAAAGCTGGCCCCAAGTTAGCCTTACATGGTTAACCGACGGCGACCATGATTTAAAACCCAGAGTAAAAACCGGCCTGACACAAAG
>NZ_DATCSY010000281.1:0-2869 GCF_036568245.1 Rheinheimera sp. | reverse complement strand
GCTCTTACTTGCTGGGGTTAATTTATGATAACCCAGATGCGCTGTATCTGGACGATGTGCAGCGCGGGGTGCTTGAGGTGTGTTCTAACCTCGGTTACGAGTTGGTTGTTCACCCGTGTCGTTACCGCAGTGAAACCCTGGTACAGGATTGTCTGCGGTTTATGCAGCGCTCCAAGCTTGATGGCGTTATAGTGCTGCCGCCGGTATCGGAGTCAGAGTTACTGGCGCAGGCACTGAAAGAGTCTGGCAGCCCTTATGTACGTTTAAGCTCAGTGGCGCTGGATGAAGCCAAACATATTGTCGTATCGGATGATCGCGCTGCTGCGGCAGAAATGGCACGCTATTTTGCCCAGCTGGGTCATGAACATATCGCTTTTATCAGTGGCCCGCAGCGCTATAAATCGTCAACCGAGCGGATGGAAGGTTTTCAGCTTGGTTTATCTGCGTACGGCATAAAAATTCGTCCCGACTGGATAGTCGAAGGTAATAACACCTATGAGACCGGTATCGAATGTGCACGCCAGCTGCTGCAGGGGCAGGATATCCCTACAGCAATTTTCGCAAATAACGACCAGATGGCGGCCGGGGTATTAAAGGTCGCCCACAGTTTAGGTATCAAAGTGCCTGAGCAGTTATCAGTGGCTGGCTTTGACGATAACATGCTGGCCTCAAGAGTTATTCCTGCACTGACAACGATTAAAAGGCCGGTGCGGCAAATGGCGCTACTGGCCACCAGCAAGATGATTATGTCGATAGAAAACAACGACAAAGCCGCCAGCAATGTAGCGGCTAAAGTGGCACCAACACTGGTTGTGCGTGAATCTACCGCCAGAATCAATATCACCGATAGTTAAGCAGACATCACACTAACGCCACTGTGGTGTTTTTTTTGCTACCGCTGGCAAAAAAAATGTCCAATTGCTTGCCACCGGTGGCAAATTGGTTATTATAGTAACAGTCAACAGCAATAAGCTGGTGTTAATCTCAAATAAAATGCAATGGCACAGAAGCCGGGGAGACGTATGACAGACACGCTGAAACGACAACATTTAAAAACCCTGAGCCTGGCCAGTGCCGGCCTGTCGTTGTGGTCATTAAATGGCTGTTCGACAGCGTCTGTGATGAGCACTGCAGACAGTGATGCGGCAGATAACATCTTATGGCAGCAGGCAGATAACATCATTGCCAGCATAGCGCCAACCCAATTTGCAAAGCGTGATTTTGTTATTACCGCTTATGGCGCCAAAGCGCAGCCGAATTATGACAGCAGCGCGGCTATAACTGCCGCTATTGCTGCATGTGCAAAGGCCGGTGGTGGTCGGGTTGTGGTACCCGCCGGGCGTTTTAACACCGGGCCTGTGCATTTAAAGTCGAATGTAAACCTGCACCTGCAAAAAGATGCGGTGTTATCGTTTTATGCTGAGCCAGAGCGTTATCTGCCAGCTGTACACACCCGTTGGGAAGGTGTCGAGCTGATGGGCTACTCGCCGCTGATTTATGCTTTTGAACAGGAAAACATTGCCGTGACCGGTGAAGGTATCCTCGAAGGCAATGGCAGTAATACCCAGTGGTGGCCGTGGAAAGGTAAGTGGAAACACACGCCGTGGCAATTAGATGCGGCAACAGATCAAAGCAACACCCGTGAGCCGTTATTTGCTATGGCAGAGCAGGGTGTACCGGTAGCTCAGCGGGTATTTGAGCAAAACTATCTGCGCCCGCCGTTTATTCAGCCGTACCGGTGTAAACGCGTGCTGATTGAAGGTGTGACTATTCGTAATTCGCCATTTTGGCTGATTAACCCGGTACTGTCTGACGATGTGATAGTACGCGGCGTAAACTGCGTCAGCTTTGGCCCCAACTCAGATGGCTGCGACCCGGAATCCTGTAACCGGGTGCTAATTGAAAACTGCTTATTCGATACCGGTGATGACTGTATAGCACTTAAATCTGGCCGCAATAACGATGGTCGCCGTTTAGCAACGCCTATTCAGAATGTGGTGATACAGGATTGTGTTATGCGCGCCGGCCATGGTGGCGTGGTGCTGGGCAGTGAAATTTCAGGCGGGGCGCGCAATATTTTTGCCCGTCGTTGCCGTATGAGCAGCCCGGATTTACAGCGCGGCATCCGTATTAAAACCAACTCGGTGCGTGGTGGTTTAATTGAGAATATTGCTATCCGCGATATTGATATCGGTGAAGTGAAAGACGCGATAGTGATTAACTTCTTCTACGAAGAAGGTGATGCCGGCTCACATTTGCCGCAGGTAAAAGATCTGCATATCAGCCATTTAACGGTACACAAAGCTGAGCGGGCTTTTTTGCTACGCGGCTTTGAGCGGGCACCGATAAGCGGTGTCAGCCTGCACCATGTTGAGTTTAAGCAAGCCGCTAGCGTGGGTGTGCTGGAGAATGTAGCGCAGATTGATCAGGTAGATGTAACCTTGAATGGCAGTGTGCTAACGCTGTAGTAGGTTACAAATGATTCGCAAACGGTTAATTGAGAACCGACTTGCCCTAAGCCAACCGTTGAAGGCATGGATGCCTGAATCGAGCCTACAGGGATGTATTTACGGCGTGTTGGTGTGGGCAAGCTGGTTCGGCAAGCCAAATTAGAATATCAATGTTTTTAAACCCGGTTTGCCACCGCTAGACAAGGGGCAAGAAGGTTAACTATGAGCACAGAACAGAAACCAGGCTGTAGCACAAAATTAGATGCACCAGCCGATATTGGTGAGCAATTACAGGTATTGCAGGTGCACCCTCGCGATAATGTCGTGGTGGCATTGCAACCGCTGGCGCAGGGCGCACCTTTGCCGGAACCTTTTACTGCTTTAACGGCACAACAGGTGGTACCGGCCGGACACAAGGT
>NZ_DATCSY010000280.1:0-37760 GCF_036568245.1 Rheinheimera sp. | reverse complement strand
AGCCCCTTAATCGGCGCTTTATTAAAGTCCTGATCAGCATAAAACTTGGCCCGGTCTTCAAATGCCAGTTTCTTCGCTTCAATCAGCAGGTGCAGGCTCTGCGGCGTATTAAAGCCGGCGGCTTTTAAATCAAAGTTCTTCAGGATCTGCAGCATTTGCAGCGCGGCAATGCCCTGACCGTTTGGCGGCAACTCCCACAGTGTATAACCTTTGTAATCGACACCGACAGGTTCTACCCAGTCAGAGCGATGATTGGCAAAATCGGCATAGCGCAGATAACCACCATTGGCACGCATAAAGCGGTCAATTTCTACTGCGATATCACCTTTGTAAAACGCATCACGGCCGTCTTTGGCCACCTTTTTCAGCGTATTGGCCAGGGCCGGGTTTTTAAAGATCTGGCCTTTGGCAGGTGCTTTGCCATTGATGGTAAAAGTGCCGCTGAAGTCGCCCGGTTGTTTGCTCAGCACCGGTACACTGCGATCCCAGTAATAAGCGATTAATTCACTGACCGGAAAACCTTTCTCGGCATAGTCGATAGCCGGCTGCAGAATTTGCTGCATTGGCAGGCTGCCAAACTTATTATGCAATTCAAACCAGCCATCCACCGCACCCGGCACACTGATCGGTAACATGCCGTGTGGCGGTAAGCTGGTACGGTTAAGTTTTTTCAGCTCATGTGCCAGCATCTCGTAACTTAAACTCAGCGGTGAGCGACCGGACGCATTTAAGCCATGCAGTTTCTGGCTTTTGGCATCCCAGACAATGGCGTATAAATCACCACCTATTCCGTTACCGGTAGGCTCCATCAGGCCCAGCGCAGCATTGGCGGCAATAGCAGCATCTATAGCATTGCCGCCTTGTTTCATCACATCCAGCGCAATTTGCGTAGCCAGCGGCTGACTGGTGGCGGCCATGGCTGACGGTGCTATGACTTCCGAGCGGCTGGCAAAAGGCGCGCCGGTAATACGATCATAGCCCTGTGCCGTACCCGCCAGCACCAGACTGATGCCTACTGTCAGGCCAATAAATGCGCTTTTCATAACGTTCTCCGGATTATTATTCTGCTTCGACCTTAACCAGCCGCGCTTAACCATACCAGTGCTTTACGACCAGACCAAGGCTGATTGCGATAATTCTCGCCGGACAATATTCGGCTGGTGAAAATGGTTAGGCCGGTAGTGTGTGCTGCATCAATTGCTGTTTCTGCTCTGCACTGATGGCCTGCGCTTTATTACTGGCATAATCAAACTGCACCATCACCGCAGTACCGGAGACGGTTTTAACGCCTTGTTGCCAGGCTTCCTGATACACATCAAATGAGCTGCCGCCAATACGGCTGATGTAAGTGCGTATTTCAACTTCCGCACCAAAGTGAGTCTGGGCATGATAATCCAGTTTGATACTGGCAATAATCAGCGGCCACTGCTGTAAATTAAGGGTCGGCGTGAAAATTTTAAACACGCCCTGACGGGCACCTTCAAACCAGATAGCAAACACTGTGTTATTAATATGACCTAAGGCATCAGTGTCGGAAAAACGCGGCTGAATAATTTCACTGAACATAGTATCCCCTGTAACGCTAAAGCAGGTAATTGTTAAGCGCAGCATAATGCGTCAGCACTGCTATTGAAACAAGTGAAAGAACTGAAACAACAGCAGCGATCAGGTTTGCGCCCACTGCCTGAGCAGGTTGTGATACACCCCGGTCAGCTGCACTATTTCCCGGCTATCCGCCAGTTGGTTCCGCAGCGACTGAATGGCCATGTCCATATCAAACAGCAGGCTACGCTTTTCATCACTGGCCACCATGCTCTGTAACCAGAAAAATGACGCCAGTCGCCGCCCTTTGGTTACCGGCGTGACTTTATGCAGGCTGGTCGACGGATAAAGCACCATATCACCGGCGGCCAACTTAACGCTGTGCGCACCATAGGTGTCCTCAATTACCAGCTCGCCACCCTCATATTCTTCCGGTTCCGAGAAGAACAGCGTCATAGATAAGTCTGTCCGTACTTTCACCGGCGTACCCGGTACCTGGCGGATAGCATTGTCGACATGCACACCGAATGACTGGCCACCCTGATAACAGTTAAACAAGGGGGGGAAAATCTTCAGCGGCAGTGCCGCCGACATAAATAGTTTATTCTGTGCCAGCGCCTGCAATACCAGATCACCAAGCTGGCGTGCCGCCGGGCTGTTTTCAGGCAACTGCAGGTTATGCTTAGCCTGTGCCGACTGATAACCGGCAGTAACATTGCCATCAGCCCAGTCAGCATCCAGCAACAGCTGCTTGCAGCTGGTGACCTGCGCTTTGGTCAGTACCTGTGGAATTTTTAACAGCATAGCCACTCCTATAAAACGTTATCGGTGCAGAAACAGCAAAGCCCCGCTGGCATCACGCTGGCGGGGCTTTAGCATACCGGCTACCGCTTAAAAGCTGTAGCTGGCAGTAATACTGACATGGCGCCCTTCACCAGGAATAAAGTGGCCACCACCCAGCTGCTCAATATAACGCTTGTCCGACAGGTTAACACCGTTTAGCTGTAAACCCAGCTTATCGGTGGCCTGATAAGACAGCATGACATCGTAAGTGGTGTAACCCGGCGCCGTTTTACGGTTAGCAGACGAGTTATTAAAACGCTCACCTACATACTGTACCCCGGCACCAAACGCCAGTTTATCGTTGTAATCGTAACGGCTCCAGACACTGGCCGAATGCTCCGGCGTACCTGACAGCGGCATACCAATCTGGCTGGCGTCATCGCCTTCTGCATGGGTAATTTCGCTGTCCTGATAGGTATAAGCAGCAATCAGCGTCCAGTTTGGCTGTAAGTAGCCAACCGCACTCAATTCGATACCCTGCACTCGTTGCTGGCCGTTCAGCGTATCAAAGCTGCTCTGGCCATCGGTAAAGTCGGGGTCATCAGTGCGGGCATGTTTTTTCTCGGTACGGAACAGGGCAGCGCTGGTCAGCAGGCGGCCGTCCAGTAAGTCCCATTTGGTCCCAAGCTCATAACTTACCGTTTCTTCCGGCTCTAAATCGATCAGGTTGCTGTTAGTGTTGGTGGATACTGTCAGGCCTTCTGCCGATGGGTTAAATGAAGTACCCACAGCAAAATAAATACTGCCATTAGCGGCAGGTTTGTATACCAGGCCGGCATTCCAGCTCAGCATGCTGTCTTTGGTATCTACCTGCAAAGACGGATCGGTATAACTGTACTGATAATCTGTTTCAAAGCTGTCCCAGCGAGCGCCCAGCGTCAGCTCCCACTGCGGATTCAGCGTCAGAGTATCAAACACATAGATCGCAATATTGTCGCCTTCGGCTTCAATGCTGTTGCCATCACGGCCATAACGGCCGGTAAACGGCAGCCGTGGGTCCGGGTTATACAAATCGACCAGTGCTGGCGTGCTGTCCAGATTGTCATCAACCAGATCCACCATATTCCAGCGTTTGAACGTTTCCTGCGCCCATTCAACACCGGTTACCAGATTATGTTTGATGCTGCCAGTCTGATATTCAGCCACCAGGTCAAGCTGCACAGCCGCCAGTGAGTTTTTCGTGTCACGCGTTTTTTCATCGCTCTGGCGTACATTTGTGCTGGTTTTCTGATCGATAAAGCGCGGTGCTGTCACCACACCTTCACGCGCAACGGAGCCTACACGGGCCTGTACCCGCAACATAGTGGTATTACTGAGATCCTGCTCAAAGCGGCCGGTCAGTGATTGCGCTTTAATCTCTTCATAGTCACGGAAAACGTTACCGTAAAAATTATCAAAACTTACCGGTGGCGCTTCGTTTACATAATCAGCCAGCTCCGGCACTGCGGCCGGATCTGACACCCATGGCAGGCCGTAATCCGGCATATTGTCCTGTTTCTGGTACTCAGCATTCAGGCTGAAGCGTTGTGCAGAACCTATTCCGGTTGCCAGCGACAGCGCCGCCGCATCTTTGCTGTTATCTACTTCGTTACGGCCAGCCACATCAACGTCATCGCTGAGCAGGTTCAGCCGCAGCGCCGTGGTGTCACCCAGTGTAATATTGCTGTCGAGTGTGGCACGGTAATCCGACTCGCTGCCCAGACGCAGGCTGACATCTGAGAACTGATCAAGACGGGCGGTTTTCGATTGCAGATTAATACTGCCCCCTGTTGCACCACGACCCGATACGGCTGAACCCGGGCCTTTGGCTACTTCAATACTCTCCAGATTGTAAGTATCACGGCTGTAGCCGGCGATATCGCGGATACCATCAACAAAAATGTCAGTGGTTGCGCTAAAACCCCGGATCGACATACTGTCGCCGCTTGGCGCGCCACCTTCACCGGCAGCCAGAGAAATACCAGACACATTACGCAGTGCATCGCGCAGGCTGTCGACTGAGCGGTCTTTCATTACCGCCTGCGGAATCACAGTAATGGTTTTGGCCGTGTCCAGCAGCGGCCGGGTAAATTTGATATTGGACGACTGCTCAACTTTAACATCATCTTCAGTCGTCGCTTTAGCCTGGGCAACGGCAAGCTCCTGCACCTGTTCGGTCTGCATCGCAGTGGCCTGAGTGCTTAATACTGTACATGCCAGCGCCACTGCTGCGGCCAGCGGGGCTTTATTAAAATGCGTACCGCTCAGTGCGGTACCGGCAACTTGTGTCATTTCCTGCTCCAAATTTTTATAGGGCCGACGCTGTATCAGCACGTTACAGCAGCGTGCTGCAGGCCGGGTTCTTCAGTAAGCCGGCGGCATGCTAGCACTCGCTCAAAAAAATGTAAATGAGAAAGATTATCAGTTGTATTCGACCTATCATTTTGCCATAATGCGCTACCTGCTAACGTTGTAAATGACAGCCAGACAGCGGCAACCGATGAACAGATTTTACCGACACTCACAAATCGCACTTTTAACTCTATGGTTAACCGCGATTTTTTCTCCTTATAACCCGGCACAGGCTGAACCCTCAGCCACAGCACAACTTGATGCACTGGTACAACAGTGGCTGGCCCTTGAACAGCAACAGCATCAACTGCAAAAAGACTGGCAGCTGCGTAAGCAAAGCCTGCAGCAAGGCATCAATTTGCTGCAGGCCGAGCAAAAGCAGCTGCAACAAGTGCTGGAACGCAACAACAAACAACACGATGCTGTAGATGAAAAACGCGCGGCGCTGCTGACACAGCAACAGCAGTTGGAACAACAGCAGCAACAGGGTGGCCGCCAGATCAGCGCCTTACTGCAGCAGGTTCGTGTAATGCAGCCGCAGTTGCCGCCGCCGCTGCAACACCTCTGGCAGCAGGGACTGGGTAGTTTGCCGGATAATGCCGATGCCTCAGTGCAGCTGCAGCGCAGTTTGTTTTTGCTGACGAAGCTGGCCGAGTTTCAGCAGCGCCTGAGCCTGGATGAAATGACGCTTAACACGGCCGATGGCAAGCCGGTACGGGTTAAACAGTTGTATCTGGGGGCAAGCCAGGCCTGGTTCAGTAGTGCTGACGGCAGCTATAGCGGCCTGGGTTACCCCGGTAGCGCAGGCTGGAGCTGGCAGTTTGACAGCAGTATTGACGGAAAGGATGTGCTGCACGCCATAGCGATGCTGGAAAAGCGCGCTCAGGCAGAGCTGATTAGCCTGCCGCTGCAGCTGTCGGCTGAGGCGGCGACGCTATCGCAGCAAAAAGAGACCACGCCATGAAAGCCAACATTTTAGCAGCAGCGGGCATCAGGCAAGGTGTCAGCATAGTCCTGTTATCTCTGGTCGCGTTCACTGGCCAGCTGACAGCGGCAGATGTCAGCAGCTCCGTGCTGGCAGATATCAAACAAGCGCAGCAAAGCCTAAGCAACACCGAGCAACAAATCAGCCGTCAGCAACAACAGCTGATGAGCCAGTACCAGACATTGCAGCAGCAGGTGCAGCAACTGCGCGATAAAACCGCTGTTGCACGCCGAGCTGAAGATGAAAGCACACTTGGCCTGAGCCAGTTAACGGAGCGACTGAAAAGCTGGCAGGATCAGCAACAGTATCAGCAGAATCAGCTGGCCAGCTTTATCCGGCAACAGCAGTTAGACACTGTCGATACCTCTCTTACCAGCCAGTTGCAGGCAGCCAGTAATTTTGCCGGTGCATTACAGCAAAGCCTTTACCCGGCCTGGCACAATCACGACATCATTTTACCCAGCGGTGAGCTGGTAAACGCCAGGGTACTGCAGGTAGGCCCGGTCAGTTGGTACTGGCTGAACGAACAGCAACAGGGTGGCTTATTGCAGCACGGCAGTGACAACACAACCAGCCCCAGCGTGGCGTTGCCCTTTAGCGACAGCTCCGCGTTGCAACAGCTGCAGCAACACCAACGTGCCAGTGTGCTATTTGACCCCAGCCTGAATAAAGCGCTGCTGCGATCGAACCGGCAGGAGTCTGCATTGAGCCATGTCAGCAAAGGCGGTATCTGGGCATTGCCCATACTGGCGTTTGCGCTGGTGGCATTGATAATTGCACTGCACAAAGCCTGGCAGCTATGGCGTTTGCCTGCCGTGCAGGTAGCCACTCTGCCTTCAGCCCAACTACAACACTGTGCCGGCTTTGCCAGACAACTGGATGACTGTGGCAAACGTTATGCAGTCGGGCAGCAGCGTGATGATGCGCTATTCGCCGTGCTGCAACATAGCCGGCTGATGCTGGACGCCCGCCTTGGCGCCATCGCCGTGACGGCTGCCGTAGCGCCATTACTGGGTTTACTTGGCACTGTAAGCGGCATGATTGAAACCTTTAACATGATGACCTTGTTTGGCTCCGGTGATCCACAGGTCGTGTCCGGCGGCATTGCTCAGGCATTGATCACCACAGAACTGGGGCTGGTAGTGGCCATTCCGGCTCTGGTGATGCATGCGCTGCTATCACGTAAAGCGCGCAATTATTACCATCAGCTTGAAGCGCTGGCGCTGCACATCTCGCAGCAATCAGGCCATCATCCAACCACAACACAGGAGCAGGCCGCATGATAAGCATGTTAACTGACAATCTGGTGTGCTGGCTGATCCTGGCAGCCGCACTTGGCAGCTACCAGTTGCTGCTTCAGGAGTGGCTACTGCTGCGCCACGGCCACTGGCAGCAGTGTGGCCAATGGCAACAATTTAATACCGTACTAATTGCCAGCATGCCGCTTTGTGGTTTGCTCGGCACTATTGTCGGCCTGCTCAGCGTATTCGCCGGCCTGGCCTCTGGTGACAGTGGCGCGGCCGAGCTCAGTTCCGGTATCGGCGAGGCGTTATTTACCACCCAGCTGGGTTTAAGTTGTGCCATACCGGCCTGGCTGCTGCAGTCGCTGGTGAATGCTAAACTGGCGCGCGCCCGTGTCACCCACCAGTACACACAGGTGGCATGATGCAACAACGTTTGGGCCAGCGGCTGGAACAGCAGCATCAGGGCATAGATATGTCACCACTGTTAGATGTGGTGTTTATTCTGCTGATATTTTTTATCGTCACGACAGTTTTTGTCCGTGAAACCGGCGTTGAAGTAGACAAGCCGCAAGCAGTATCTGCCAGTCAGTTGCAGCAACTGGTTATTCTGGTGGCCATTACCGATAATGGCGGTGTTTATTACGATGGCAGCAATATCGGGGTTGAAGGTGTACGGCCAACACTGGAACAGCTGCTGCGCGAACGTGCACGCCCTGTGGTGCTGCAGGTGGATAAAAATGTGCCGACCGATTTATTGGTTAAGGTGCTGGACGGCGCTAAACTGGCCGGCGCACTGCAGGTAAGCCTGGCGACGGTCGCACAGTAACATGCAGGCCCGTATCCGCTTACTTGCATTTGGTTTAAGTGTGCTGTTACTTGGCAGTGCCTTGCTGCTGATGTGGTATGCGCGCCAGTTTCAGCCGCCTTCAGAGCAGAAGCTGCTACTGCGGCCACTGGACTTAACCACGCTGCCCACTCCACCACCGCCGCCCCCGCCCAGCCCGCCGCAGCCGGTTAACACTGCGCCGACGCTGGATTTACAGGTAAGCATTAGCAGTGCCGTACAGATAGCCGCACCGGATATACAGCTGGTTAAACCCAAACTAGAACTCAGTGCGCCTCAGCCGCAGCGACAACAGCTGCAGTGGCAGCCACTGCAGATAGAAATAAACGCGTTCAGTCTGGATCAGCTCGATGCACTGCCGGTACTGCAAACACCACTTAATGCGGTATTTCCGCGCAGTTTAAGCCGCCAGGGCATTAAAAAAGCGCTGGTGAAACTGGACATCCTGATAGATGAACAAGGCAAGCTGACGCTGCTGAATATACTCGAAAACCCATACCCGGAACTGAGACCAGAGATAGAACGGATAGTACGCAGCAGCCGCTTCAGTGTGCCAACCAAAGGCACAGCAGCCGTCAGTGCACGTTTTATCTGGCCGGTAGAATTTAAACCCTGATGCACATGGTAAAGCGATGACTTCATTTTTAAAAACCGTTTTGTTTAGCTCAGCGTTATGCCTGCTAAGTAACACAGTATTTGCCAACAGCAGCCCGGCGAATCCGCTGCAGGTAACACTGGCCGACCCGGTATGGCAGGTGATGCTGAACAATCATGCAATAGCACAGCGCACGGCGGCCATTACGCCAAATGAACAAAGCTTCGCCCGCCAGTTACAACCGTTACTGCAACAAAAGAACTATCAGGCGATAGCCGGCCTGTTCCGCCAGCGCCCGCTCGCTGACGACAGCAGTGCGCTGCAGGTACTGCGCGGTCAGGTGTTATTGTCGCTGCAACAATATGATGACGCTGCCAACGCGCTTAAGGCGGCATTGGGTAAACAACCGGATTTAGCACTGGCACATCAGGCACTGAGCCTGGTACTGATGCAGCAACAGCAATACCAGCAGGCCAGGCCTCATTTAGTCGCGGCCATTAATCTAGGTGTTGCTGATGCCCAGGTGTATGGCCAACTGGCCTATATCAACCTGAAAACCGCGCAGGCGGCCAGCGCCGTAGCTGGTTATCAGCAAGCGCTGTTGCTCGAACCCGACAACAGCCAATGGCAGCAAGGCCTGCTGTATGCCTTGATCCAAAGCCAGGCCTGGCCGCAGGCTCAGGCGATGTTGGAGCAACTGCTGCAACAACAACCTGACAATAAAGCACTCTGGTTGCAGCGCAGCCAATTGGCGCTGAGTCAGGGTAACAGCACACAAGCCCTGAGCAGTATTGAAGTTGCACTACGTCTTGGCGAAAACGCTGCTGATAATCTGCTGCTGGCAGCGCAACTGCACTTTAACAGCGGCAGTGCCGGCCGCGGTATCAGCCTGCTGCAACAAGCAGTTAAAGCAAAACCGGATAATCAGAACTGGCATACCCCGCTGATTCAGGCGGCGAGCTATCTGGCATACCAGCAGCAATGGCCTGCGCTGCGCAGCTTGCTTAAGCAAGGTGCTTTGCCGCTGCAACAACTGCCTGTGCGGCAGCAAGCGCAACTGGCAATGATCAGGGCGCAATTGTCCAGCGCGGACAATCAGCCAAAACAAGCTCTGGCAGCACTGCAACAGGCTGTAGCGCTGGACCCGCTGTTTGGCGAAGCCTTGCTGGCACTGGCGCAGTGGCATGAAACCCAGGGTAATACTGATTTGGCCAGCCTGAATTACAGCCGTGCGGCGACCATTAAAGCAGTACAGATCCCGGCACTGCAGGCCCAGGCTCAGCTGGAAATTAACCGCCAGCAGTATCAGAGTGCGCTGCGGTTACTGCAGCAGGTGTTGCTGGCAGCACCAGAGCGGCAGGACATTGCCGACAATATCCGCAGTTTGCAGCAACTGGTCAGGCAACAACGGACCGGTGGGGCTTAACGGCGGGTTTTACTCTTTTCTGCCAACGCGCAATACAGTATGGTATTAACCTAATTCCAACATTGACGCGCCACAGAAAGGCCGGAAACCTTATGACCGACTTTATTGAAGTCTACGACAATGCATTAAGCGCAGAATTCTGCCAGCAGCTGATCAAAACCTTTGATGCCAGCCCGCATACTGTGCCTGGCCGCACTGGTGGCGGTGTTGACCCGAGTAAGAAAATCAGCACCGATTTATACCTGTTTCAACATGCTGAATATCAGCCGCTGCTGCAGCAGATCTGGCAGGCGACCACGCACTATGCCTGCGAGTACTTTAAAAAATACCATTTCGCACTGATAGGCCCGGTCGGCCTGACCATCGCACATCCGCAAACCGGCCAGCCGGTTGCCATTACCAACGACAATTATGAGCAACTTGGCAAAGCCAAAACCATGGATTTTATGCGGGTGTTGTTTCGCCTGGGTAATATACAAGCGCAAAAGTATCAGGCCGGCGTCGGTAATTATGGCTACTGGCACAGTGAGGTTTATCCGCAGCAGGGCAGCACAGAGCCGTTACACCGGGCACTGCTGTTTATGTTCTACCTTAATGATGTTGCCGAAGGCGGTCAGACAGAATTTTACTATCAAAACAAAAGCATTAGCCCCAAAGCTGGCCGGATGGTGATAGCGCCGGCGTATTTTACCCATACCCACCGCGGCTGTATTCCGGTATCAAACGACAAATATATTTTAACCAGCTGGATCCTGTTCAACACTGCCGAACAAATTTACGGCCCACCACAGCGCTAACGTTATAGCGCTGTATAGATCCCCGTCACCAAACTTCAACACCGTGTTTATGCCGCTACCCGCATAAATGATACTTTATTCATTTTTTTAATTGATCTTAATAATAAGAATAATTATCATTCGCCACGCAATTTACCTAACCTAACAGACAGCGGTGGTAAAACCGCTTTAGTTGTTTTTACAGGAGTTAATCATGTCTTTTCGCCCCACCGCTCTGGCCTGCGCCGTTGCCGCTGTGTTTGCCCTGCCATCAGCTCACGCAGACATAGCGGCCGCCGCTGCAGCTGCTGATTATGATATGGAAGTCATTGTCGTGACGGCATCCGGTTTTGAACAGAAACTGGTAGACGCACCAGCCAGCGTTTCGGTGGTAACGCGTGAAGATCTGCAAAGTAAACCCTTTACCAGCCTGGCAGATGCGCTGCGCGACATTGAAGGCATAGATGTTGGTAGTGGCCAGGATAAAAACGGCAATATCAGCATTACCATGCGTGGTCTGCCGTCAAATTATACTCTGGTATTGATTGATGGCCGCCGGCAAAGCGACATCGGCGATATAGGCCCGAATAACTTTGGCAACAGCCAGTTTATGTACATGCCGCCACTGGAAGCGATTGAGCGGATTGAAGTGGTGCGCGGGCCAATGTCTACGCTGTATGGGGCAGATGCAATTGGCGGTGTCATTAACATTATTACCCGCAAAGAACTCGATACCACGCATGGCAGCATTACGCTGAGCAGCAATCTGCAGCAGGACAGCCAGTATGGCGATGATAAAAAAGCCGATTTTTATCTGACCGGCCCAACCGGTGCGCGCGGCCTTACCTACGCGGTACGTGGCAGTATTTATGACCGCGATGAAAGCGAACCGACTTACAGCGAAAACCTGCCCTTGCCGGATGGGTCTACCTGGGTCGATGAAGGCAGCTTTGGCGACAAAAAGATTGTTGCAGCGAAAAACTGGAACCTGGGTGCAACATTAAATTATGCCATCAGTGAGCAACAGTTTGTCAGCCTGGAATACGATATTGCCAAACAGCGTTACGACAATACCGAAGGCCAAACCGGCACTCTGGACAGCCCGGTCAGCCTGTGGCGGGCCAGCGGCGCCGGTGTTATTCAGCCACGTGTGGGTTATACCCCTTATCAGCGCGTTGAGCGTGAACAATTTGTGCTAGCGCATGTTGGCCGTTTTGACATTGGTACACTCACCAGCAGCATCACCACAAGCCGCAGCGAAAACTTTGGCCGCTCGTTACCACTGACAGTACAAGAGCGCAGTGATCTGCAACTCATCTGGGACCAGGCAGTAATCGATCAGGCCAGCAGTAAGCCTCAGCTGACGGATGCGTTATCTGCGCAGTTGCAGGCACAGTTTCTGCCTCGCCCTAGCCGCACGCTGAAAATCGACAACCTGATCCTGGATAGCAAGCTGGAATCACAGTATCAGAATCATTATTTTGTTATCGGTGGCCAATACTTAAATGCAGAGATGGAAGATGGCGTTTTTGGTATGTATGGCGACGGTTTCCGTGATGGTACCAGCCAGACTCACCGCCAGTGGGCAGTATTTGCCGAAGACAGTTGGGAATTCCATCCGCAGTTTACCGCCACGGCTGGCGCACGCTTTGATGATCACAACATTTTCGGCGGCGAATTCAGCCCGCGCTTGTACCTGAACTACCGTCCGACCGAGCAGTGGACCATTAAAGGCGGTGTCAGCACTGGCTACAAAGCGCCGACACCGAACCAGCTGTTCCCGGGTATTACCGGTTTTGGCGGTCAGGGCGTTAGCCCCTTTGTCGGCACGCCGGATTTGCAACCAGAAACCAGCGTAAACTATGAAGTAGCCGCCTATTACAGCGGTGATGCCTTTAGCGGCAATATCACGCTGTTCTACAATGATTTTAAAGACAAAATTATCAATCAGGACAACCTGCCAAACTGTGAAACTGCTGCAGCTGGCACACCTTGTGTTGATATCGGCCCGGGCTGGGCAGAACTGGGTTACAACAGCTTTACCCAGGCGGCCAACGTCGATAAGTCAGAAACCCGCGGCGTCGAGCTGGCTGGTAAATATGCATTCAGCGACAACATCAGCCTCAGTGCAAACTACACCTATACTGACAGCGAAGTGAAAAGTGGCCGTGATGCCGGTTTGCCGCTGGTGAGTACACCGAAGACTATGCTCAATGCCACCCTGAACTGGCAGCTAATGCAGCAATTAAGTTTGCAGCTGATAGCTGAAGTGCGTAGCGAGCGCTTCCGTGGCACCGCCAATATCAGCGGCCCTACCGGCCCGGAAACGATCAAACAATATTATAAAGCTTACGAGCTGCTGCATCTGGGCGCGCGTTACCAGTACTCTGATCAGCTAAGCTTCAGTGCCCGGATCAACAATCTGCTGGATGACGATTTATCCAGCCGGACCTGTCTGCTGGCAGACACTGAAGATACCTATAACTGTACCTCTGACTACAACACCACCGAAAAAGCCCGCAGTCTGTGGCTATCGATGAGCTATAAATTCTAACTGCGGAAGGTAGCAAACAGATAAAACCGGTTAGTGAACCGGTTTTATCATTTTTAAATGCGGAATATCATCTTCCAGGTAAGGCTCGCTGGCCGCTTTAAAACCTAAGTCCTGATAAAACTGCTGCAGGTAGCACTGGGCAGAAATGTGGATATCGGTATCAGGCCACAACCCGGCGGCCACTTCCAGTGTGCGCTCAACCAGCACCTGGCCTAAGCCCAGCCGGCGTGCGGTTTGCGATACACATACCCGGCCAATCCCCGGAAACCCTTCAAAGCTGACACCCGGCGCCAGTACTCTGGAGTAGGCGATCACCTTTTCACCTTTTTTCAGAATAATGTGGCGCGTTTGCGGATGCAGATCTTTGTCATCCAGTTCCGGATAGGGGCAGTTTTGCTCTACCACAAACACATCTACCCGAAGTTGCAACATGCTGTATAGCGTGTATGTGTCTAATTCATCAAAGGTTAATACCTGCCACTGCATCTAATCTGGTTCCCTGGCTACGTAAAGCACCACTATACCAGAGGTAAAAGCGTCCCGCACAGCCTGAAAAATCAACACCGCCATCTTAGTGTCATCACAGCATCATAAAACTGCTACAGAAATGTAACGCCACTGACATTAAGCCTGCGTTAAATACTGCAACAACTAAAACAACGCCAATACGGAGCCAAGCATAATGTCAGACAGTAAAACCGCCATCAGCATTGATAACTCGGGTATAGACCCGCAAACCAACTTTTCACTTAACCCAACCTTTGCAGCAGTTGTCGATGCACGCATGGCGCGGCGTAAGTTTTTAAAAGGCAGTGTCGGTGCAGCCGTAGCCGCCTTTATTGGCGGTAATCTGGCAGCATGTAGCAGCAGCGACGATGGCGAGCCAACACCGGTAGTACCGCCGGTTGCCGGGCCTGAACTACTGGGTTTTGCAGCTGTCGCCGCCAGCCGTACCGATGGCATAGTCGTACCACAGGGCTATACTGCTCGCGCGTTTCTGCCATGGGGCACGCCGCTGACCGGCAGCTACCCGGCATATCTGGCTGATGCCAGCAACAGCGGTGCAGATCAGGAACAGCAAATTGGTATGCACCACGATGGCATGCACTTTTTCCCTATTGATACCCGCAGCGGTGGTGACAGCTCGACAGAGGGCTTGCTGGTTTTTAACCATGAATACATCGACAACAACCTGATCCATCCCAATGGTATCGACACCGTGCCTCGCATCGCTGATGAAGCGCGCAAAGAAATTGCCGCCCATGGTGTGTCAGTAGCTCACATACAACAGCAGGCAGACGGCAGCTGGGCACTGGTGAATAACAGCCCGTTTAACCGCCGCATCACCGGCGCTACCCCGATGGAACTGGCGGGCCCGGTGCGCGGTAGCAGTAAAGTCGTAACCAAATACAGCCCGGACGGCAGCCGCACCCGTGGCACGCTGAATAACTGTGGCAATGGTTATACGCCCTGGGGCACTTACTTAACCTGTGAGGAAAACTGGGCCGGTTACTTTGCCAATACTGATGCCAGCCAACCGCGTGAGCACAGCCGCTATGGCGTATCGGGCAGCAATGGCCGTTACTTCTGGGAAACCGCAACGCCAACGGCAGATGTGTACCAGCGTTTTAATGCGTCCACCATCGCCGCTGACGCCAGCGGTGACTATCGCAACGAACCCAACACCTTCGGCTGGATAGTCGAAATTGACCCGTTTAACCCGGACAGCGTGCCACAAAAGCGCACAGCGCTCGGTCGTTTTGGCCACGAAGGCGTGATTTTTGGCAAGCTGGAAGAAGGTAAGCCTGTGGTGGTGTACTCGGGTGATGACTCCACTTTTGAATACATCTATAAATTTGTCTCCAGCGCACCTTATTATAAAAATACCGCCGGTGGTCACTTGTTAAACGACGGCATCTTATATGTTGCCCGCTTCAACGAAGATGGCAGTGGCGACTGGTTGCCGCTGGATATTACCAATGCCGACTTTATCGCTAAAGCGGCCGCTGCCGGGGTCAGTTTTGCTGATCAGGCCGATATTTTGCTGAATACCCGCTTGGCTGCTGATGTAGCAGGCGCCACCAAAATGGACCGGCCGGAATGGGGCGCTGTGCACCCGGAAACCGGCGAAGTGTATTTCACATTGACCAACAATACGCGCCGCACAGACACGCAAACAGATGCACCAAACCCCAGGGCAAATAACGCTACCGGCCATATTATCCGCTGGAATGAGCGTGAAGCTCAGGCAGCAACTGCTTTTGACTGGGATATCTTCCTGCTGGCCGGTGATGTGGGTACCGAAACACCGGGTACTGAATTGACGTTAACGGCCGACAACCATCTGGCCAGCCCAGATGGCTTGTGGTTTGATAAAAACGGCTTGCTGTGGATCCAAACTGATATGAGCGGCTCTCAGCAAGGCGAAGGCCCTTACGGTAATAACCAGATGCTGGTAGCCGATCCGGTGACCCGCCAAATCAAGCGCTTTCTGGTTGGCCCAACCGACTGCGAAGTGACAGGTATCAGTGCAACACCGGATATGAAGACGCTGTTTGTTAATATTCAGCACCCGGGCGATCGCTCAGAGCCAGGCAACTTCACCAGCAACTGGCCGGATGGCGGCAGCAGCCGGCCACGTTCTGCTACCGTGATCGTGACCAAAGATGATGGCGGCGTGATCGGCAGCTAAGGCTGCTCATTTAAGCAGAATCGGTTTGCGCTAAGCCAACCGTCTCAGCCCAGGACGGGCTGAGAGGAACCCCCTAGGATGGGATTACGGCGTGTTGGTGTGGGCAAACCGATAGTTGCTGCAGCCTTAATTACCAGTGTTTTGCTTCGGCGCACGGCCTTGAGGTGCGCGCTGGCCATCGCGGTGACCGGTTTTCGCCACTTTGGGCTTTTTCGGTTTATACGGCTTGGCATTCGGTTTCGATTCCGCCACGGCATTAACCGGCTCAAAGCCTGGCATTAGCTGACGCGGGATCGCCTGCTGGATCAAGCGCTCGATACCAAACAGTTCTTTGCCTTCATCAGCACATACCAGTGAAATAGCATGACCCGCTGCGCCGGCCCGGCCGGTGCGGCCAATGCGGTGCACATAGTCTTCAGCGACATTCGGCAGTTCGAAATTCACCACCTGTGGCAGTTGGTCAATGTCCAGACCGCGGGCAGCAATATCTGTTGCCACTAACGCCCTGACTGCACCTGATTTAAAATCGGCCAGCGCTTTAGTGCGGGCATTCTGGCTTTTATTGCCATGGATAGGCGCGGCTTTAATGCCTGCCGCATCCAGATGCATACTCAGCTTATTCGCCATATGCTTGGTTTTGGTAAAAATCAGCACCTGTTGCCAGTTGTTGTCACTGATAAGCTTGGTAATCAGCGCCGCTTTGCGGTTTTTATCTACCGGATAAATCAACTGTTCTACCCGCTCAGCTGTGGTATTGGCCGGGCTGACCGACACTTCCAGCGGATCATTCACCAGCGCTTTGGCTAACTTGCGGATCTCGTCAGAGAAAGTGGCGGAAAACAGCAGGTTTTGCCGTTTTTTCGGTAGCAGTGCCAGCACTTTTTTAATGTCATTAATAAAGCCCATGTCCAGCATCCGGTCTGCTTCATCCAGCACCAGTATTTCAAGCTGACCGAATTTCACTGCATTTTGCTGATATAAATCCAGCAAACGGCCCGGTGTCGCCACCAGCACATCGATACCCCGGCGCAGCGCCATCATTTGTGGGTTTATCTTCACACCACCAAACACGACAGCACTGCGCAGCGGCAAATACTTGCTGTATGCAGCTACGTTTTCTGCCACCTGCGCCGCCAGTTCCCGGGTTGGTGTTAACACCAGTGCCCGGATATGGTTCGACTGCACTTTACGGCCCTGGCTTTGGCTGTCTGCCAGTAGTTGTAACATTGGCAAGGTAAAGCCAGCTGTTTTACCGGTACCGGTTTGCGCCGCCGCCATTAAGTCACGCCCTGCCAGCACTGCCGGTATAGCCTGCAGCTGAATAGGCGATGGTTCGGTATAGCCTTTATCGGAAATAGCGTTGAGTAAGGCAGGTGCCAGTTTTAAATCAGAAAATTGCATGCGATATCCCGCAGTTAATGCTGCGAGAATAATCTGCCGCAGCTGCAGAGGCCTCCCTGATGGAGGGGCGCAGAGCTTACAGTAAAACGGCTACTACTGCGAGCTTTGTATGCCGCAGTGCATACTTTATTCAACTTGCCGGATCAGGTATTGTGAACGCTATCCTGGCGTCGGAGACTCCTG
Source organism: Rheinheimera sp. (assembly GCF_036568245.1). GTDB lineage: Bacteria > Pseudomonadota > Gammaproteobacteria > Enterobacterales > Alteromonadaceae > Alishewanella. The sequence goes on along the minus strand of NZ_DATCSY010000280.1, from coordinate 20,344 downwards.
CTTGCAAACCTCAACTAAACCAGCTGACAGCAGCTTTATGCGTGAGCTTAAGCGTATGCTGCACGCACTGACCTCGGTATCCGATGCCGACAGTCTGGTCAGCCTGCTTACCGACACGCACCGGTATCTGCGCTTTGCCGCCAGCACGCCTGCGGGCGATGCACAGATTTCCCGGCCAGCTCTGATGCCACAGTTATGGTTTCTGGCAGAAAAAATTCTGCGCCTGACCGAAGGTAATAATGCAGCAGACAGCCTGACCCGTTCAGCCCGCATGCTTGGCAGCCTGCAGCTGACCGCTCCTGAGTCACCCAGACGCTGGCGTGAGCTGCAGTTTGGCTATAAATTACTGTACCGCGCCACACTGACGCTGCGGTTGTTGGATAACGCCTTAGAGCATCAATTACTGAAACACACAGTGTTACAGCAGCACTATCAGCAGCGCCGCTTCGCCGACGACAATTGTCCGTACCGCTTACATGTACAGCTGCCACTGGTGGTTGCTGTGATGCTGCTCGATTGCGGCTTACTCGATGTTGATGCCGTGACGTTACTGACCGGTTATGCCGGTGAACAGGACGCCAGCCGTAATATGGATACAGACGAGCGCCAGCGTTATCTGGCCGCCGGGAAGCTGGCGATGAAACGGCTGATATCAGATGCGCTGCAACTGGTGCCCTATCGCGGCAACAGTAAACAGGAAAAACAGCAGCATCAATTACAGCAGCAACAACAAATAAAGTTTATTAAACAGCTTCTTAGCTCTGCCACAGGCGAAACAGGTGCACTGACACCATTACTTAGCTTGCCGCAGGGATACAGCTCTATCGTATTGCCGGGGCGGCACCGCTATCAGTACGACGCTCTGCCCAAAGCCAGCCTGTTGTTAAAAGACAGTGTCAGCCGCGGCCAGTTTCCGGCTATCTGGGTGAAACACCTGCTGAATATTACCGGTATCTTCCCTCAGGGGTTTGGCATCGCTTTTATTCCGGCTAAGCAGGACAGCGCTTTTGCCGAAAAATATGAGCTGGCTATCGTTAATCAGCTGTATCCACCGAGCCCGGCAGAACCTTTGTGCCGTATTGTCAGTCGTAATCTGCAATACCGCCGCGGCGGCCATAACTGCCAGGTCAGCGTTAACCACAACCTGTACTTTAAACCTGCACGTGACCGCCTTGCCGTGATCCCACCACAACGGCTGCAGGAAATCCTGACCCAACTCAGTGCCGACTGGGAGCCAGGCCAGATCCGCCGATATATGCCGCGTTGCTGGCAACCGCAGCAGTTCTTTACCCAGAGTGAACATCAGAACCTGTGGAATAACGCTCAGAGTAAAATCAACTAAAAGCAGCAATAAGAAAGCCGCAGTCAGGCTGCGGCTTTCTTCACGTCGGTTACTATTACAATTTAGTAATCGTCATCACTGGTGCCTCCGGCACGGTCGCATCAACACTAAAGCGGTAACTACCAGCCTCTGTCACATTCAATGACAAGTTACCCGCGTTATACTCCAGTGCCTTGGCCTCGCCCAGTGTGAAGGCACCATTACCAGCACCATAGTTAATTGCCGCCCAGTTAGCATCGGCAAATTTAAACTCATAAGATATCGCATCCAGACTGATATCTATCGAGTAAATGTTGCCGCCGGCGTACATCATCGGGCTATTGTTGGACCAGCCATTCATACTGCCTTTTAAGTACACAACAGTGTCAACACCGTAAGGTGGCAACTCCTGCACCGTTAATACCGGCGCGTCTTTATTATTGGCATCCAGTACAAACACATAAGTCGCACTGTTTACCAGATTAAGCTGCAGGTTTGCACCACTACGGCCCAGTGTTTTTGCCTGTCCAAGTGTCACAGCCTGACCATTAGCACCGGCGCCGAAGTCTACTGTCGACCAGTCTGCCGAGGCTACTTTAAACTCGTAGCTGCCTGCAGCAATATCGATCGTCGCCATATAGATACCGTCACCCTCGTAGCTGAAGGTATCTACCTCACCCCAACCATTCATAGCTCCGCGTACAAATACCGTTGTTGCTTCATAAGGCGGAATATCCGGTGCGCCGCTGGTTGCATCTGCCGCCAGGCCTTCACCTTGCATAGCACCCTGCGCTTTAACAAATACCGCCATAGTGTAAGCCGGCACGATGAAGGTGCCTTCATCGACACCGGCGCTGAAGCTTGCGGTGGTAACGTTGTTGTCGGCCGACGCTTGCTGTACCGGGTGTAAATCAAACCCGGCAGCGGTAGGTAAGGTATGGGACTGCTGCTGCGAGGTGCCGTTAATCACCACCACTAAGGCATCGTATGCCGGGTCAAGGTCGGTTAACCCTATGCCGTCATCAAGGCTCATCACGATTAAGCCCTGCGTTTGGCCTTTGCCGATATTATGAAAGCCAACACGGTCTATCACATCCTGCGCTGTGGTTAAGCGGAACAGCGGACTGCCGGCACGGATGCTTAAAAACTCTTTAAACACCTCACTGGCAAAGCGGATATCATCTGCTGCTGGCTTAGCGTTGGGGTTGGTCAGAATTTCACCAATAGCGGCCCAGTTGTCGGCATTTTTCTCTGCCAGCGGCAAGCCAACCGCAAAGTTATTACTTTGCATAGTAAAATCGACATAGTTGAACCAGTCACCGGAATCGTAACTGTCGCGGTCCATCGATTTAGATCGCAGCATATCACTGCCCATCTGCATAAACGGAATACCCTGGCTCATCAAAGGAATAGCCAGTGCAATATTCTGTGCTCTTACGCGCTCAGCAGTTGTCAGACTGGCGCTCAAACCATATTGCAGTTTGTCCCACAGGGTTTCATTATCATGCTTGGACACATAATTAATAATGTCAGCCGGATCAGCCGCATAACCAGCACCACCAAAGCTGGATGCCGGGCCGGCAATACCCTGATAACTTTCCAGCACATAGTCTTTTAACGTACCCGCCAAACCTATACGGATCAGATCCTGCTTACGCAGATTTTCTTCACTGCCGTTGTCGCTAAACAACACCGCATCACGCACCGGGTCACGTAGGCGGTCATTGAATGTGCCAACCTCAGTATCCGCCATATCAATTTGCTTGGCCTGCACAAATAAGCGGTTATCAGTAACCTCGCCGAAGTTCCAGCCTTCACCGTAGAAGTACACATTAGGATCGAACGCCCGCACTATATCGCGTGCTGCCAGTATGCTGGCTTTGGGTGAATGCCCCATAATGTCAAAACGGAAGTCATTAAAGCCAAAGTCACGCGCGAGGATCAGTAATGAATCCTGCATAAACTTATCAAACATTCGGTGTTCAGTGGCCGTGTTTTCACAGCAGGTAGAGCGTTCTATCGCACCACTGACTTCGTTATAACGGTGATAGTAACCCGGCACTATCTTGTCAAACACCGACGTGGTATTCAGGCCAGATGCACTGGTGTGGTTGTACACCACATCCAACACGGTACGCAGGCCAAGATCATTCAATGCCTTATTCATTGCCCGTACTTCTTTAATACGGGCCACACCTTCAGCGTTAGAGGCATAGCTACCTTCAGGGGCAATAAAGTGCTGTGGATCGTAGCCCCAGTTAAACTCGTCAATGCTACGTATTGCCTGCACCAGCTCCTGCGCTTTTTCACCAAAAGGTGAGTAGCTTTGCAGCAGTGATAACAAGGTTGTGTTTGCATCGGTATTACCACATACCGGCGCATCGGCTTTCAGCTGGCATAACTTAGCAACGGTATCGCTAAGCGCAATACGCTTGCTGGCATCTTCGTTAATGTTGGCCTGATCGTTTAGCGGCAACAGGTGAAAATGGGTTAAACCACTGTCAGCCAGCGCTTTAAGGTGCTGCACCGGCACCGAGTCAGTTTCGGTAAAGGCCAGATACTTGCCGCGGTTTGCCTCGCTAACACTTTGATCGCGAACAGAGAAATCCCGTACATGGCCTTCGTAAATAACGATATCTTCCGGCTTAGCAACCGTGGGGATAGTGCGCTCTGCCCAGCCCTCGGGGGCTAAGTCAGCATCAGCGAGATTAACAAACTGGCTATAACGGCCATTTAGCGACACGTTCAGTGAGTAGGGATCTGTCGCTTCAATGGTTTCCACCTTGCGGGTCAGCGGGTGATATACCGTCACTTCATAGCGATAGAACTGCCGGTCCAGCGCGCTGCTGCCGTTGTAATGCCAAATACCGGTTGCGTTATCTACCGTCATCGCATGGGTTGCCGTCAGGCTTTTAGCAGCGTTATACACCTTAAGGTTTACGCTGCGCGCCGTAGGGGCCCAGACACTGGCAATAATACTGCCATCCTGATATTGAATACCCAATGCCGCTTCGTCTGCATCAGCATCATCTTTGGTGTATAGGTCATCCAGCACTTTTGCTGCCTGCACCCAGGTAGCGGCCAGTAGCTCGCCTTCAACATCACTCGCTGCCAGCACCAGCTGGTTTTTCAGCATGGCTTTGGCTTCGTCAGCAGTAAAATTAGCGCTGAATGCTGGCTTATCTGCCAGATGCGGTACCAGCGCTTTTTGCGCATCGGTCAGATCGACCGGCATAAGCTCTATACTGCTGCCATTTAACTGGCTGTTACGGCCAATGGCCAAATCAGCATCAGCCGAATAATGCAGCCTCACCCGGGCAGAGGGGTCAAGGCTGGCATTCCAGATAAAGGTATTCTGATCAATCCAGTGTGCGGCAGCACCCTGCACTGATACGCCAAGCGATACCACCGGGTATTCAAACACACCGTTCACACCAGAGAAAATCCAGTTCATGCGGGCAAATTCCGGGTCTTCCTGCGACAGCGGCATCTGCATATCCGGCCCGGGGTCTTTACCAACATCATCAGTACCAATGTGCACTATAAAATTACCGCAGGCACCTGCAGTGCCGGCATAGCCGGGTTTTAAGTCTAAAATCCAGTAAGCACCATAGTTCTGATCAACACCATCATGTACCAAGCCATTATCCCACGAGGATGCCAATGATGATGGCTGATAAGCGTCACAGGTTTCGTTGTTCCAGGTATGCAGGCGGTAACCTTCATAAGCACCCGGGCGCTTATAAAACAATATCGCCTGGTTAGGGCCCGCCATCACCGACGGTGCCGGGGCATTCGGATCTTTACCAATGATACAGCTCTCGTTAGCAGCATCCGGCACTGTTGGTGGCGGGCAGTAAATCGGCGGTGGGTCAATACACTCTGTACCTGCAGCATTGGGTATTTGTGGCACATTACATGTCAGTAAAACTTCACCGGGGTTTGTCGAGTCGCCGCCACCGCAGGCAGCTAGCAGGTTAATCGCCAGCAGCAACAGCGCCAGCTTCAGCAGTTTTATGGTTATCGTCATTATTCTTGCTCCATAATCCGGTTAAAAGGTATAAACCGCGCCAAGATAAAACTGGCGGCCGAAGAACTGCAGCGTGCCGGTTTGCGCTTTATCACCGAAATAACTCTTGGTGGGCTCGTCAGTCAGGTTATTAACCTGAAACAGCACCTTAAAGTTGTCGTTAAGGTCGTATGAGGTTTGCATGTCAATCACCGTTTCACTGTCGAAGTTGGTGATCTGCTCATCAATACCTACCTGCGACGACACGAAAGGCGAGCGGTAGCGGGCACTGACGCGGGCATCAAACCCCTGATAGTTCCAAAACACTGTGCCGGTAAACACATCCTGTGATAAACCTTCAAAAGTGGTTTCTATCGGCTCACCGCCTAAGCTGTTAATCAGGCTGACTTCGCTTTCGGTGTACGAGTAGCTACCCTGAACCCCCAGGCCAGACCAAAGCTCCGGCAAGAAATCAAACACCTTGGTAAAGGCCAGTTCAGCGCCGCGGATATAGCCGCCTTCGCCATTATTGACCGCTGTTGAAAAAGCACCGTTAAAGGTAGCTCGCGGGATACCGTCTTCGTCGATAATTTCTGCCGGTACGTCAAAGCCTGCAGCCGCGAAATCGAACTCCTGAATGGTAAAGTCGTTTACGAACGATTTAATATCTTTATAAAACAGCGCAAAGGCGATAGCGCCCGACGGAATATAGTATTCGTACGACAAGTCATACTGTGTTGCTTCAAACGGACGTAAAAACGGGCTGTTAGCACTGGAGCCGCTTATTTCACCGTCGTCGCTAATGTTAATAGACGTATTGGATGCCAAGCGGTTGATCGGTGGGCGCGACATAACTTTCGCTGCAGCAAAACGGATTTGCGAATTGTCAGTAATGCCAAAGTTCAGGTTCAGTTGCGGCAGTACATCGGTGTATTTTTCACCCAGCACCCCGGGTGCATAACGGCCGTTTACCAAACCGGCTTCATCGGTAAGATTCTGTGCGCCGCGCAGTACGTCACCGTTGACATCGGCTAGGTTGGTCGCGCTCTGATCGGTTTGCACGACACGCACACCGATATTGCCGCTAAGCGGAATACCAAAAACTTCCGCATCCAGGTTGGCCATAACATAGCCGGCCAGCACATCTTCATACACTTCGCCGCTTTCTAACACCGTCCAGGCCGTGTTTGGCCCGGTTGGGTTAAACTGCGACTCCAGGATATCCGGGTTACCTGTACCCCAGGTTTGTACCGGCTGAGGTACACCATCAGGAAACCAGGCCGCCAGCGCCTTATCCAAATCAATCGACAGGTAGCTCGGGTAAATGCCAAAGTCACCGCTAAAGTTCACCACTTCCACCATATCGTCGGTCAGCTTAAGCGGCGGTTGCGAGGTTAAAAAGGCGCCGTCACTGCCGTACTCGAACACGGAACGGTCATTTTTATAAGTACGCTCGGAATAGCGCACACCGGCTTCCAGTGATGTCACCACCGGCATCTCCAGCTGCCATTTGGCATCGAAGCGATAAGCCGTTACTTCATCTTCGTTCACATACGGATAAATGCCGTATTTACTCAGCATCACTTTATCGATATCTGAAAATGCTGCCGCCTGATTAAAACCGACACTTGGCAAGTTAAGACCATTTAACAGATAAGATATTGATACGTTGGTATCCAGTACCGGCACTTCTGCGTTCGCATCTTCGGCGACCAGTGACCACAGCAGGCCGTTGCGGAAATCGCTCTTGGCTGAAGAGTGCGATACGTCAAACGCCAGATTAACGGTATCGGTCACATCCCAGTCGGCATTGATGCCGAAACTGCGCACTTCGTCAAAATCGCGGTTGTCATCATTGACAATTTCAACCCGGGTAAAGCTGCTGCCGGTGCGGTTGAAGGTACCACCAATCACTGAACTGCCGTTTAACACCGGGTTACCAAGTGCAGCCGTCGGGCCGCCAAACTTTACCCGAAAACCGCGGGCGAATGCTTCTTTATCAAACTTGGATAAAAACGCATCGGCTTTTAAGGTAAAAGCATCATGCGGTGTCCACTCCAGTGCAGCCATATAACCATCGCGCGTTTCCTCACCGCCTTTGTGCTGCAGCTCAAAACCTTCGCTGATGAACTCATTAACACCATCATCATTGGTGTCTTTCTGGCCGTTGTAGGCCAGCCCGACAAATTGTGTCGCCACACTGGGCTGATACAAACGGGCATAGCCGGCAGCAAAGCCCAACGTATCATTCAGAAACTTACCCTGATACGACATACTGAAACGGTGGCCAAAATCGACGCCATCAGGCACTTCGTCAGCGCGATCGTTGTACATGCCCCGCACATTAACGGTAAAAGTATGCTGTTTTTCGTTACGTAGCGGGCTGGCGGTTTGCAGCTCAACGGTACCGGCCACACCACCTTCTATCAGTGATGCCTTCGGCGACTTATATACTGCAGCCGACGTAATCAGCTCTGATGGGTACTGGTCAAACTCGATATTACGTTTGCCACTCGTGGACACCTGCTCGCGGCCATTTAAGGTCGAAAACACAAAGCCACCGGACATACCGCGGATATTAATCTCAGCCGCCTGGCCGCCGGTACGTACCGCCGAAATACCGGGTAAACGTGTTAGTGCATCGGCCATCGACACGTCTGGCAAGGCACCTAAATCGTCGGCGGAAATGGTTTCTGATACGGTATCGCCAAAGCGCTTGGCATCAAGCGAGCGGAACAGGCTGCTGGCAAAACCGCGCACCTGAATTACTTCAACGCTGTCTAACGCTTGCTGGGAAGCGGCATTATCTTCTGCTGCTTGTTGATTTGCTGATTGTGGTGCCTGCTGTGCCGTTTGTGCAGCAGCAGAACACGCCAGACTACCCACCCCTGCCATAGCAAGCGTGAGCAGACTAAGCCTGAACTTATTCATGCCCTATATCCCCGTTTGTTTTTTATTGTTGGTTGCGCGATCCATGCAACTGGCATGAACACTTGCAGCCTGCTTTGTCAGTGTTCATTTATTAACCGTTAAACAGTAAGCCGCAATATGAATACGTATTCAGTCTGCCAAATTGATGCAGAACCTATAGTGACGCACCTTAAATTGCACTAAATTGGCACCAGACACTTTGCACCAGAAATGCGCAGCAGCTACGCATATTCTCATTCTGGTGCAACCACCTGGGGTTATTGTTGCAGAAAAGCCTGATGGGCAGGTAGTTGCTGCGTAGTGTGTGTAATGATGTGTTTTAGATCGTTTAAAAAGCTGCTCAGCTGTTTATCAGTCAGGTTATCCGCCATCTTGTTATACGCTGTTGGTATTAACCCCTGTCCCAGCATCACTTGCTGCCAGGCAACTTCTGTAAACAACTCATCCTGCTGGCGGAATACCAGCGCTGATTGCTTAAACAACTCGATACGTTGCTTAAGCGAATCTGGTAGCACCATCTGACGGCAATATTGCCACAGCCCCTTGTCTTCGCGCTGATTCAAGTGGTAATGCAAAATAATAAAGTCGCGAATGGCTTCAAATTCTGCCTGCGACTGGCGATTAAACTCTTGCCTGACAGCATCGATATTGTCCACACCGGGGAAACACTGTACTAATCGCAGCACTGCACTTTGAATTAGATGAATGCTGGTAGACTCAAGCGGCTCCAGAAAGCCGCTGGATAAACCAATCGCGATACAGTTGCGTGCCCATTGCAGCTTTCGCCGCCCGGTAACAAAGTTAATTTTGCGTGGTTCGGCCAGTGCTGGCGCATCCAGATTATGTAGTAGTGTGTTGTGCGCTGCATCATCGGTTAAAAACTGACTGCTGTATACCAGACCATTGCCAGTGCGGTGCTGTAATGGAATGCGCCACTGCCAGCCCCCGGTGTGAGCTATGGAGCGGGTATAAGGCATTATGGGGAGTATCGCTTCGCTGGGTACGGCCAACGCCGTATCGCAGGGTAGCCAATGGCGCCAATCTTCGTAGCCAATGCCAAGCTCCTGGCCAATTAACAGTGCCCGCAAACCAGAACAATCTATAAATATGTCAGCAGCAATATGGCTACCATCCTGCAATGTAACACCGGCAATATCGCCGTCAGGTGTTTTTGTCACTGAGACAATAGTCCCCTCGTTACGACTAACCCCCTGTTGTTCACTGTAACGACGTAGTAAAGCGGCATACAAATTGGCATCAAAATGGTAGGCATGCACCACCCCCTGCAATGGCGTATTGGGGATCTGAAGCAGCGGCGCATATTTACCAGCCTTGGCTGCCTGATAATTAAGCGAATAATCCCAAAAACTGCTGTTATCTGCCCGGCTTCTTGCTGCAAGCCAGTAATGATGAAATGACGTCACGCCAAGCTGGCGCCCAACGGGTCCAAAAGCATGCATATAGCTGTCGCCTTGTTTTCCCCAGTGTTCAAACTGAATACCCAGTTTAATAGTACCCTGAGTTGCGTTAAGAAACTCAGCTTCGGGAATGCCCAGCACAGCATTGAAATGCTGGATTGCCGGTATCGTTGCTTCACCAACACCAACGGTACCAATAGCGTCAGATTCGATCAGACGGATTTTTACCGCAGGTCCCAGCAAACGTGATAATAAAGCGGCCGTCATCCAGCCGGCAGTACCACCACCAGCAATCAATACTTTCGTTTCTGCTCGTATTACCATCTGGAACCTCTAGTGTTGCAAATAAAAAAGCCCTGCTTAATGAGCTTAAAGCAGGGCCTTATTCCGCAGCTATATCGCTAATTAAAACTTATAGGATAAGCCTGCCATAAAAGTACGGCCATAGCGTTGATACTCGATTATGTTACCATTTTCAGTACGGACAAACGGCTCATCCGTAACGTTGTTGGCCTGCAGTAACAGCGTAAGCCCTTCAAACTGGCCTTCATCAAAGTTATAACTTACCTGAGCATCAACAACAGTTTCCGCTTCAATCATTTTAAGATCACGGCCACTGCCGAAACCGGCAATTTCACCCAGAAACTCCGAACGATAACGAGCACTGACACGGGTCGCGAAACCACCATTCTCATAGTACATCGTCAGGTTGGCAACACGTTTAGACAAGCCTGGTAAAGGCGTTGACGGGTTGTTGGGGTCTGATTCAATGCTACTGTCAGTCCAGGAGCCGGTTAAAATAGTACCGAAGTTTTCCAGCATTGGCGCTATCATTGCACCACTCAGAGACAGGCTGAACTCAATACCATTGATACGTCCACCATTACCGTTTTGCGGTTTTGTTGCCACACCTTCGTTAATTACCGGTGTAATGCCGCCAGATGGGAAGCCGGTAAAATCCTGAATGGTGTTTTGGTCATAAATATAGGTTTCCAGATCTTTGTAGAAACCAGCCAGTGACATGTAACCCAGGCTATCATCGAAATAGTATTCGTACGAGATATCCAGTGCATTTGCAATCCATGGTTTCAGCTCAGGGTTGCCACCATTCGCACTCCAGGGAGAATTGTTCTCTGGCGTCGCCTGAGCGTTGTTTTTACCCGGATCGAAACTGAAATCCTGACTTGCACGCAGCTGGTCCATACGGGCACGCGCCATAGTACGGGCTAAACCAACACGAATAAAGTGCCCTGCACCAAAGTCAAAGCTCAGGTTCATACTTGGCAGAACTTCCCAGTATTTGTCGCCACCGTCCAGACGGAAAGATGAAACGTCTATACCAGTGCCAGATGCTGCCAGCGCGTATGACGACTGATCGGTGTGAACGACCTGAGTACCGAAATTACCTGTCACCGGAATATCACCAACACTGCTGCTGATACCAACTTTAACAAATGCAGTAACAACATCTTCCTGCACGTTCCAGTCTTTGATCAACACATCAGCGTTAGGGTTACGAACCAGTTCTAATACACCATCAGAAATCAGTTGACGCGGGTCATAGCTGACCATCCCCGGAATACCGAAGCCTGCCAGGCTGGTAGAGCCAGCCACGTTCGGGATAGAGGCGCTGGTAGCACCGTTTGGCAAGCCAAGGAAATACTCGTTGGCTTTTTTATCTTTTTCGCGGCTGCTGACGTTCAGGCCAAATTCCACTTCATCAAACACATCGTGTTCAATCAATGTTTTGGCACTTAAGCGGATTTGGTCTAACTCATCGGTAATGCCCGGCGAATTATAGTAGCCTAACTGGCCACCAGGAATAATGTCACCGCCCCAACCTTGTGGGCTGGTCAGTAAAATCAGACTTGGATCTGCATAGTTGAGGCCTGCGTTAAAGGTTGCACCTTTGCCGTTCATCTGAAACTGAATGGTGTCCGTTGCGCCAGAACCAGCAGTACCTGTACCCGCATCGGATTCCAGAATCAGGTCAGTACGGTCTAATTTGGAGTGGCTCAGATCAACGGTAGCGAACCAGTTGTCAGCCAGTTTAAACTCGGTTTTCCAACCAGCAGAGAACAGATCGCTTTCACGGAAGTTACCGTGGTTACGAACAATCGCTTTAACACCACTGTATGTGCCGGAGGTAACTAAACCATTCTCAACGGTCGCATCACTCAGCGCCGCACCACCCCAAAGCAATGGCATTTCAATAAAGCTGGTGCGCTGCGTTTCATCAAATTTTGAGTAGTATAAATCTACGGTTGAGCTGAAATCGGCATTTGGCTTGTATTCGAACACACCAATAAAGCCATCACGCTCTAACAGGTTAGAATTGGCATAAACTTTTGCACCGCCGATAACTTTGTCGCCATCTTCTGTATCAGCATAACCCCATGCTTCAAACCGCTCTATTTGCGTTGGGTTAGACATGTTTGCATAGCCCAGCGCAACACCGATGGTATCATCAGCAAACTGATCGATATAAGAGATACTTAGCCGCTGGCCATTATCATCGGCACCTGCGTTTAGCCCATCAATCTGGTTCCACTCGTAACGGGCGTTTACGGCAACAGTAGTTTCACCATGTTTCAGCGGGCTGATAAGGCGCATGTCTGCTGTACCAGATAAACCCTGGCCAATTAACGCTGCATCAGGCGTTTTGTAAACAACAACACCGCTTAGCAATTCTGATGGGTACTGGTCAAACTCAACACCACGGTTATCGCCTGAGCTTACCTGCTCACGGCCATTAAGCAACGCGGTGCTGAAATCCGGCGACAAACCACGGATACTAATCACCTGGCCACGGCCATTCAGTCGCTGAGCGGTAAGGCCCGGCAGACGCGCTAAAGACTCAGCAATACTCACATCAGGTAACTTACCGATGTCTTCTGCAGAAACTGCTTCAACAATTGAAGTGTTGAACATTTTGATGTTCTGAGAATCTTGCAGGCTGCGGCGGAACCCCGTTACTGAAATTACTTCAATCTGCTCGTCAGCATTGTTTTGCTCAGAGCTCTGCTCTGTCGTTTGTGCGTAAGCTAAAGAACAGGAGCCAGCTGCAGCCAGCGCCATTGTTAGCATACTGAGTTTAAATTTATTCATGTCCTTCATCCCCGGTGTGTTATTTGTGTCGTCTGCCAGCTGTAAGCGCAACTGAAGCAGTACAACCAGACTTTTGTCTTAGCGTATTTATTAAACGTATTAGGGCAACAGCTCAATATGAATACGTATTCATACTGAACAATTTGCACGAAGGTGGCGCAAAGCCTACCTGCATTGCACCAATAGTGGGCGCCTTTATTTTTATAGGGTTAGCGCCAACTTAAGCCGCGATGTTCATATTACGTACCGCAAACAAATTCAGCTCATCAGGTAACAGAATAGATTAAATTTTCTCTGCATACGTATGCAGCAGGTTTAATAAATGGCAGAGGCTGATTTATGCTTGCACCACCATATGGCAACCTGAAGCGATCTGCGGTTTTGCTTTGTTACCGCGCGGAGCAACCAATGAAAAACCAGAGTGTCACAGACAGCGGGCAAATCAGCTGTCATAACAAGCAACAGGCAGCATCGCACGCCATGCTGCACAAACTTAGTCAGTTTATAATGCAGCAACTACCCAGGGTGCCCCGGCTAAGTGACGCCGCAAGTGCATTGAATATGAGTTGCCGCACTTTACAGCGTGAACTGCGCTGTACTGATAGCAGCTTTCGCCAGTTGCTCGCTGACTGCCGTCATACACTGGCGCAGCAGTATTTACAGGATGCCAGCCTGAGCTTGCAGCAGATTGCTTTCCAGCTTGGGTTTGAAGAACAAAGCAGCTTTCAGAAAGCATTTAAAAGCTGGCAGGGCTGTTCTCCGGGTATATTTCGTCAACGCAGACAGATGATGGCCGTAAGCAGATGCCATCCTTTATCCGGCTTTTCCCGGCCGGTGTTACAGGTGAATTATGGAACTAATTAAGCAACTCGCTGTTTTGGCGGGGCTGCAAGACAGCTATGTACATGCGCAAGGCCATACCGAAGTGATTGGTCTGGATAAGCAGCAGGCTATTTTACAAGCCATGGGCTATGACCTGTCCGGCGACGAAATAATACAACAACAGATTAGCCAACTCAGTGAGCAACACTGGTTTGAAGTCGTCGCACCGGTCAATGTCTGTCAACAGGATCAACCACTGGTACTGCGCCTGCAACAGCTGCAACAGCAAGCAGTCAGTGACTGGCAATGGCAGATTATCACCGAAGAACAGCAGCAGTTCAGCGGTAGCCTGAGTATCGCTGCCAGTGATATCAGTGTGCGCCAGCTTACCAGCCGCGGTGAAGTGTTGCTGGCGGAGATGAAACTGGATGTCAGCTTGCCGCTTGGGTATCACCAGTTGCAGCTGAGTAATGGCACCCAACAGTACAGCCAGCAATTAATTATCACACCACAGCGCTGTTTTCAGCTGCACGACAAAGCGGTTTTGCATAAAACTTTCGGCCCGGCTATTCAACTGTATGCTGTGCGCTCGACGCGCAATTGGGGCCTGGGGGACTTTGCCGATTTGCAGCAAATGGTAGCCCCGCTTGCTGCACAAGGTGTTGATTTTATTGGGCTGAACCCACTGCATGCGCTATACCCTGAATTGCCGCAAGATTGCAGCCCATACAGCCCTAACAGCCGGTTATGGTTAAACACCCAGTATGTTGCGCTGGAATATACCGAAGAATATCAACACTGTGACGCCGCACAAAAGCTAGTCGCCAGTGAAAACTTTCAGCAACAGTTACAACAACTGCGCAATTGCAGCGATGTAGACTACATCGGCGTGGCGGCATTGAAGAAAAGTGTTGCAGTATTACTGTGGCAACAGTTCAAGCAACAGCATCTGACAAACAATACCGCACGGGCGCAACTGTATCAGCAGTTTGTTGCAAAAAGCGCTGACAGCTTACGGCAATTAGCCATACATCAGGTATTACAAGGCCAGATGTTTGCAAAGGACTGGAATATGGCAGCCTGGCAGAGTTTTCCGCCTGAGCTGCAGGACCCGCAAAGCGCAGCAGTGGCCGCATTTGCCCGTGAACACAGCGATGCGATTGAACTGCAGCTCTATCTGCAGTGGCAGGCGCAGCAGCAGTTGGCTGAAGTGAAACGCTTATGTCAGCAACATGGCATGGCGATAGGCCTGTACTGTGATGTTGCGGTAGGTACCAGCCGCAGCAGTGCAGAAAGCTGGGGCGCACCGGAAGATTATCTGCTGGATTTAAGCGTGGGGGCACCGGCAGATATTATGGCGCCAAAAGGCCAGAACTGGGGCTTGCTGGCGTACAACCCGCAAACCTTGCGGCAAAAAGCCTATCAGCCTTTTATTCAGCTGATTCAGGCCAATATGCGCTATGCCGGTGCACTGCGATTAGACCATGTTATGGCACTGCTAAGGTTATGGTGCTGTCCGCTCGGTGCCGATGCCACAGCCGGCGCTTATATCCGCTTTCCGGCCGCCGATTTATTTGCCATTCTGGCACTGGAAAGTCAGCGCAACAGTTGTGTTGTCATCGGCGAAGACTTAGGTACAGTGCCGGTTGAAATCAGCCACCTGATGGCACAATATCAGGTGTTGTCTTACCGTGTATTCATGCTGGAACAAAAGGCCGGCAGTTATGAGCATGCCAGCCAGACTTATCCGGAACTGGCGTTGGCCACAGTCAGTACACATGATATGCCGACGCTGGTTGGCTATTGGCAGGAGCATGATCTGGCTCTGCGTCATCAGCTGGATTTATTCCCCAACCCACAGGTAGCAGACAGCCTTTACCAACTGCGCGCTGATGAAAAGCACCTGATGCGTGACAGATTGCAACTCGAAGAGGGCAACTACAGCCAGCTTATCCGTGCCAGCCATTTGTTTACTGCCAGCCAGCCAGCCAGGCTATTCGCCTTCCAGCTGGAAGATTTACTGCAAATGAGCACCCCGGTTAATATTCCGGGCACCAGTACTGAGTACCCGAACTGGCGGCGTAAACTCATCCACAATATCGAAGATATTTTGCAGCGGCCTGAAGTGCTGCAAATGATCAATAACATCCGAACAGCACGGCAATAGCCGACAAATTATAAGCCGCGTGTTACGCGGCTTTTTTATTTACACAACATAGCTGGCAATAAGGCTTGTAAAAGTGCTGGCTTTTGCGCAGGATCAGCGCAATTTCATCTTAGAAGGACACTGTATGTTAGATACCGCTTTGACTTCATTAACCGGCATACCGGCTTTTGCCGCTTACTTTGCACTGGCTATTATCTTACTGCTGCTGTTTGTCCGGCTATACACCTGGGTAACGCCACATGATGAGTTTGCGTTAATCCGTGCTAATAATCCCTCTGCGGCGATTGCTTTTGGTGGTGCATTCATCGGTTTCGCCTGGCCGCTGGCCAGTGCTATTACGCATTCTATGTCACTGCTGGACTGCGCCATCTGGGGTGCGGTAGCGCTGGTTGTGCAGCTTATCGCATTTTTCTTCAGCTGCATTGCACTCAAACCTTTGCCACAACGTATCCGTGACGGTGAGCTCAGCGCAGGTATCTTTTCAGCCTGTTGCTCAGTTGCCATTGGTATGCTCAATGCTGCCGCTATGACATATTAAGGAGCCAGAGATGACAACCTTTAAACGCAGTAAAACTGCCCGCCTGATAATGATGGCGCCAGCTGCCGGCATGATACTGGCTGGCTGTGGTGAAAAACCGGTTGAAGTGCAGGTGTTTAACACTCCGGATGAGTGCGCGGCTTACTATAACCCACCCGCCGAATGTAAAGCGGCTTTTGAACAGGCTAAAACGCTGCACCCGCAGGTAGCGCCACGTTACAGCAGCAAAACTGAATGCGAAGCCGATTTTGGTAGCGGCCAATGCGAAACCGCACCGGTTCTGGCTGCCAACGCAACAGAGCAAACACAGCAGCAGGGCCAGCAAAGCAGCGGCTTTTTTATGCCAATGATGATGGGCTTTATGGCTGGCCAAATGTTAAACCGCGGCGGTATGGCCGGCAATCCGGCACCGCAAACAGCAACCGCCAGCCGTAACCCGGTGCCCAGCCAGCCGCTCTATAAATCACGCGATGATCGCGCAACCTTTCGCACAGCAACGAATACTGCGGTAGCGTCTCAACCTGGCCCCACCAGTATCAGACCATCGACAGTACAACCCAAACCGGCAACATTGGCCCGCCGGGGTGGCTTTGGCGCTCAGGCTGCCAGCCGCAATACCAGTAGCTATGGCGGTTAAATAAGCATGAAACGTATCAGCAGTACACCCAGGCCAGGCTGGGAAGCCTTTGCCGAAAGTGTTGGTTTTAATTTTCATACTTTCGATGGCGAACCATATTGGGACGAGAGCGCTTATTACCAATTCAGCCTGGAACAAATAGAGCGCGATTTGGAGGAGCCCACCGAAGAGCTGCATCAGATGGCACTGGCATTAGTTGCCGATATAGTGCAGGACGAACGCCAACTAACCCAACTGGCGATCCCTGAGAGGTTCTGGGATGCAGTGCGCGATAGCTGGCAAAGCCAGCAACCGCATTTGTATGGCCGGATGGATTTCAGCTATGACGGCAGCGGGCCCGCCAAATTGTTGGAGCTAAATTACGACACACCAACGTCACTGTTTGAGACCGGCTTTTTTCAATGGGTGTGGCTGGAAGATCAACTAATGCGCGGCGAAGTACCGCAGGGTGCCGACCAGTTCAACTCACTGCAGGACAAACTGCAGCAGGCCTTTAGTGAGCTTAACTTACCCCGGCCATTTTACTTTGCCAGTGTGGCAGAAAGTATTGAAGATAAAGGCACAGTCGACTATCTGATGGATATTGCGCTACAGGCCGGACTTGACTGCCGCTACATACCGCTGGAACAACTCGGAGAAATCGACGGCCAACTGGTTGATCTGGATGGCTTTGCGGTGCAGGGTTTATTCAAGCTCTATCCGTGGGAGTTTATGCTGCAGGAAGATTTCGCCAGCACAATTTTAACCAGTCAGACCCAGTTTATCGAACCGCTGTGGAAGTCGGTATTATCGAACAAAGGTATTTTGCCACTGCTGTGGCAAAAGTATCAGGGCCACCCCAACCTGTTACCAGCGTTTTTTGATGATGGCAGCCCTTTGCAACCGGGCTGGGTACGCAAACCGCTGTTCTCGCGTGAAGGTGCCAATATCGAACTGGTTGATATGCAAGGCAAACGCCTGACACAAAGCGGCCCCTATACCGACAGTGGTTATGTACGCCAGCAATTAGCGCCGCTGCCGGAGTTCGCCGGGAACTATACGCTGATTGGCAGCTGGGTTGTCGGCGACAGTGCTGCAGGCATTTGTATACGGGAAGACAGCAGCCTGATCACCAAAGATAGCTCGCGCTTTTTGCCCCACATTATTGTTGGATAATATTCCCCCGGCAGTCTTATAGCTGCAGTGACCTTCAAAGTGCTGCAGCTTGGCGAATATCAATTTAAATGCAGTTACAGAAGTACTTACAGCGATTAGGCTATCTGCATTTGCCCGTGCGACAAGGCCGCCAGAACTGCACTAAACCGCCTCCCGTTATGCCAGACAAGCATAGATATGCTTAAAAAGTGGATACAAACCCACAAATCACATAAAATGCCGACTTTATCGTGGTAACAGTTGGCATTTTGTCATCTTGCTGCCATCTTTATGTCTTATCTGTGTTTTGTCTTACCAGAAGGAAATTCACCACCCGTGCGCACCACTGAACTTGTCTCCGGTTTTCGTCAGTCTGCCCCTTATGTTAACGCTCACCGCGGTAAAACCTTTGTTGTAATGCTGGGTGGTGAAGCCATAACCCAGCCGGGTTTTCGCAGTATTATTAACGACATCGCCCTGCTGAACAGCCTGGGCATTAAAGTAGTACTGGTGTACGGCGCCAGACCGCAGATTAACTCGGCGCTGCAACAAGCCGGATTGGAACCGACTTATCATAACCGTGTGCGGGTAACCGATGATGACTCCTTCCGGCTGATTAAGCAGGTTGCCGGTGCATTGCAGCTGGATATTACCGCCCGTTTGTCGATGAGTTTAAGCAATACGCCAATGCAGGGCGCACAAATAAACGTTGTTAGTGGCAACTTCGTCATAGCACAGCCGCTGGGCGTGGATGAAGGCGTTGATTACCATCACAGCGGTAAAGTGCGGCGTATTGACGTTGCCGGTATCCGCCGTCAGCTGGATACCAATGGCATAGTGTTAATGGGCCCGATTGCCGCTTCGGTAACCGGTGAGAGCTTTAATTTAACTGCGGAAGATATTGCCACCCAGGTCGCGGTAAAGCTAAAAGCTGACAAAATGATTGGCTTTAGCGAAATTGGTGGCATCATCGGCGAAAATGGCGAAATAACAGCAGAGTTAATGCCAAATGCGGCAGAAAAAATTATGCAGCAGATGGAACAACAGGATGACGACGCCTGCCCGGGTACACTGGCATTTTTACATGCTGCTATTACCGCTTGCCGGGCCGGAGTGCCGCGCTGCCATTTAGTCAGCTACGATGAAGATGGAGCCCTGTTACAAGAGCTGTTCTCCCGCGATGGTATCGGCACGCAAATAGTAACCGAATCCGCCGAGAAACTGCGCCAGGCGACGATCTCTGATATCGGCGGCATTCTGGATCTGATCCGTCCGCTGGAGCAGCAAGGCCTGTTGGTACGCCGATCCCGTGAGCAGTTGGAGATGGAAATTAACCAGTTTACGCTCATTGAACGCGACGGCCTGGTTATCGGTTGTGCAGCGCTGTATCCGTTTCCGGAAGAAAACGTCGGCGAATTTGCCTGTCTGGCGGTGCATCCTGATTATCGCGATGCAGATCGTGGCAGCATTCTGCTCAAGGCCGTGATCCAGCAAGCGCGCCAGCGTAAATATGCCAAGCTGTTTGCACTGACTACCCGCAGTATTCACTGGTTCCTCGAGCACGGTTTTGAACTGCTGACTGTCGATGATTTACCGGCACAGAAGAAGCAGCTGTATAACTATCAACGCCGTTCGAAGATTCTGGCCATTACGTTATAACCAGACCAGTGTTGTGATAAACGCCAGTTAGTCATCTGACTGGCTTTTCAGCTCTACCTGCTTAACCACGCTTTTGGCCAGTGCCCGTGCCGTTGTCCATTTACCCCCGGAAACTGTCAGTAGCTTACCCTGCCAGTTCAGTTGATACTCACGGCTGGCTTTACTGGCATTTGCGCTGCCAGTAAGCAGCGGCCTGACCCCGGCGAAATCTGCCAGCACATCGTCGACACCAAGCTGCGGTTCAAAGTAATGATTGTAAGTCGCCAGCAAGTAATCGCGTTCCGCGTCTGAGCATCGGATAGGCTCGGTCATTTGCTGACGTACCTCAGTAGTGCCAAGCAGAGTGCGGCCCTGATAGGGCAACACAAATACGATACGTGCCTCGCCGGGCACCTCCAGCATGTGGCCATAAGCTCCGGTTGGCGGTAGCAGCAAATGGCTGCCGCGCACCAGATCCAGTGGCTGCTGCGGTAAACCGGATTGCTTTAATAACTGTTGGCTCCAGGGGCCTGCTACATTGACGATATGATCAAACGACTGCCAGCCACTGGCCAGCTCAAGCTGAGCATCGCTGCGAACCTGCAATACGGGGCTGTGTTC
>NZ_DATCSY010000279.1:0-3200 GCF_036568245.1 Rheinheimera sp. | reverse complement strand
CCGGTGCCGGCGCCTGCGGTGGTATTCTGACCGCCGAAGATGGCATACCGCTACGTGCTGCAGGTTTTTGTAACGTGAATGAACTGTTTGAAGCACACAGCGAAATGGCACAGCGGATAGAAGTGCTTAAAGGGCCGGGCTCGGTGCTTTACGGCTCAAATGCAGTACATGGCGTCGTTAACGTGATAACCCCCGACACCAGCTACGATAATGCGCTGCTAGGGCTTGATCTTGGCTCTTATGGTTACCAACGTTACAAACTGCGGGCCGGTAAAGCCCTTACTAACAGTGGCATCGGCATTAATGCCAGTGTCACCTCTGACAGCGGCTACCGTGCCAATGAAAGTGTGACACAGCAAAAAGTGAATCTGCGCCATCGGTATAGCGCCAGCGCATTTGCGCTGCAAACCGGCGTAACCTTTACCAATTTACAGCAGGATACTGCTGGCTATGCCAGCGATTACTCGCATGATGCAGTCGCAGTGCTGCCAGACGGCGTCGAGCCATACCGCGATGCCCGTTCATTACGGCTGTGGACTAAAGCCAGCTGGGATTTGTCTGCCAAAAACAGTGTTACCGTCACACCTTACCTGCGCGATCAGCAGATGGAGTTTATTAAACACTATCTGCCCGGCGCACCACTGGAGCGTAACAGCCAGTCCGGTGTCGGTATCTTGTCACTGTGGCAGCATGAACTTAACGCAAACCTGCAGCTGCAACTGGGTTTTGACAGCGAATATACCCGCGGCGATATGTATGAGTACCAACAGCAAAGTGCCAGCGGCTCGCCGTTTGTCGTAGAAACGGTGCCTGTGGGGAAGCATTATGACTATGATGTTTCGGCCCGGCTGTATGCACCTTTTGCAGCAATGAGCATGCAGCTCGGAGACTGGCAGCTACACGCTGGCGTGCGCTACGAGAACATGCGCTATAACTATCACAACAATATGCTGACCGGGCGCACTAAAGATGATGGTACACCCTGCGCTTTGGGTGGCTGTCGCTACAACCGGCCGCCAAGCAGCGTTTCCAGCTTTGACGATATTTCGCCTAAACTTGCTGTCAGTTACCAGTTGAATAACACCGCCCAGCTGTATGCTAATCTGTCACGAGGCTACCGCGCACCGCAAACTGCCGAATTATATCAACTGCAGCGCGAGCAAAATGTTGCTGACTTAAAACCGGAAACAGCGAACAATCTGGAGCTCGGCTACCGTTACAGTCATTCGGGTTTGCGCTACTCACTGGCGTTATATCAGATGTCAAAACACAACTTTATCTTCCGCGACAGTAACTTCTTCAATGTTAATGATGGTGCATCCCGGCATCAGGGGATTGAACTGGAGCTGGATTACGACCTGAGCAACAGTATCAATATGAAAATTGCCGCCAGCCACGCCATTCATCGTTATCATTACAGTGAAATATTAAATGGCGTTGATATAAACGGCAACGATATTGATACCGCACCACGTACGCTGGCAAATGTTCAACTTGACTGGCAACTGGAAAACAATATGCAACTGGCGCTGGAGTGGCATTATATCAGCCGCTACTACACGGATACCGAAAACCTGCATCAATACTCCGGTCACAGCTTGTTTAACCTGCGCAGCAGCTGGCATATCAGCCCTCAGTTCACCCTGTTCGCCCGGGTAAATAATCTGACAGATCGGGCTTACGCCGAGCGGGCAGATTACAGCAGTTTTGATGGCGATCGATATTATCCGGGCAGACCACGGAATATATCGTTATCACTACTGTATCAGTGGTAACAAAAAGCAGGCTTGCAAAATACAATGACTAACTGGCATATTAAGCCACTATTTTTATTTTAAATCAGCGACAGCATAAACCTATTGCTTGTCACAAAGCGCTGACAGAATAAAACAGCATTGTATGAGTCTGGTTATGATAGTAACCGGCAACCTTAGGAAATATAGGTGCGTCACTACGCTTGGTTGATATCATTATTATTTGCCTTACCTATGGCAAGTGCAGAAACATTTAAAGTGGCTATTTATTATCCGCAGGTGCCACCTTATATGTACGCTGCTAACGATAATGTGCCACTGGGCGTTGTGCCAGAGCTGTTAAATGCCTTTTTTAATGAGCAACCCTACGAGCTACAGTACGTATTTGAGAACCGTCAGCGGGCTGAGTTAGGCGTGTACAGTGGTAAATACGACGCAACTGTGCTGGCGGAAAAATGGACTGAAGACCCAGACGCCCTGCTGTTTACCCAACCTATTGTTGAACATCACGACTATCTTTATTCACTGCAGCCTGTCACTGAAGACGCGTTAACGGCACAGAGCAGCCACAGCATCTGTTTACGTCGCTATTATAAATACACCGCTTTTAGTCAGCAGCTATCTGATGGCCAGCTTATCCGGCTGGATTCTGATTCAGAATTTGACCAGTTGAATATGCTGGTTAATGGTCGTTGCGATCTGGTGTATATGAACGAGCATGTCGCAACCTGGCTTATTAACAACCACTTCCCCGATACCCAGTTCTATCGCAACAGTGTGCAGACAGATAAAGCGGACCTGACATTAGCGTTGCATCCAAAATGGGCAGCACTTAAAAAGCGGCTGGATATTTATATCCGCGAAGCTCACCGTAATGGCCTGATTGACCGTAGCCTGGCCAGGCATATGAGAAAAAAGCCACGCTAATAGCTGGTTAAAAGCCAGCCTCTGCAAGCCGTAACTGGATTTGCGCCAGTTCTGTCGTGTAAAAATTAACGTAAGCGCGCTCACTCACGCCAATGGGCTGTTTCAATGCATAGCTGCGTTCAATACTGCGCACCACAGTCAGTGCCTGAGCCATCGGGCCACTGTTATTAACAATAGCTTCAGAGATCGCAGGGTTGATATTCAGATAAGGTAACAGCCGCTCCGATGCGATGCCAAACAACATGTCCGAACCGGAAATCAGTGCTGCAAGAAAATACTGCTGACATTGCTGCTCAGTCAGCTGCCAGTGCCGGGCAATACGTTGCATGCTGTAAGCACGGGCCAGTACTGTAATCGCCGAAGCAGCTGTGGCAGTGCCCAGCACCGCGTAGGTCAATACCCATTTTCGTACCAAATCCAGGCCTAGCCGGGTAACCATCTCTTTTACTGAGCTGACATCACGGGTTTTACGATACAACGGGCTGTTGGCTATTTTCAGTATGCCCATCACTATGGCGG
>NZ_DATCSY010000278.1:0-9387 GCF_036568245.1 Rheinheimera sp. | reverse complement strand
TTTACTTTGGGCGCTATGCCGGATGCTGATTGTATTGAGCAGCTCGAGCTGAATGTTTTAGCACCAGCTGAAATGGATTGGCATGGGGCTAAGGTTCGACACGCTTTTATACAACCTTACTGTGTCGGGGAAGATTTCAATTTTCGCCTGTGCCAGTTATTACAGCGCATAGTGGCAAAACTTAAAGCAAAGCAAAATACTGATCTGTTGGCAGAACAGTGCGTTGTTTATCTGGTTCTGCCTGAGCTTGGCACTGCAGAGGGTTCTGCGCTTAACAGCCTGATACAACATATTATGCGTAGCTTGCCGGGCCTGTTGCAATCAGCGCAGTGCCGGGTGTTTGCGCACGGCAGTGCCGGGGCGCTGATGGCATTTGCTGCAGCGCAAAAAGTGCTACAACAACTGGGGCAGGTCTCAATATGGCTTATCGCGGTTGATAGCCTGTGCTCGGCGACAGCATTTGAGCGTTATCGCAAGTACTCTGCAAACCATGTGTTGTCTGAGGGCGCGATAGCGTTGCGTATGGGCAATGCCTTGTCAGGCCAGGCAGATGGCAGGCAGCTGCAGCTTGTTTTCAGTAGCGTGGATGCTACTGCTGGACACCTGAATAATGCTGCTGATGACGCCACCGGTAATTTATTGCGGCTGGCCGGCGTTGAAGTGTCAAAACAGGCAAAAATACTGAAACTGTTGTATATGCCTGATTGTGGTGATGAAACAACTGTTTTGACCTGGCTTGAACAGTACCACTGGTTACGCGGCGCTGTAACAGCTGATACAGCGTTTTGCATGCCAGCATATTTCTGCGGCGAGCTTGGTGCCTGCGGCGGCTTATATCGCTTGTTTCATTTGATGCGCGCTGGCGCAAAGGGGCGTTTACCGGGCCTGACATTACAGTACGAACAATCTTCACAGCACTATCGCGCAGTCGCGTTGTTTGCTGTAAAGGGTATGGATAACTAACCACAAGGACGTGTCATCAACATGGGTATGCACAGTTTACCGCTTAAAAGCCGCTATGGTGGCATGTTGCAGTTCAGCACCCATGCTGTTGCCGAAGCAATACAGTTTGTTTCAACGGCAGAAGCTGCTGCGTTTTTGCAGGATAATTTTCCCGATTCTGTCACCGGCGCAGCATTAGTCAATGTTTCCGGCTGGTTTGGTAGCGCGGCAATCAATATGCAGGTGCTACATGCCAAGACCGGGTTATATAACACTCTGGCACAAGCCATTGTTGAGGGCCGGTTGTTTGTTTGCCGCATGGCTGAACCTGAGCGCATCAGTGACTCAGGGCCTGTGGCACCAGCTGCAAGCAACAAAAAAACAAAGGCAAGTAAACCTGGTGGTGCAGCAAGTACGCCGGACAGCCCAGGCAGTGTAAATAACACGCTGATTAATAGTGAGCCAGGAAAAACGGCAAGTGGTGAGGCGGTACCACAAAGCAATAGCATCGCTTTTTGCGGTGACCCCGTGGCCATGTGCACCGGTGAGGAAATATTAGAGCTGATTGATTTTGAGCTACCCGGGTTGTTTGCTCTGCAGTTTAAGCGCACTTATCGCTCCAGTCAGTGCTATGAAAACCTGGGATTGGGTTATGGCTGGCGCAGTAATTTTCATTTGTACATAGCAGCGCTTAAAGGTGACAGCGACGAAGAGCTATTGGAGTTGCACAACGAAGAAGGCCGGCGCCTGACGTTTGCGATGCCTGAACCCGGACAGACAAGTTATCAGTTAACCGAATCTCTGGCTTTGCGGCTTGAAGAGAATGGCAGCTTGGTGTTATTGCGTCCTGATAGCACGCATTGGGTGTTTGTAAGGGGCAGAGCCGACGATAAGCATACTCGACGTTGGGCTTTGCATCAGATCTACGACAGCCTGGGTAACTACCTGCAGTTATACTATGACAGTTTTAACAGGTTAAGCCGGCTTGATTACAGTAGTAAACGGGCTATTGAACTGCATTATAACGAAGCAGGTTTACTCAGCCGGATTGAGGCTGTTAAGCAGACATCTGAGGGCCTGAAAGCGTTAGACGTCACGCTGGCGCAATATCAGTATGATGCAGACGCAGATCTGATTGCCGCAACTAACCAGGCCTGCCAGACGGAGCGGTATAGTTATCAGGGGCATTTGCTGATAAAGCGGGAACGCGCCAGTGGTTTTAGCCATTATTTTAGCTGGCAGGGTGAAGGGCCATCAGCACGCTGTATTCGAAACTGGGGCGATGACGGTTATTACGATTATCAGTTTAGCTATGATGACGCTCAGCGCCTGACTGTCAGTACTGATAGCCGGGGGCAGCGCTGGCAGTATTTACATAACGAGCTGAACCAGTTAATAAAGAAAATAGCACCTGACGGTGCGATCTGGCTTTACAACTGGAACAAGCAAGGTAAGAAAGTTGCTGAAACTGCACCGGATGGCGCTGTAACGCGCTATTACTACAACGAGCTTGGCCAGCTTATTACGGTTGAACAGGCTGACGGTGCAATAAGCCATTTTCAGTATAATGAGCTTGGCCAACGCATAGGCTTTACCGATGCCGAAGGACAACGCTGGCAACGGGAGTACAGCGCTGGCGGGCTGCTAAAATCAGTTACCCGACCCAGTGGCAGCACCCGCCGGTATTACTACGATCAGAATAGCCAGTTAAGCAGGATACAGCACGCAGACGGCCGTATTGAGCAGTATTTGTGGGACGACGATGGCCAGTTATTGGCAAAACAATTAGGTGAAGCGACAACACGTTACAGCTATGACAAGCTGGGGCGTATAAACGGGATAGTGGATGCAGCGGGTCTAATCACCGAGTACCAGCGTAATAGCGCCGGTAAAATCATTGCGATTAAGCGCTACAATGCAGACTCGCCTGAACAGGCCGTCACCGAACAATTTGAATATGACGCAGCCGGAAGGCTTCTCAGTAAAACCAATGCTCAGGGTGAGTGCACTCAGTGGCAATATGAAGGCTTAAACCAGCCTGTGGCGCAGTTGCTTGCAGATGGTAGTTGTTTTAATTACGAATATGATAAAGAACGTAACCTGACTGCCATTATGCGCAGTGATGGTGCACGCTATCAATTGGAGTATGATGCGCAGGAACGTCCGGTAACACTGTTGGGCTTTGACGGCAGGCGACAGCAGTACCAGTATGACGTGTGCGGCAACATCAGCTCAGTCACAGATAACAGTCATCGTCAGATCAGGCTTAAGCGAGATAGCCGCGGCAGAATAACCGAGCAGACTGCGCTGTTTGGTCAGCAACTGGCCAGTAACCATTTCCACTACGATAAACTGGGTCGGCCTCTTAGGGCCAGCAACGCAAGCCGTAAACTGCGTTTTAGTTACCATAGCTGCGGGCAACTGGCTGAGCATTGGCAGGACGACTGGCGCACTTTACATCTTTACGACGAAGCGGCAAGGCTTGTTGGCACAACTCTGCCTGACGGCACCAGGCTGGATTTCCGTTACAACGAGCATGGCTATTTATCGCAACTGGCAGTTAATCAGCAGCCTATTATGTGGCGAAGTTTCGATATTGCAGGGCGCGAAACATCGCGGGAGTACAGTTCCGGGTTGCAGCTTAAACAAGCTTTTGACAGTTTTAGCCGGTTGACAGCCCAGCAATGGCTGGTTGGTGAACAGAAACTTAGCCGTAACTACTGTTACAGCAAGCTGCATCAACTGCTTTTGGTTACGGATAACCAACAAGGTGATACTGAATATCAATACAACTGTCTCGATCAGCTTAAACGCAAGACGCATAGTTCAGATAGTTCGCAATGTGAGACACATCAATGGGACAGTTTCGGTAACCCAACCGGCGATGAGATTGAAGTCTCAAAGGACAGGTTGCTGCGGTTTTATGATAACCAATACCGATATGATGACAGTGGCAACCAGCTCGCGATTAACTCTGCGGGCAAACGTCAGCAGCGCGAATTCAATGGCTTTAACCAGTTAACGGCACTACGCAGCGTTACTAGCAAGACTGAAGAGGTTACGCGTTATGAATATGATGCCTATGGCCGACGTAGTGCCAAGGTCACAGCCAGTGGCCGGACAGATTATCTGTGGGAGGCAAACAACCTGGTCGGTGAATACCGACAAGGCGAGTACCGCTGGTACATTTATGAGCCTGGCACTAACAAACCGTTGGCACTGCTGGCAGATGGGCAGCTGTATTTTTACCAGCTGGACCACCTTGGCACACCACTTAGCCTGACAGACACTGACAATAATGTCGTCTGGCAGGCGCAGTACAGTGTATTTGGCAAAGCCACTGTTACCGTTAATACGGTGGACAACCCGCTCCGCTTTCAAGGGCAATACTATGATAGTGAAAGTGGTTTGCACTATAACCATTTTCGCTATTATGACCCGCAAACAGGCCGTTTTATCAGCCAGGACCCGATAGGGCTGTTAGGTGGTATAAATCACTACCAGTATGCCCCAAACCATATTAACTGGATAGATCCGTTGGGGTTAAGCTGTAAAGAGAATGCTGCAAATGTCTTCAGTACCCAAGACCAAGCTGCTAATGCTGCTTTGAAGTTAGCTAATCCGTTGTCAATTACTGACAATCTTGAATACGGAGGGTTAATATACCGAGATGAAAGCGGTAATTACGGCTTTTCCGGCCCTGTAAAAGGGTCTGATCAAGGTGTTAATCCACATGACGCAGTTATACCCGATGGCGCAACACTGGTTGGTGACTACCATACACATGGTGATTATTCATTGGTAGACAGAGTTAGTGGAGCTGCAATCAGAACAGGCGATCCTTTACGTGATGAGTTTAACAGTGATAACTTTTCAGCGAGCGATTACTCTGGGATCCGTGCGGATGCTCGCGGTATATCAGGCTACCGGGGATACTTAGGAACACCCAGTGGGTTATTTAAGGTGTTCAACCCGGAAGATGGAACTGTTTCGGTGTTAAAAGAATGAAAATTTTAGTGTCTATTGCACTGCTTATATTTATGGGGAATTCCACAGTGTCAGAGATTAAAGCGCCTGTAGAAGTATTATCAATTAAAGCGTCGCATTTTGACGTTATTAAGCTTGCTGGTGGGTATGTTAAAGACCAGGAAGTAGATTTGTCAGGTTACAACATCATGCTTATGGAAGATGACAATAACTGGATTGTTTATTACCAACCAGCTGATTATCCTGCAGGTCAAAGAGGAAGCATTGGTAAAAAGACTTATGTTGTTGAGCTGAGAAAAGCGGACCTGAAAATCGTCAACGCATATTATGGCAGGTGATGTGCTTTAATCTAAACCTCTGCCATAACCCGGTTTTACAGCTTGCAGTGATTAAACTCGTTTCTGTTATTCAGCTACCCAATATCGCACGGCCTGCGATGGTGAATGCTGCAAT
The DNA here is from genome assembly GCF_036568245.1 of Rheinheimera sp. Taxonomy (GTDB): domain Bacteria; phylum Pseudomonadota; class Gammaproteobacteria; order Enterobacterales; family Alteromonadaceae; genus Alishewanella. Next base: position 4,005 of record NZ_DATCSY010000278.1, on the reverse strand, counting down.
CATACCCGTGCCCCATACGGCAGAGCGCAGGGTAGAGTAGTCTAACCAATAACACAATAAATAAACGATGCGGCTGGCAATAAACACCCAACCCAGCGTTACTGTGGTTTGATCAACGATGCCTGTGGCCAAGGCTGCAAAAACTGCACAGGCGTAGATTATAAGAGCTTCAAAGCTGTTGTAATGGGCGGCATTGGCGCGCTGGCCAAAGCCTTTGAGCGCAGCTTGCTGCGCTCTTGGATGATGATTGTCATACCCGCCTGATTTTTGCATCGCAAAAGCCAGCGGAGCTTTAGCCAGAAAAGGCAACAGCATGGCGATAAACAGCGTTAACAGTAATGAGGTGATCATAAATAACTCCGTTACAGGCCATGCCTGCTAAGTATCAGCGTAATATTCTGGCTTCTGGCCGTTGCAGTAATTGTAACAGCGGGTTTTGCGCCATAACTTTTTGCTTTAATGCCAGCCCAACAGCCAGCCCTGCAACCAACCCACCCAGATGTGCCCAGTAAGCCACGCTGAGATCTTCAGATAGCAAACCGATAATATTCATTACTGCCCAGATGGCAAAATACCATGCCGGATTAAGCTTTTTCTGCCAGACGATAAACATAAATGTCAGGCTGGCGTGGCGGAACCATAGCAAATACATACCAAATAAGCCTGCTACAGCGCCACTTGCGCCTACCATTAGCAGGTCACGGTTTACCAGATAACAGGCAAGCAGCTCTGCTACCGCAGCGACTACACCGCAAAACAGATATACGGCCAGGAATTTCCACGGTCCAAGCGCATCTTCCAGGTTATCGCCAATTATCCAGAGAAAATACATGTTACCAATCAGGTGCAGAACACCACCATGCAGAAACTGGTAGCTTAGCAAAGTCCACCATTGCTGCCCGGGAAATAACGTTAAGGAGTCCAATGCAAAATAGCGAAAAGTCCAGTCAGTGGCGTTATTATCAAAACCATACAGGATAAAAATCAAAATGTTCAGTGCCAGCAAACTCCAGGTCATCAACGGCGTGCGATGGGGTTTGATATTGTACTCTTTTGGCATCTGTGTAAAAAATTGAAATAACCAGCTTTTCGCACACACTTTTTGGTTCAGAACGGTAAGAGCCGCTTGCAGCTTAGGTGCTGCCAGTACTTGACCGGCTTCGTCACCATCAACCCAAATACCATTACAGCGTCTGCAGTTATCTATGGTTACCTGGTAGTCTTTCAGCAAATGATATTGCTGCATTTTGCTATTGCAGCGATGGCAGTGATACTGATGCTGCGCGAGTTTTTCACCGAAACTGTTCTTTACGCAGTAGGGATCGGTCAGTTCACTGCCATGCACAATGGCCTGGCTCAGTTCCGCATCATCAAACCATAAACCATTGCAGCTGGCGCAGCGCTCAACCTGCTGGCCGTGTAATTCAACTGTCTGTAGTGTCTTATCCTGACAGCAAGGGCAGTATTGTTGTGGTTTGTTCATTTTACTCTACCTCAATATTCTGCTGAGCCAACATTAGCTTTAGTTTGTCTGTGTCGGCAGCAAATTTGGGTAATACGTCTGTTTCCATTTGCTCAACAAGCTCCAGCAGCAACTTCGAGCCATAAGTGCTGTGATAAAAACTGCTGTAAATCTTCTGGTAGATGTCGTTAGCCTGGCGGTAAAACTGCCTGCTGGCACTTAGCAAAGATGGCGGCGTTTCCAGCGTTGCCGGTGAGTATTTCATGCTTTCCCAGACAAAAGTATCCAGTTGCAATGGATAACGTTTAATCGTGTGAGCGCCGGCGCCTTTTATTTGCTCGGTATAGTCGCGGATCAGCTGTAAGTTGTCAGTCAGTTCCTGCTGCAGTGATGTACGAAGGTAGTAGTTATTCTTGTCGCTTTGGATCTGCTCAAACATAACTGCCTGTTGTAAACCTTGCTGAGCAGCAAGGTAAACACCTAATACGGTGGCAATAATCATTGATATCTGGCTTATCCAAAAACTCAGGTTTGAAATTTCACCTTGTTGCAGCGCTATTTTTTTACGGATTTTACGCTCTGGTGTTACTTCGTACGCCTGTCGCGTATTCATCAGAGGATCGCGGGTAGACATCATACTTCCTTGTTGTGGTAAATTAAACGTGACGCAAGTGTAACCTGAATAAAGCGGCCAATTATAGCTGGTTCTTTAACAGGTACGTTTGATTGCGGTAAATTTGAACAATTTAACTGTTTTATAAGGCCTCAAGCGTAAAATGGCCTTGTTGCATTGCCTCGGCCAGCTCTGCAGAACGTTGTATCACAGTCTGCCAGTAGTTTATTCGGGCACTGTCAGGTAACTTAAAATCGTTGCGATCCGGTATTTTGCCATAAGGTAAAGACTGCACCCAGCTTGCGCTGGGGCAGAGCAAGACCACGTTGTGCAGATGTGCCGGATTGGCTCTGCGCCACTTAAGGGCTTTGTCAAACCAACCGGGCGTCAGATAGGGGTAGAAGTGAGGATACAATACCAAGCCATCATTACTGAAAGGTAAATCGAAATGGTAGTCGGTGACGCCGCCATCGTAATATAGCCCGGGGCCTGCACCTGCAATATTCTCTACCGGGTTTAGCACCATAGGAATGGAGCCACTGGCCAGCACCGCTTGCTTTAAGTTTGCAGCTGTAAGCTCGACATGTCGTGTTGGCAGTAAACCCGCGTGGTGAAACGGCGATGTTTCACCGGGCACATGAAACAAAACGCGCTCAAAGAAATGGCGTAAGTGCTGGCGGTTTACTAAATTGGCACCTGCAGCCAATGTCAGGGCACCTGCTTGCAGCAACCTATGCCTTGCAGAGGAGATACGCTGCGCTTTAGCGACCACAAGGCTCAGCTTTATATTTGGATTATCAAGTACCTGCTGAACCTCTGTCTCAGAGGGGAACACATCGTCAATAATACGGGCGGAAATTTCGCTGATAAGCGCTGTATCAGCAGTTTTAGGATAAGTAATGTGGCTGTATGCCTGACAAAATCGCTGCGAAGCAGCTACCGGGTCGGCCTGTGCAAAACAGGCAAAACGCCAGGCACCGGCGGAGCTGCCAAGAATATGCAGTGGCGTGCTGCGCTGGCGAAAAAAACTGCCAAATAAGTATTGGTCCAGCCCGTACAGACAAAACCATTTAGGTCCACCGCTGGCACCTACCATGACATTAAAATCGGCCTGGTTAAAGCCATGCTGCTTGATCTGAACCAGGGCTGTCGGCCCGGCTAATACCCGTAATGCGTGTTGTGACAAAACTCTTAACCTGCCTGATAAATATTAGCTATTTGCATACAGCCTGCGGTACATGTGTTCTGCATAGTCATCGGTCATGCCAGAGATATAATCACATATCACCCGGGTTTTCAGTTGGGTTGGCGCTTGTTGCCAACGCTGCTGGGTATTGGCGGGTAACAAGCGCGATGGGTCTGATGAAAACGCATCAAACAGAGCCATCAGCATATTCTGACAGCGAAAACGTGATTGCTGAATATCTGGCCGCGCTATAACACAGCGGTATACCACTTGTTTCAGGCAATGCAAAATGGCTTGCGGCTCTGTGGTTAATACTGCGTTATACCGGATCAATGGCTCTTGCGCCTGCGGCAGCACTTCGGCCAACTCGACCGAACTGATCAGCAGATTAACCAGGGAACCTATCGCGTCTTTACGCAAATGATGCTGGTTACTGAACAGCGCTGCACTTATTTGCTGCATCATCTGCTTTAAACCGCTGGACAGCGTCGCCCATTCAGCTTCTGTATGCTGTTGCCACTGGCTCTGGCTGATATTGCCAAGCACTATGGCATCTTCCAAGTCATGTACGCCATAGGCAATATCGTCTGCCAGTTCCATAATTGATGCATCAAGCGACTTATAACGTGATTTGATAAAAGGGGATTCGCTCAGCTGTTCAGTACTTTGAAATAATGCTCTGTCTGGTGCGCTAAGCGGCTTAAGGATCCAATCAAGAATATCTGCATCTGCTGCAAAAATGGC
>NZ_DATCSY010000277.1:0-5961 GCF_036568245.1 Rheinheimera sp. | reverse complement strand
GCTGGATTTGCGACAACGAGCAAATACGCGTCGCGCTGTATCAGCAGCTACAGCAACATAGTAATGTCGAACTGCTGTTTAACTGCACGATTAACAGCATGGCGCAAAGCGAGCGCGATGTAGTTATTAACATTAATCAGCAGCAGCTACTGCTAAGCCGGCTGATTGTGGGAGCTGATGGCGTAAATTCACTGGTACGCCGTGAAATGCAGTTACCGCTGGCGCACTGGGATTATGAACATCAGGCCTTAGTTGCGACCATCAGCACCGAGCTGCCACATCAGGCTACAGCACGGCAGGTATTTTTACCCGGCGGCCCGCTGGCGTTGTTACCGCTGCCGGATCCTCAGCAGTGTTCCATTGTCTGGAGTTGCACCCCACAGCGTGCTGCAGAGCTTTTAGCCATGGAAGAAACGGCGTTTAATCAGACGCTGACGGCGGCCAGTAACAGCGTACTTGGCGTATTAGCACGGCAAACCGTACCACAGGCCTTTGCGCTTAAAATGCGGTATGCCAGTAGTTGGGTCAGAGGCCGCGCTGTACTGGTGGCCGATGCAGCGCACAGCATACATCCGCTGGCCGGGCAGGGCATGAATTTGGGGCTGATGGACGTGGCTTCATTAGCAGAACTAATAAATGAAGCCGTCGCCAATAATCAGGACTTTAGCGAAACACGGCTACTGCGGCGCTACGAGCGCTGGCGTAAGGCCGAAGCGCAGACACTGATTGCTGCTATGGAAGCTTTTAAACGCGGTTTCAGCAATAAGCAACCTTTGCTTAAGCTGGTAAGAGCTGTTGGAATGAACGGGGTGGATCAGATGCCGTGGCTGAAAAGTAAGATCATCGCCGCAGCCCTTGGTAACAGTGGTGACTTACCCAAATTAGCCCAACCACGGCAAAAAATACAGCATAGCGCCTGAGTTAGTTTTTTTAGTAATAGCGGCTGTCGCATTACAAAAACTAATTAATCAGGGGCTGTTTGCCGTCACATCCTTGCGTTATAATCCGGTCGCCTTTTTATCCGCTTTAACTGTATGGATATTCATATTGTCCGGCAGTTGCGTTTAATAAAACGTAAGCGGGCCTTACTATAAGCAGGACATAACAATGGCTAATCAAACTGCGTTACATGGCAAACACCTGGAAGCCGGTGCCAAAATGGTCGACTTCTTTGGTTGGGATATGCCAATCAATTACGGCTCTCAAATTGAAGAACATCACGCTGTGCGTCGCGACGCCGGTATGTTTGATGTCTCTCACATGACAATTGTTGATCTACACGGTAGCCGTACCCGCGATTTCTTACGTTATTTACTGGCTAACGACGTTGCTAAATTGACCACGCCGGGCAAAGCGCTGTACAGTGGCATGCTAAACGAAGCCGGTGGCGTAATTGATGACTTAATTGTGTATTTCCTGCAGGAAGATTTCTTCCGCCTGGTGGTTAACTCTGCCACCCGCGAAAAAGACTTAGCACACATCACCGCACAGGCAAAAGCGTTCGAGGTTACTGTAACCGAACGGCCGGAGTTTGCGATGATTGCCGTGCAGGGCCCGAATGCAAAAGCTAAAGTGGCCACGTTATTAACCGCTGAGCAGCAAGCCGCTGTTGCTGGCATGAAGCCATTTTTTGGTGTTCAGGCTGGCGATTTGTTTATTGCTACCACAGGTTATACCGGTGAAGATGGCTATGAAATTGCGCTGCCAAACGAGCAGGCTGCTGATTTCTGGCAAAAGCTGCTGGATGCAGGTGTGGCACCAGCCGGTTTAGGTGCGCGCGATACGCTGCGTCTGGAAGCCGGGATGAATTTATATGGCCAGGATATGGATGAAACCGTATCGCCACTGGCTGCCAACATGGGCTGGACGATCGCCTGGGCACCGGAAGAACGTAATTTTATTGGCCGTAAGGCACTTGAGCAGCATAAAGCTGAAGGCACCCAGAAGCTGGTTGGCCTGGTAATGGAAGCCAAAGGCGTGCTGCGCCACGGCCAACGAGTGGTTGTCGAAGGCGGCGAAGGTGAGATTACCTCGGGTACGTTCTCACCAACGCTGGGCTTTAGTATTGCGATGGCCCGGGTACCTGCTACGGTAGGTGACACGGCAGAGGTAGATATTCGCGGTAAGATGGTACCGGTGAAAGTGGTTAAGCCAGCCTTTGTGCGCATGGGCAAAAAAGTCATCTAAACTGTCACTATTAAAAACGACATTAAAATAAACAGACACCAGCTAAGGATTAAACAATGAGCTCAATTCCTAAAGGTTTAAAGTACGCCAGCAGCCACGAATGGGCACGCGATGATGGCAACGGTATTTACACTGTAGGTATTACTGAACATGCACAAGGCCTGTTAGGCGACATGGTGTTTGTTGAGCTGCCAGAAGTGGGCGACAGCGTTACTCAGGGCGATGACTGCGCAGTAGCGGAATCAGTTAAAGCAGCATCTGACATTTATGCACCACTGTCTGGTGAAATTGTTGAAGTTAACGACGCGCTGGCCGATTCACCAGAGCTGGTAAACAGCAGCCCGTACGAAGATGGCTGGATGTTTAAAATTAAACTATCTGACGACGCTGAACTGTCAGCGCTGTTAGATGCAGAAGGCTATAAAAACTCGATTGACGAGTAAATAAAGCGCCAAACCCCATTTAAGCCCCGTGCCGAATCATAAAAGCCACGGGGCTTAACTTTAGTAACAACCAAAACCATTATCAGGACATTCCAGGCATGACCAACACCGCTGTGAAAACCCTGTCGCAACTTGCGAACCATGACGAATTTATTCAGCGCCATATTGGCCCGGACGCAGCAGAAACCGCTGCAATGTTAAGCGAGCTGGGCGTAGACAGCGTTGAAGCGCTGATCGCTCAAACGGTACCTGCTGACATCCGCCTGAAAACGCCGCTGGCAACCGGCCCGGCAATGACAGAAGCTGATGCGCTGGCCAAGTTAAAACAAGCTGCCAGCAAGAACAAAATGTTCAAGTCTTACATTGGTATGGGCTATCACCCGACGTTAACGCCGAATGTGATCCTGCGTAATGTGCTGGAAAACCCGGGCTGGTACACGGCGTACACACCGTATCAGCCAGAAATTGCCCAGGGCCGTTTAGAGTCATTGCTGAATTTCCAGCAATTAACGCTGGATTTAACCGGTATGGAACTGGCCAGCGCGTCTTTGCTGGATGAGGCAACCGCTGCGGCTGAAGCAATGGCACTGGCCAAGCGTGTTACCAAGAGCAAGTCTAACCTGTACTTTATTAGCGACGATGTGCACCCGCAAACTATCGACGTCGTAAAAACCCGCGCTGAAATGTTCGGTTTTGACGTAGTAGTAGGTAAGGCTGCCGATGCTGCCAGCCATGACGTTTTTGGTGCGCTGATCCAGTACCCGGCCACCAACGGTGAAGTACGTAACGACAGCGCGCTGATAGCAGAGCTGCAGGCGAAAAAAGCCATCGTTGCGGTAGCGACTGATCCTATGGCACTGATGCTGTTAAAAGCACCGGGCCAGTTAGGTGCTGATGTGGTGTTAGGCTCTGCCCAGCGTTTTGGTGTGCCTATGGCATTTGGCGGCCCACATGCTGCTTTCTTTGCAACCCGAGATGCGTACAAGCGCTCTATGCCGGGCCGTATTATCGGCGTATCAAAAGACCGCCGCGGCAATCAGGCGCTGCGTATGGCAATGCAAACCCGTGAGCAGCATATCCGCCGCGAAAAAGCCAACTCTAACATTTGTACTGCGCAGGTGCTGCTGGCCAATATGGCCTCATTCTACGCGGTATACCACGGCCCGCAGGGGCTGAAGAATATCGCCCAGCGTATTCACCGTAGTACCGATATTTTTGCTGCCGGCTTAACTGCCAAAGGCGTTAGCATTGTTAATGCACATTGGTTCGATACCATTACCTTTAAAGTGGCTGACCGTGCCGCTGTTATCAGCCGCGCGTTAGCAGCAGGTGTAAACCTGCGTACCGACGTTGCTGACAGCCTGGCAGTAAGCTTTAACGAAGCCACCAGTAGCAGCGATATTGCCGAGCTGTTTGATATCGTACTGGGTGCAAACCACGGCTTAAGCGTAGAGCAGCTGGACAACAGTATTGTTACTGAAGGTAGCAAGTCGATTCCGGCCGATTTAGTGCGTAACGACAGCGTACTGGGCCACCCGGTATTTAACCAGTATCACAGCGAGACTGAGATGCTGCGTTATATCAAAAAGCTGGAAAACAAAGATTTATCGTTGAACCACTCGATGATTTCATTAGGTTCGTGCACGATGAAACTGAATGCGACTGCCGAAATGATCCCGGTAACCTGGCCGGAATTTGGTTCGCTACACCCGTTCGTACCACGCGATCAGGCCGAAGGTTACTACGAGATGATCACCGAGCTTGGCAACTGGCTGGTGAATATCACTGGTTACGACAACATCTCTATGCAGCCTAACTCAGGTGCGCAGGGTGAGTATGCCGGTATGGTTGCTATTCGTAAGTACCATGAAAGCCGTGGCGAAGGTCACCGCAATATCTGCTTAATTCCGGTATCAGCGCACGGTACTAACCCTGCTACAGCTGCCATGACCAGTTACGATGTAGTACTGGTAGAGTGTGATAAGCGCGGCAATATCGACATGAACGATTTAAAAACCAAAGCTGCAGAAGTGGGCGATCGTTTAGCTGCCATCATGGTGACTTACCCATCTACCCACGGTGTGTTTGAAGAAAGCATCCGTGAGCTGTGCGACATTATTCACAGCTACGGTGGCCAGGTGTATATGGACGGCGCCAACATGAACGCTCAGGTAGGCTTAACTGCTCCTGGCTTTATCGGTTCAGACGTATCGCACTTAAACCTGCACAAAACCTTCTGTATTCCACACGGCGGTGGCGGCCCGGGCATGGGCCCAATCGGTGTGAAAAGCCATTTAGCCCCATTCCTGCCTAACCACATTGTGGTAAGTATCGACGGTACTGGCAGCGATAACGGCGCCGTATCTGCAGCACCGTTTGGCAGTGCTGGTATTTTGCCAATCAGCTGGATGTACATTGCAATGATGGGCGGCGAAGGCTTAAAACAGGCGACTGAATTTGCCATATTAAACGCAAACTACATGGCGAAAAAACTCGACCCGCTGTTCCCGGTATTGTACCGCGGTACCAACGGCCGGGTTGCGCACGAATGTATTATCGACATTCGCCCGTTAAAAGAAGCCAGCGGCATTACCGAAATGGATATCGCCAAGCGTTTAATGGACTTTGGTTATCACTCACCCACCATGAGCTTCCCGGTTGCCGGCACGCTGATGATTGAACCAACTGAGTCTGAAAGCAAAGCCGAGCTGGATAAGTTTATCGAAGCGATGACTACCATCCGTGCTGAAATCGGCAAAGTTGAAGCAGGTGAGTGGACAGTAGATAACAACCCGCTGGCGTATGCACCACATACGATGGAAGATATCTTCGACCCGGCGTGGGATCGCGCATACGAGCGTCAGTACGCCGCTTTCCCTGCTAAGTTTGTTGCAGAAAACAAATTCTGGCCAACGGTAACCCGTATCGATGACGTATACGGCGACCGCAACCTGATCTGCTCATGCCCAAGCCCGGAAGCGTATCGTTAATCGGTTGCGAAGTGATAACAACAATGGAAGTTGGAAACCTCGTAATCGAAGTTGGAAACTGAAATTGAAGTTGGAAACTAACTAAGTATAGAAGGCGAACCAGATGGTTCGCCTTTTTTATCACAGTCTGACTTCAAAACAAGCTAGAAAACTTTGCTCAAATGGACTTCCCCTAATCTCATAGACACTCATTAGCCTCGTTGTGATTAGCTTTTTCTTCATAATCTGCCGGTGATAACTGCCCTAAATGGCTATGTCTTCGCCGACGGTTATAAAATACCTCGATATACTCAAAAATGTCACTACGTGCTTCATCGCGAGTGTTATAAATCCGGCGTTTA
>NZ_DATCSY010000276.1:0-7069 GCF_036568245.1 Rheinheimera sp. | reverse complement strand
GAAGCAATAGCTGCGGCAAAGCTCGCCAAAGCCTTACCACTGAAAAGCTTTAACCTGGATTTAATGCATGGTTTGCCACAGCAGGATGTAACAGGCGCGCTAGCCGATTTGCAACAGGCGATAGATTTAAGTCCGCCGCATCTGTCGTGGTATCAGCTGACCATCGAGCCCAATACCGCTTTTGCTTCCCGCCCGCCGGTGTTGCCGCCGGACGATACCTTGTGGGATATTCAACAGCAGGGACTGGCATTATTGCAACAACATGGCTATCAACAATATGAAATATCTGCCTATGCCAAGGCAGGCCAGCAATGTCAGCATAACCTGAATTACTGGCGCTACGGAGATTACCTCGGTATTGGTTGTGGCGCGCACGGTAAAATTACGCTGCCATCGCGCAACAGCATTTTACGTACGGTAAAAATTAAACACCCTAAAGGCTATATGGATATCAGCCGCGGTTACATGGATAGCCGCCAGCAGGTAGAGCCGGAAGACAGGCCTTTTGAGTTTTTTATGAACCGTTTTCGCCTGCTGGAACCCTGCCCGGTAGACGATTTTACCGCCTACACCGGCCTACCGCTGAGCACTATCAGTGCCGCTATTGACGAGGCGGAGCAGAAACAACTTATCACGGTAACGGCATCACACTGGCAAATTACCGATAAAGGCGCGCGTTATCTGAACGATTTGCTGACCCTGTTTATCTAGCGGGCGCGGGCTAATTTAGCAAAGCCCGCTGAGATAACAGAAGACTGTACTGCGATACTTTACCTTTTCATCTGAACCAGCTTGCGTAGAATAAAACCGACTATTCTAACGACAACAGCAGGAATCCAGATGAAACAGCATATTTTTACACGCCGGGCCTTATTGCCGGTCGCCATCAGCATGGCACTGTTGGCCGGTTGCGGCCCACAGCAAACTTCAGCACCGGCATCTACCACTGCGCAAACCGCAGCAGTAGCCAGCAGCGAGTCTGAAAAAGCTAATAATCTGTTTGAACAGATTTTTATGGACAATGTGCGCCGCAGCCCGCTGCTGCAAACCCGTCTGGGTATTAAAGACGATTACGACAAATGGCAGGACTTATCTGACGAGCATTTTCAGGCAGGTTTGGAGCTGACCAGACAACATCTGACGATGCTAAAAGGTATTGACCAAAGCAAACTGGATGACGCTACCCGCGTCAGCTATCTGTTGATGCAACAGGAGCTGCAGCAAGAGCTGGATGATGCGAAATGGCGCCTGTACAGCTACCCGGTGAATCAGATGTTTGGTACTCATTCTCAGGTACCCAGCTTGCTGATCAACCAGCACAGTATCAGCAGCGAAAGCGATGCCAAAGCCTATATTGCCCGCTTAAACGCGGTGCCAGCCCTTTTTACTCAGTTACAGCAGCAACTGCAAAAACGCGCCGAAGCAGGCATTATCGCGCCGAAATTCGTGTTTCCTATGGTTATTTCTGCCAGTGAAAATGTGATTAAAGGCGCGCCGTTTGATAACGGCGAAGACAGCACCCTGCTGGCAGATTTCCGGAAAAAAGTAACAGCGCTTGATATTACTGATGCAGCAAAAAAACTGCTGCTGGATGAAGCCGCTGTTGCGCTGCTGACCAGTGTTAAACCCGCCTACACCGGTTTAATTCAGTATTTACAACAGCTAGAGCAAAAAGCTGGCACCGAAGATGGCGTATGGCGTTTTAAAGATGGCGAAGCGTTTTACAATAACGCCCTCAAACGCACCACTACCACAGACTTAACCGCGACAGAAATTCATCAGACTGGCTTGGACGAAGTGGCACGTATTCACAATGAAATGCGTGCAATTATGGATAAAACCGGCTTCGACGGCGATTTAAAAGCCTTCTTTAACTTTATGCAGACTGATCCGCAGTTTTATTACCCGGACGGTGACGAAGGAAAAGCGCAGTATCTGAAAGATGCTACTGCGATAATCGACAATATGCGCAGCCGCCTGGATGAACTGTTTCTGGTCAAACCCAAAGCTGAAATGATCGTCAAAGCCGTAGAGCCGTTTCGGGAAAAAACCGCCGGTAAAGCATTTTACCAGCAGCCGTCAATGGATGGCAGCCGCCCGGGCATTTACTACGCCAACCTGTACCGCATGAGCGATATGCCAAAGTATGAAATGGAAGCTCTGGCGTATCATGAAGGTATTCCGGGCCATCATATGCAGCTGGCGATAGCGCAGGAATTAGAAGCCATGCCTAAGTTCCGTCGTTTCGGTGGCTACACCGCCTACATTGAAGGCTGGGGCTTATACACCGAAATGCTGCCCAAAGAGATTGGCCTGTATCAGGACCCGTACTCAGACTTTGGCCGGCTGGCAATGGAATTGTGGCGCGCTTGCCGTCTGGTGGTGGATACCGGTATTCACGCGAAGAAATGGAGCCGCGAACAGGCTATTCAGTATCTACTGGATAACACACCCAATACCCAATCAGCGGTAGAAAAAGCGATTGAGCGTTATATTGTGATGCCATCGCAGGCCACCGCTTATAAAATTGGGATGCTGAAAATTGTCGAACTGCGCGAGAAAGCCAAAACCGCACTTGGTGATAAGTTCGATATCCGTCAGTTCCACGATATCGTGCTGAAAAACGGAGCTCTACCACTGGATGTGCTCGAACAGATGGTTGACGAATATATCGCTGCTGCCAAAGCATAAAAGGCACCTTAGCTAAGAAAGCCGGTTTTTAACCGGTTTTCTTGTACAAAAATGCTGTGCCAGAGTTAAAAGCCAGAGCCGGGCTGCTGCAAAAATGCTGTTTCTTCGGCTGTCGATGGCCGGCCTAATATGTTGTTGCGGTGCGGATAGCGGCCAAACCGGTCAATGATCGCTTTATGTTTTAACTCAAATTGATAGTTGTTCTCTGGTGTGTGTTGCTTAAATAGCGTCTCGGCGCTTTGATGGATGACAACTGATTCGCTGTGCATATAAGGCATCAGTAAAAAATTACGCTCGTCAGCGTTTAGCTGCCGTAACGCCCCGGCAGCAACGGCTTCTTGCGCCAATGCTAATGCCATAGCATCCTGCGAAAATGCCTGAGCTGTACCGCGGTAAATATTACGGGAGAACTGATCCAATACGATTATTTCAGCCAGACGTCCCTTTACGCCTTGCCGCCAGTGAGCTAATTCACCTGCCGCCGCCTGCTGCAATATGGCGGAGAAGCGCTGTTTTATTGTGCTATCAAATTCCTCATCTGCCTGCCACCACTGCTGCGGCGTTAATTCTTCAAACCAGAAAGTGAGTATTTGTTGGTACATACGTTAATTCACCCTGACTGATAGATAGTGCAAAATACTTATTGAAAGTCCATCATCTTAATACATCCTCACCGAAATATCGAAAGCGGTGTTGTCGTTGGCACAAGGTAACAACAGCTTGCCAACGGATAAGAGCTAAAGCGTTATGGGCCAAACCGTCCGCAGTACTTACCTAATCTCTTAAAGTGAAATGAAAAAATACCAATGGCTGTAATATCCATTTTGCCGACCATAACAATACTGCATAAAAATCAGTTGTATCAATAACTTCCCTTATTATATCTTTTCTTTAATTCTATCGTTTCTCAGCTTACAGCAAAACATTTGATTGCCGAAGTAAGTCGCTATATATTTGACCGGAATGTTTAATTTTTTAAATAAGTGAATATTAATTGTTTTTAAAAAGGCTTCAAATATGAACAGGTACATATTAAGTGTTTTTGCTTTAATTTTGCTATCAGGTTGTCAAACTTCTCCTCCACCGCAATTCCAAGATGTGCAATTAACTGAAGCAGAGTTACAGACTGAAAAATGGTCTGAATTAAAGCGTTTTGCTCCAAAATATCCGGTTGAAGAAGCGATCGCGGGGCGCGACGGTTGCGCAGCAGTTGAGTATGTAATTACTCCCAGCTATGAGATAAGGGATGTCAAAGTACTTTCTTCCAGCAGCCGATATTTCGCTAAACAAGCTGAGCTTACAGTAAAAAACTGGAAATGGTCTGAATTACCTCAAGGCATTATAGCGGCCCCCGTAAAAACAATTACTCAGTTCCGGTTTTGCCTGGACGCTGGTGATGGTCGTTGCTCGGTACCTGCAACTGTTGATAATGCAGCTTGCAGTGGGAAAGATACTATTTATTCAATTGGTTATCGGATTGTGCACAAGGCTTAAGTCCATGCTTGTAAATACCAGTAATTGCTTGCGCAATGGAAACACGTCAAAGTTTAGCGCGACCATCCTACGTCCGGCACAAATGGGTGATACCGATGCCTGGGGCTTTATTGTTCTGCCCAAAGAAATAAGTGAAACCTTACCCCGCCGCGGCAGAACAAGTATCGAAGGTAGTATCAACGGTCACACTTTTCAGGCCACACTGGAGCCGGATGGGCAGTTAAGCCACTGGTTAAAGCTAACACAAACTCTTCTGGATTCCTCCGGTGTGCAGATTGGGGAAAATGCAAACTTCAGTGTCAAGCCGGTTGGGCAAGAACCTGAACCGGAGGTACCGCAGGATTTACAGCAGGCGCTGGCGGCGCACCCTACCGCGTTAGCAACCTGGCAGGATACGACGACTATTGCGCGGCTGGACTGGATCCACTGGATAACCTCAGCCAAACAGGCAAAAACCCGGCTGCAGCGCATCAGTAATGCCTGCGATATGCTGGCATCGGGCAAAAAACGGGTCTGCTGCTTCGACCCGTCCGGTTTTTACAGTAAAGCGTTTAGCGCACCTAAAACCGCTTAGCCTTGCGGTATAGCCGCAGGATCCATCCAGAACGGCTCCCAAATATGGCCATCAGGATCAGCAAAACTGCAGCTGTACATAAAACCCAGCTCCTGTTTCGGATTGACATCTGCCGTACCGCCAGAGCCCGCCGCTGCAGCATTCATTTTGTTCACCGCATCAATACTGTCTAGTGCCAGCGCCAGCATCACTTCGCTGGTACTGCCTGACGCAATTGGCTTTTTGGTAAACTGACGCCATTTATCATGCGTTAACAGCATGACATAAATCTCGCTGCTCCAGACCATACAAGCAGCGGTTTCGTCGGTAAAGTGCGCATTGTTACTAAAGCCCAGCGCAGTATAAAAAGCCATAGAAGCAGGTAAATCCTGCACCGGCAGGTTAACAAATATCATACGGTTCATAGTCTCTCCGGTTGTTAAGTCGTGTTGTTTATAAGCAGCGTTAAGCTGACCATACTTAATCGTTTAGCAGAGATTAAATTCGACAACGAGCTTTAAAATTTAAAGCAAGAGCTACGTTCTGTGCAGTACACCGCTGCATGGCGAGAATTTTGCATTATCATGATAATTAACCACATTTATGCCATTTAATGCTGCAGAACGCTTGGTTTTGCACCAGGATCTGGCATAGTAACTGCTGGCATGGATGCTTTCGCACCAAATAAAAACAAGATATTACAACAAGAAAATTCAGGTTTTAGGGGTATTGCATGCGTTTATTTACTCAGGCGTCTATTAAGCAAAAGTTGTTGCTTAGTATCGGCAGCGCCGTTGCCGTCTTATTGCTCGGCACGGCCATTTTAGTAGTCAGTGACATTAAGCAGCAAACCAGTTTGCAGGTGAACTCAGAAGTAAGTCATGCCGTAACGCAAGAAGCGTCCCGCATTGCTGGCTTCTTCGCGCAGTATGGTCAGGTCGCCCGCACTTATCTGGAAAACCCGCAATTCCAGCAATGGTTTAGTAATTATCCAGGACGCGGTGCCGTGCTCAATAGCGTCAGTGGTTACCCGCAAATCAACCAGACGTTTATTGGCATCAGCAGCCGGGATCCTAATATCTTGTCAGCATTTTTTGCGCTGGACAGTTCAGGTGAATATTTCCGCGAGAGCGCCCGCACCGGTGTAGCAACGGAAGGACCCGATGCCGGCGATATCAATAAAGGCTATTTCGCCAGTAAACGCCCCTGGTACCAGCTGACGCTGGAAAAAAACCGCTACTTTGTCAACTCACCGTCGGCCGATATGACCACCGGCATTATTTCAACAGTAGTCCAGGGGCCGGTACGTGACAGCAGTGGCAAACTGCTGGGTGTCGGCGGCCTGGATTTACACATCAACAAAGTTGGCGAGCATGTGGAGCAGCTGCGTTATCAGGGCCATGGTTTACCGGCATTGCTCGACGAGCAGGGCAATATCGTCCACTTCGCTAAGGCGGGCGGCGTAAAATATACCCCTAACGACCCTATTGCCAATTTCGACACAGACGGTAATAGCGGTTTTGCAAAACTGGCGGCGGCGGCCAAACAGGGCGACGCGGTAAGACTTGCGGTGCACTTTAATGGCGTCGACTACTATGCCTACACCCAGCCGGTGACGCTGGACTTTCCGGCACTGAACTGGATGATTGCCTTGCTGGTACCGGTAAAGGTGGTAGAAGCGCCTGTTAACAGCGCAACTAACTGGGCGATGCTACTGACACTGCTGATAGTCGCTGTAACCTTGCTGGTGATCTGGCTGATGACGTCTGCCATCACCCGGCCATTACAGCAGCTGACGTTGATGATGCAGGACATTGCCAGCGGCGACGGTGACTTAACCCGTAGCATTGATATCAGCAGTCAGGACGAAGTGGGTGCACTGGCCAGCCACTTTAATCAGTTCACCGCCAAATTGCGCCAGTTATTGCGTCAGACTGCACAGCAGGCGTCATCCGTCAACAGCAGTAGCCAGCACCTGACTCAGGTTGCAAGCCTGACCAATCAGGAAATCCAGACCTGTAAAGCCCAAATTGATAATGTCTCGGCAGCCGTGCATGAAATGGCAGCAACAACCCAGGATATCAGCAATAATGCTCAGCAAACCAGTGATGCTGCAACTGACGCTGAACAGCACGCCAGACAGGGCCAGGCGCTGTCCGCAACAGCGGTAGCAGATATGCAGCAATTGTCGGCTCAGATGTTACAGTCAGTACAGATTGTCGCTGGGTTGGCTAAAGAGTCAGAAAACATCGGCACTGTGGTCGACGTGATAAAAGGCATTGCTGAACAAACCAATTTACTGGCATTAAACGCCGCGATTGAAGCCGCCCG